>DBMG01000024.1 GCA_002304785.1 Candidatus Accumulibacter sp. UBA704 | reverse complement strand
ACAGCGGGGCGGTGACACCAGTCACCGCCCCGCTTCACTGCATCAACTCAAGAACGATGCTTAATTATTTTCGGGCACCATGTCGATCGCACCGCAAGGACACTCTGCCACGCACAATCCGCAGCCCTTGCAATAGTCGTAGTTGAACTCGAAGCGCTTGCCGGGACCGAGCTTGATCACCGCGTTGTCCGGGCAAACCCCGTAGCAGTTGTCGCACTCGAAGCAGTTGCCGCAGGACAGGCAGCGGCGTGCTTCGTACAACGCGTTGCTTTCGTCCAACCCCCCCTGAACTTCCTCGAAGGTCGACTGCCGGCGAATGATGTCCAGCATCGGCCGAACGGTTTTCGGCGCATCAGCGTAGTACCAGGTGTTCAACCGCTCGAATGTCGCAAGCGGGGCCTTGGGCGGCGCAGCATAGCTCGTTCCGCGCAACCAGGCGTCGATGTTACGTGCCGCTTTCTTGCCGTGGCCCACGCCGACGGTGATATTACGCTCGGCCGGCACCATGTCGCCACCAGCGAAAATACCGGCGTGGCCGGTCATCATGTTGGCATCGACCTTGACTACGCCGTCCGTAACCTCCAGACCGGGAACTCCTTCGAGCAAACCCAGATCGACGTCCTGACCCAACGCCAGCACCACCGAGTCGGCTTCGAGCGTTTCGATCTCTCCGGTCGGCTGCGGGAAGCCGCTGGCATCGAGTTCCATCTTCTCGACCGTGATGGATGAATCGCCGGTTTGCTTGATGGTCGACAGCCACTTGATCATGACGCCTTCCTGCATCGCCTCCTCGACTTCGAAGTCGTGCGCCGGCATCTTGTCGCGCGTGCGACGATAGACGATGATCGGCTCGGCGCCCATGCGCTTGGCCGTACGTGCGACGTCGATCGCCGTATTGCCACCGCCGTAAACAACGACACGTCGCCCGAGCATCGGTTTGTCCTCGCCTTCCATGCTGCGCAGGATCGAAACCGCATCGACGATCTTCGAAACGGCGCCGGCCGGAATGCTGGTGCGCTTGCCGATGTGCGCGCCGACGGCCAGGAAGGCGGCGTCAAACTTACCGGCCTGCATGGTCTCGAGGATGTTGTCGACCTTGGTGTTGAGCTTCACCTCGACGCCCATGTCGACCACCCGCTGCATTTCCGCATCGAGCACGTCGCGCGGCAGGCGGTACTTGGGAATCCCAAAGCGCATCATGCCGCCGAGCATCGGCCCAGCTTCATGGACCGTCACGCGATGCCCGAGGCGGCGCAGGTGATAAGCCGCCGACATGCCCGACGGACCGGCGCCGACGATCAGTACATGCTTGCCCGACTCGGCGGCTGGGGGTACGAGTTTCCAGCGGCGCTTGATCGCCTCGTCGCCGAGGAAGCGTTCGACGGAATTGATGCCCACCGCCGCATCCAGGTTGGCTCGGTTGCAGGCACCTTCGCAGGTGTGGTAGCAGACACGGCCCATGATCGCCGGGAACGGATTGTCCTTGGTTAGGTGCTGCCAGGCTTTTTCGTAATTGCCCGATTCAGCATGGAACAGCCAGCCCTGGATGTCCTCTCCAGCGGGGCACTGGTTGTTGCAGGGCGGCAGCCGGTCGCCGTAGACCGGCCGCGCCGTGCGCCACGAACCGGTGCGGTTGGCGAGCGACGAACCCGGGTCGAGGGTAATTGCAAACGGCTTGTTCATCAGTTCGCCTCCTTGTCGAGCAGATCGTATTTACGGATGTTCTTGTCGGCAATCGCTTGCAGACGGGCAATGGTGTCAATCGCCGGCGATTTGCCGAAAAGGTGGGCAAAGCGCTTCTGCGGCCGCAGGTATTCCTCGACCGGGAGCAAACGACGAACCTTCGTTGAATGCGTCAGTTCTCCGCGTTCGGCTTCGAACACCGGGAACAGGCCGGTTTCCTTGGCCAGGCGGGACATCTTCAGCGTATCGTGCGATGCCGTCCCCCAACCCAGCGGACACGGCACCAGGATATGGATGTAGCGGGCGCCACGGAAAGTCATGGCTTTCCTGACCTTGTGCTCGAGATCGCGCAGGTCGGCGACCGTCGCGGTGGCCACGTAGGGAATCTCGTGCGCCATGGCGATGGCCGGCACGAACTTGCCCTGGCCAAACGGGTTGCCGGGCTCCGGCCCGACCGGCATGGTTGTCGCCGTGCGCGCGGCCGGCGGCGTGGCCGAACTGCGCTGGATGCCGGTATTCATGTAGCCGCCGTTGTCGTAGCAGATGTACAGGACGTCGTCGTTGCGCTCGAACATTCCGGACAGGCAGCCGAATCCGATATCGGTCGTGCCGCCATCACCGCCCTGGGCAACCACACGCACGTCACCCATCTCGGCCTTTTGGCGCTTGACCTTGAGCGCGGCGGAAACGCCGGTCGCCACCGCGGCGGCGTTGCCGAACAGTGAATGGATCCAGGGAACCTGCCACGAAGTTTCCGGATAGGGCGTGGAAAACACCTCCAGGCAGCCGGTAGCATTGACCGCCACCAGTTGGTTGTTGGTGGCATGCATTGCCGCGTCGATGGCGTAGCGGGCGCCAAGCGCCTCGCCGCAGCCCTGGCAGGCGCGGTGACCGGAATTCAGGGAATTGGTGCGTTCCATGTTGGCCTGGACGCTGCGCTGATCCGGGGACAGCAGGCGATTGCCGACGGTGAAGGTGCCGGTCTGGTAGAACTTGACGGGTTGAAAGCTCATGCTCGACTCCTCAACTGTGTTGGGCGACATGGCTGCTGCCAACGTCGCGCAGAATGTTTTCGGCCACTGGGCCGGAACGGCGTTTCTGGCGCTCACGCTCCAACTGTTTGTTCACGATGTTCCAGTCGAGGTCGAGGAAGGTCAGGTCTGGCAGATCGTCGCGCACCGCCTTTTCGAAGAGCGCGTGCAGTGATTTCTTGGTGATCGGGCGACCGCCAAGACCGGCAACGACCGTGTAGTCGAGAATGCTGATTCCGTCCATGGCCGTCCGGATGTCGGTGGCCAGGATGCCTCCGATGCCGACAGCGAAGGTCTTTTCCACGACAACCACGCGCTTGGCGCCCTTGAGCGCCGCCCGCACTTCAGCCAGCGGGAACGGACGGAAGGAGATCACTCCCAGTACGCCGATCTTGACACCCGCCGCGCGCATCTCGTCAATCGTGTCCTTGATCGTGCCGAGCAGCGAGCCCATGGCCACGACAACCGTTTCTGCGTCGTCAAGGCGGTAGCCCCGAACGAGACCGCCCGAATCGCGGCCGAAACCGGTTTTGAACTCGTCGGCGATCTTCGGAATCAGCTCGAGCGCCCGCATCTGCTTTTCGTGTTCCAGATAGCGCACTTCGGCGAACGCTTCGGGCCCGACCATCGCTCCGATCGACACCGGGTCGGCCGGATCGAGCACCTGGCGCGGTTCGTAAGGCGGAAGGAAAGCATCCACCTGCTCCTGTGTCGGCATGTCGACGCGCTCATAGGCATGTGTGAGGATAAAACCGTCCATGCACACCATCACCGGCAAGCTCAACTCCTCGGCCAGTTTGAAGGCTTGGATGTGCAGATCAAGCGCTTCCTGGTTGGTCTCGGCAAAAAGCTGGATCCAGCCGCTATCGCGCTGCGAAATCGAATCGGAATGGTCGTTCCAGATATTGATCGGCGCACCGATTGCCCGGTTGGCCACGGTCATGACGATCGGCAAGCCAAGGCCGGACGCGTTGTAGACCGCCTCGACCATGAACAGCAGACCCTGCGATGCGGTCGCCGTATAAGTACGAGCACCTGCCGCCGACGAGCCGATCGCCACGCTCATGGCGGCAAATTCGGACTCGACGTTGATGAATTCGCAGTTCTTGACCTCGCCCGCCTTCACCATCTCGCCGATGCCCTCGACGATGTGGGTTTGCGGCGAGATGGGATACGCGCAGATCACTTCCGGCCGGCACAGGGCGACCGCCTCGGCGACGGCGTGCGAGCCTTCGATTTGCTTAAGCATTGGCGACCTCCTTGCTAGCGCCCTTGGCTCGCGCCAGGACCAGATTGAACGCTTCCGTCGCCGCAGCGATATTGCCCTGCGCGACCTTGCCAGAGAACTTGGCGTTGATGGCCTTGCACACCGATTCCAGTTCCAGCTTGCCGGAAAGCGCGGCAAAACCGGCAAGCAGCGGGACATTCGGCACCGGCCTGCCGACATGCTTGAGGCCGAGGTCGATCGCTGCCAGCGTGCACAGGCGATTGGCGGGCCAGTCGCGGACATACTCCTCGAGCCCCAATTCCTCAAATGTATTCTTGGTGTTGATCAGGATGAATCCGTCCTTTTTCAGGCCGGCGAACACATCGACCTGACGCAGCAGCGTCGGATCCTGGATGATCAAGGCATCCGGGCTCATGATCGGCTCACGCAACCGGATCTCATGGTCCGAGATCCGGCAGAAAGCCACCACCGGCGCGCCCGTCCGCTCGGAACCGAAACTGGGGAAGGCTTGCGCGTGATGCCCTTCCTCGAATGCCGCTATCGACAACATCTCTGCCGCCGTCACCACCCCTTGGCCTCCACGGCCATGAATACGCACTTCGAACATGCTTTCTCCGATCAGTTGATTTTCGAAGCTACCCCACCCATCAACCACTAACCAACTACTTAATGCGTTAATGGAACTAAAAGATGAACTTAAGGAACTAATTGTACAATCCAAATTCCGAATTGTGAAACTGTATTTCAACCAATAAAATCCGACAAAACGTCTTGGGTATTCTTCTCCGCATCCGCGCGCGAAAGGCTTGCCGGAACGTGCTTGAACCAACGGCGATGAGGAGGCGCAATCCCGAGGCCGGATTGGGCCGACGTGAAAAGAGAATCGCCCCGAAAAACGGGGCGATCAACGGAGAGAATCAGTAACTACCGGGGAAGGCAGCAACGGCGTCAAACGACTTCGAGATGACCGATTCCGGAGTTCAGATCACGGTCCTTCGAGTCCTTGCTGTACAACTTGATCTGCAGGCGCAGGTCATTGATCGAGTCGGCATTGCGCAAGGCGTCCTCGTAAGTAATCCGCCCGGCCTCGTAAAGATCGAACAGCGCCTGGTCGAAAGTCTGCATGCCAAGTTCGCGCGAGCGTTTCATGACTTCCTTGATTTCGTGCACCTCGCCCTTGAAAATGAGGTCGGAAATGAGCGGTGAATTGAGCATGATCTCGACGGCCGCGACACGCCCCTTGCCGTCCTTTTTCGGCAGCAGACGCTGCGAAACCAGCGCGCGCAGGTTGAGCGACAGATCCATCAGCAGTTGGTGACGACGGTCTTCGGGAAAAAAGTTGATGATCCGGTCGATAGCCTGGTTGGTACTGTTGGCATGCAGGGTGGCCAGACAGAGGTGCCCGGTCTCGGCAAAGGCAACACCGTAATCCATGGTTTCGCGGTCGCGGATTTCGCCCATCAGGATCACGTCGGGCGCCTGCCGCAATGAATTCTTCAGGGCTGCCTCCCAGGAATCCGTGTCCACGCCGACTTCGCGCTGCGTGACGATGCAGCCCTTGTGGTCGTGGATGAATTCGATCGGATCCTCGACCGTGATGATGTGGCCCTGGCTATTCTTGTTCCGGTGGTCGACCAGCGCCGCCAGCGAGGTGGTCTTGCCGGTTCCCGTTCCGCCGACGAAGATCACCAGCCCGCGCTTGGTCATGGCGATATCCTTGAGCACCGTCGGCAGCCCAAGTTCCTCCAGTGTCGGAATCGTCAGGTTGATGGTCCGGCAGACGACTGCCACGCGCCCTTGCTGAATCAGCGCATTCACCCGGAAACGGCCGATTCCCGATGGCGAGATGGCGAAGTTGCATTCCTTGGTCGCCTCGAACTCCGCGGCTTGCCGGTCGTTCATGATCGAACGCGCCAATTCCGCGGTGTGCTGCGCCGAAAGAACCTGGTTTGATACCGGGGTGATCCGGCCGTCCACCTTGATCGCCGGCGGAAAGTTGGCGGTAATGAAGAGGTCGGAGCCATTCTTCTGCGTCATCAGACGCAGAAGGTCGTGCATGAATTTCAAAGCCTGATCGCGTTCCATGACTGTCCTTTTCTGCTAAGACTTTTGCCCAAACTCAAGCACCGGGGAAGGAATCCTTGTTCGCCGCACGCATCCTGGCCTCAGCGGCCGAAACAACGTTGCGCCGGACGAGTTCGAGCAAGCTCTGATCCAGCGTCTGCATGCCTAGCTGAGCACTCGTCTGAATAACCGAGTACATCTGCGCGACCTTGTTCTCGCGGATCAGGTTGCGGATGGCGGGTGTGCCGATCATGATTTCGTGGGCGGCGGTCCGTCCCATGCCGTCCTTGGTCTTGAGCAGGGTCTGCGAAATGACGGCACGCAGCGACTCGGAGAGCATCGAACGCACCATTTCCTTCTCGGCGGCAGGAAAAACGTCCACCACGCGGTCAATCGTCTTTGCCGCACTCGACGTATGCAGGGTACCGAAGACCAGGTGACCGGTTTCCGCGGCCGTCAGTGCCAGGCGGATCGTTTCCAGGTCGCGCATTTCACCGACGAGGATTACGTCCGGATCCTCACGCAGGGCCGAGCGCAAGGCGTTGGCGAACGACAGCGTATGCGGCCCCACCTCGCGCTGGTTGATCAAGCACTTTTTCGAGTCATGCACGAACTCGATAGGATCCTCGACGGTGAGGATGTGCGCGTGCTCGTTCTCATTGACGTGGTTGATCATTGCCGCCAGCGTCGTCGACTTTCCCGAGCCGGTTGGCCCGGTAACGAGGACAATCCCGCGTGGATACTCGGAGATCTCCTTGAAGATCTTGGGGCAGGCCAAGTCCTCCAAGGACAGCACCTTGGAGGGAATCGTCCGGAACACGGCACCGGCGCCCCGATTCTGCACAAAGGCGTTAACCCGGAAACGCGCTAGGTTGGGAATCTCGAAGGAAAAGTCGCATTCCAGAGTCTCTTCGTAATTCTTTCGCTGCGCATCGTTCATGATGTCGTACACCATGGAATGCACATCCTTATGTTCCATCGCCGGCAGGTTGATGCGGCGCACATCGCCGTGCACACGGATCATGGGAGGCAAGCCCGAGGACAAGTGTAGATCGGACGCCTTGTTTTTTACGCTGAAGGCTAGCAGTTCGGTTATATCCATCTCGGACCATCCTCGGGGGTTATTGGCGGAGTGCTATACTTCCAAGGCTCTCCAGATCAATTTGATTATGACAACAATTTCCGCCAACCTGCAAGCCGTTCTCGCGCGCATCAGCGAAGCAGCACGGAATTGCGGGCGGTCGCCCGACGAAATCAGGTTGCTGGCCGTCAGCAAGACTTGGCCGGTGTCCTGCGTTCTGGAAGCTGTACGGGCGGGGCAGAAGGCTTTTGGCGAGAATTACGTACAGGAAGGCGTGAACAAGGTCCGAGAAGCGGCAATGCCGAATCTGGAGTGGCACTTCATCGGCCCGCTGCAGAGCAACAAGACACGCTCTGTAGCCGAGACCTTCCAGTGGGTGCATTCCGTCGACCGGATCAAGATTGCCGAGCGGCTTTCCCAGCAGCGTCCGGACTGTTTGCCGCCGCTGCAAGTTTGCCTGCAGGTCAACATCAGCAAGGAAAATACGAAAAGCGGCATGTCCGTGGAAGAAGTCGCTGCCCTGGCACGGCAAGTCGCCCACCTGCCCCGGCTCACGCTGCGCGGATTGATGACCATTCCGGCACCATCATCCGGTTTTGAACAGCAACTCCTGCCCTTTCGCCGGCTGCGCGAACTGTTCGAGCAACTGAATCGGGAAGGCCTTGCTCTGGACACTCTGTCAATGGGCATGTCAAATGACATCGAGGCCGCCATCGCGGAAGGCGCAACGCTGGTACGCGTAGGAACGGCCATTTTTGGTGAAAGAAACTGACCATGAAGATTACATTTCTCGGCGGCGGCAATATGGCCAACGCCCTTATCGGCGGTTTGCTGAACAACGGGTTCCCGGCCAATGAAATCGCTGTAATAGAAATCGGAGCGGAAAACCGGGCAACCCTTGAACGGACTTTCGGCATACGCTGCTTTGCCGAACCGGACGCCACAGCCCTCTATTGCGACGTTCTCCTGCTCGCCGTGAAACCGCAGCAGATGCGCGAAGCCTGCGCACCGCTGCAGAAACTTCTCCAGCAGCAACTCGTCATCAGCGTCGCTGCCGGATTGCGCCTATCCGATCTCTCGCGCTGGCTGGGCGGCCACGACAAGCTGGTACGGGCAATGCCCAACACGCCCGCGCTGATCGGCGCCGGCATCACCGGGCTCTACGCCCTGCCCAGCGTGTCCGAGGCGGAACGACTGGGCGCCGAGCGCATCATGCACGCTGTCGGCAGCACGCTTTGGGTCAACGACGAACCACAGATCGATGCCTTGACCGCCATTTCCGGCAGCGGCCCAGCCTATGTATTCCTGTTCATCGAGTCCTTGCAGCAGGCGGCGACGGAACTTGGTTTCTCGCCGCGCCAGATTCGCCAGCTCTCGATCGAAACCGTGCTCGGTGCTGCCCGGCTGGCCGCGCTGTCCGAAGAACCGGCGAGCGCACTGCGCGCACGTGTCACTTCGAAAGGCGGCACCACGGAAGCGGCGCTGCAGGTGATGACCGAACGAGGATTGAAGGAAGCGATCGTCGCCGGAATCAAGGCCGCCAACGCGCGCAGCGGAGAACTGGGCGAACTCCTCGGCAAGGATTGATGCATGGCCAACATCTTGACCCAGGCCATTCTGCTGATCATCGACTCGCTTGCCGGATTCTTCTCGGTATTGCTGCTGATGCGCTTTTTCATGCAGGTGTTCCGCGCGCCATTCAACAACCAGTTTGGTTCCTTTATCGTCAAACTCACCAACTGGGCAGTGATCCCGTTGCGGCGCGTACTTCCGCCGGTTTTCGGGCTTGATTCGGCCAGTCTGCTAGCCGCCTATCTGCTGCAGGCGTTGGTGCTGGTCACCGTCGTTTCATTGCATTCCGGCCCGGGAGCACTTGACCCGGCCAGCACTGCTATCCTGATCGTGACCCGCAGCCTGCTGGCCACTCTGCGTCTTTGCGTTTACCTGTTCATCGGCCTGCTCATCGTGCAAGCCATCATCTCCTGGTTCAGCCCGCACTCGCCGCTTTACCGGCCGATTTACCAGATGACATACCCATTCCTCCAGCCGCTGCGCAGAATCATTCCGCCGGTCTCCGGCATCGACCTGACCCCGCTGATCGCCATCCTGTTGGCGCAGATCATCCTGCTGCTCCTCTGACCATGGCCGAGTGGATACGCTGGAACGGGAACGCTGCAACGATCACCCTGCACATCCAACCCGGCGCACGAAAAACGGAAGTTGTCGGCTTGCACGGCGACGCGCTCAAGATTCGCCTGGCCGCGCCGCCGGTTGACGGCAAGGCCAACGCGGCCCTACTAGAATTCGTCGCCGACCGTCTACAACTGGCAAAATCCGCTGTCTCCCTGATCGGGGGCCAGACATCCCGGCGCAAAATCGTCGGGTTGGCCGCCGCGCCGGCGGATACGGAACAACGGTTCTTGCCCTAACGCTCGTATACGACGCGTCCCGAAACGAGGGTTGCGCACACCCGGCCGGTCATTTCCCACCCCATGCACGGCGTATTTTTTCCTTGGCTGCGCAGCGTTTCCGGACTAACGCACCAAGGCTCCTGCGCATCGAAAATGCAGATATCGGCAGAGCGTCCGACGCTGACAGACCCGGATTCAATGCCCAGAACCGCCGCCGGATCGCACGTCACCCGGGCAAGCGCAACCAATAACGGCACCCGCGCTTCGTCGGCCCACTTCAAGACCAGCGGAAGCAGAAGCTCCAGACCAACGGCTCCGGGCAAAGCTTCCCCGAAGGGCAACTGCTTTCCATCTTCATCAACCGGTGTGTGGTCGGAACAAACCACGGCCAGCCCCTCGGCCACCGCAGCGCGCAGCGCTTCACGGTCAGAACTGGTACGCAGCGGAGGATCAAAGCGCGCGTGGCTATCGAAATAGCCGATGTCGGTCTCGGAGAGATGCAGATGATGGATGGCCACATCGCAGCTCACCTTCACCCCGCTATTCCTTGCCTCACGGACCAGCGCGACGCCGGCGGCGGAAGACAGCTTGGAAAGATGCAGCCGGACACCCGTCTCAGCCGCCAGGTGCAACGCCGTCGAAATGGCCAGCGTCTCGGCACACACGGGGATTCCTGATAATCCAAGGCGAGAGGCCACTTCACCGTCATGCGCCACGCCGTCGCGGGCCAGGTAATGATCCTGCGGTTGCAAGCGGATCGCATAACCGAAATTGGCGGCATACTGCATGGCACGCAGCAGCACCTGGGTATCGAAAATCGGCTTCGTCGCCTGCGAGAACGCGATGCATCCGGCGCGGGACAGCCCAACCATCTCGGACAGCTTTTCACCGGCCAATTGTTGGGTGAGCGCTCCAATAGGATAGACGTGCGCCAGTCCGATGGCTTCACTGCGCCTGACGAGTCGCTCCACCAACTCTGGTTCATCCAGCGGCGGGTGGGTATCGGGAGGACAAGCCAAAGCCGTGACGCCTCCGGCAACTGCGGCCACCAGTTCCGAATCCAGACTCGACAGGCGTGCAGAAAGATCAACGAACCCGGGACAGACCACCCGCCCTGCCGCATCAATCACCCGGTCGGCAACAAAGCCGTTCGGCGCTGATCCGATCGCCTGAACAAGCCCGGCCGCGACAAACACGTCGGCCTGGCGGTCGATCCCGCTCTTCGGATCAATCAATCGACCATTCCTGATATGAATATTCTGTGCCTGCATCGCTCAGTTCCCCGCCAATATACTCATGACCGCCATGCGCACGGCGATACCGAATGTCACCTGGGACAGGATGACCGCCTGCGGGCCATCCGCCACCGCAGAATCGATTTCCACGCCCCGGTTCATCGGCCCCGGGTGCATCACGATGGCATCTTCCTTGGCCAGAGCGAGAACCTCGGGTGTGAGGCCGTAGCACTTGAAGTATTCACCGGCCGACGGCAGCAAAGCTCCGTTCATGCGCTCATTCTGCAAGCGCAGCATGATCACCACATCGCAACCCGAGATTCCTTCGCGCAGATCCTTGAACACGCGCACTCCCATGCGCTCGATAGCCGTGGGCAGCAGCGTCTGCGGGCCGACCGCGCGCACCTCGGCGGCACCGAGCGCACCCAGCGCGTGTATGTCGGAACGCGCGACTCGCGAGTGAAGGATGTCTCCGACAATAGCCACCGTCAAATTGGAAAAATCCTTCTTGAAATGCCGGATGGTGAACATGTCGAGCAAGCCTTGCGTCGGATGGGCGTGCCGCCCATCGCCGGCATTGACCACGTGCACATCGTCCCGGCCCGTTCGCCGCAGGTGCTCGGCGATCAGGTATGGCGCCCCGGACGACGCGTGGCGCACGACGAACATGTCGGCGTGCATCGACACCAGATTGTCGACCGTGTCGAGCAACGTCTCGCCCTTCGCTGTCGACGAACGCGCGACATCCAGATTGATTACGTCCGCCGAGAGACGCTTGGCGGCGATCTCGAAGGTTGTGCGGGTACGTGTCGAATTCTCGAAGAAGAGATTGAACACACTCTTGCCGCGCAACAGTGGAACCTTCTTCACGTCGCGGTCGGAAACCTCGAGGAAGCTGGACGCGGTATCCAGAATATGTGTCAGAACGTCGCGCGGAAGGCCATCGATCGACAACAGGTGATTGAGTTCACCGTGGGCATTGAGTTGCGGGTTATGCATGATCGACGCACCTCCATTGCAGACGCCCCGAGGGATCCGGTTCGAGCACCAGCTCCTTCGACTCCTCCAGTTCGACCTGCCAGGTGCAGAATTCCGCACAAACCGGCAGCTCGCGCCCACCGCGGTCGGCGAGCACGGCCAGCTTGACGCTCGCCGGCCGGCCATAATCGAACAGCTCGTTGATCGCCGCACGAGTTGTCCTTCCCGTGTAGAGGACATCGTCGACGAGGATCAAATGCCGCGCCTCGATCTCGAACGGAATCGATGTCGGTTTCACCTGCGGATGCAGGCCTTTTTCGCCGAAATCGTCCCGGTAGAAGGACACGTCAATCAAACCAATCTCTCCCGGCAACCCCAGCAATTCACTCAATCGGCGGGCAATCCAGACACCTCCGCTGTGAATACCCACGAGCATGGTGTCGGGCTGTAACTTCGGACGTATCAATTCGGCCAGCGCAACACATTGCGCTTCGGCATCAGGTAGCGTGGGGAGAGACATGGCAGGGGTTATCCGTAGGGGTTTCAGAAATGCTTTGGAAGTAGGATTGCAAGATGAGCTGTGCAGCGACTGCATCCAGGTGCTCCCTGGCACCTTTCGCATTGTAGCCGCTTTCGCGCAGCCTTTCTTCCGCCTCGACCGAACTGAGCCGCTCGTCGGCGTGCTCGACGGCTATTCCGAAGCGGCCACGCAACTGGTTGGCGAAGCGGACGCACCGCGAAGTCATGGCATGCGGAGAACCGTCCAGAGCCACTGGCAAACCGACAATCACCCCCACCGGCTTCCATTCGTCGATGAGGGCCGCGATAGCGGCAAAACGCTCGTCGTTCCGTTCGCTGCGAATCGTTTTCAGGGGATGTGCTTGAGCCAGGGGCCACTCACCGACAGCAACTCCGATGCGTTTCAGCCCGAAATCAAAGGCCAGAAAAGTGCCTTTTTGACACGGCACTGGATCAGGCATGCCCCGCCTGCCCGGCAAGATTCGCCAAGTCTATGCCCAGGAGTTCCAGCGCCGACGCCAGTTTTTCCTCGTAGGGCAATTCGAAAAGGATGCGCGAGTTGGCCGGAACGGTCAGCCAGGCATTCTGCGCCAGCTCGTGCTCGAGTTGCCCTGCACCCCATCCCGAATAGCCGAGAGTAATCACCATATCGCTCGGGTGCCCGGCTTGGCCGACCGACAAGAGGACATCGCGCGACGTTGTCAGGCCGACTTCCTGATTCACTGCCAGGGTAGACTGCCAGCTCCCGAGCGGACGGTGCAGGACGAATCCGCGGTCGGTCTGAACCGGCCCGCCGAAGAAGACCGGCAGCCGGGCCAATGCTGCAGATTCGAACGGCACGTCGATTTTCTTGAAAAGCGTGGCCAGATCCATGTCGATCGGTCGATTGACTATCACACCGAGCGCCCCCTGATCGTTGTGTTCAGCAACGTAGACCAGGGATTTGGCAAAATAAGGATCCTCCATCGCCGGCATGGCGATGAGAAAATGGTCAGTCAAATTGATACTTGCCATGATGTGTGTATTTTATCGCCGACGCCCGGCCGGACAAAGGGGAAATCAGTGTTGGAAAGTGTTCTGGTCTGGTTCAGACGCGATCTGAGAGACATTGACAACACCGCACTGGCAGAAGCCACCCGGCGTGCCAGCAAGGTATTTTGTGCGTTCATCTTCGACAGGGAAATACTCGACCCGCTGGATTCGAAGCATGATCGCAGAGTCGAGTTCATCCGCGAATCACTGGTCGAGCTTGACCAAAGCTTGCGCAGCAATGGCGGTGGGCTGATCGTTCGCACCGGTCTGGCCACGGAGGAAATTCCGCACTTGGCGAGAGTCCTGAGGGTCTCGGCGGTATTTGCCAACCGCGACTATGAGCCCATGGCGAAGCGTCGTGACGCGGATGTGGCCAACGCCCTGAAAGCTGCCGGGATTGGCTTCGAGTCTTTCAAGGACCAGGTGATCTTTGAGCACCCCGAGGTCCTTTCTCTGTCCGAGCGTCCCTACACGATCTTCACTCCTTACAAGAACGCCTGGCTGAAACGCCTCATGGAAAGCGACTTGATGCCTTTCGACGTCGTTCCCGGAAGATTTTCTCCCGGCATCTCGGCCCCTGACATTCCAACACTGGAACAGATCGGCTTTCTGCCGACCAATCTGCAGCAACTTGGAATCGCCCCGGGAATGTCCGGGGCTCAGAGGACCCTGGATGACTTCGGTGGTCGAATGGAAAACTACGGGGCGCAGCGCGATTACCCGGCGGTCAAGGGGGTATCCTATCTGTCCGTGCATTTGCGTTTCGGAACGATCTCAATCCGGGAGCTTGCCACCCGCGCTCTCGGCGCCGGAGCCTTGGCCGGCCAGGACGGTGCCGCCACCTGGCTGGCCGAACTGATCTGGCGAGAATTCTATTTCATGATCCTGGATTGCTTTCCGCACGTCGTCGGTCACGCATTCAAGCCCGAGTTCGACCAGATTCGCTGGGAGGATGACGAACACGCCAAAGCATTGTATTCGGCGTGGTGTGCCGGAAGGACCGGATTTCCCTTGGTCGACGCCGCCATGCGTCAACTCAATGCCTCCGGCTACATGCACAACCGCCTGCGCATGGTGACAGCTTCTTTCCTGACCAAGGATCTTGGCATCGACTGGAGATGGGGAGAAGCCTATTTCGCCCGGCAGCTCAACGACTTCGACCTATCGGCAAACAACGGCGGCTGGCAATGGGCGGCGTCCAGCGGTTGCGATGCACAACCGTATTTCCGGATATTCAATCCTGTAGCGCAGTCCGAGCGCTTCGATCCGCAAGGGCGGTTCATCCGGCTTTATTTGCCTGAGCTATCCCGCGTTCCGGACCGATTCATCCACGCCCCGTGGCGGATGTCGCCACGCGAACAGGAAGATTGCGGAGTCATTATCGGTCGGGATACCCCCGCGCCGATCGTTGATCACGAGACGGCGCGGCGTCAAACACTGGAACGCTACTCGGTAGTCAGGAAAGGCGGCGGTGCTGCGCCACAAACTCCGCAATCAGGCGCAGAAGCTCCTCTTCCTGATACGGTTTTCCGAGATACTGATTGACGCCGATCTCGAACGCGTAGTTGCGGTGCTTGTCTGCCGTGCGCGAGGTAATCATGATGATCGGGATGTTCTTCAGTCGCGCGTCTGCCCGGACATTGCGCGTCAGATCGAAACCATCCATGCGTGGCATCTCGATATCCACAAGCATGACATCCGGAACGACATCTAGCAGTTGCTCAAGCGCTTCGACGCCATCCTTGGCCAGCAGAACCTGATACCCCTCACGCGCCAACAATCGCCCGGTAATCTTCCGTACTGTCAGTGAGTCATCGACGACCATGACGGTGGGCAGCATCGCCGGCACCGGCTCAACCGTTTCCGGAGCCTCCTCATGCAGTTCGGATTCCGAAGTGTGTGCTTCCACCGGCGCCCGGGTACTCAAGGCCACCGGATTGAGGATCAGCACAACCTGTCCGTTGCCCAGAACGGTCGCCCCGTCGACACCGATGATTCGCGCCAGTTGCGGGCCGATATTCTTGACGACGATTTCCTCGTTGCCCAGCAACTCGTCGACCAGCACCGCGATACGCCGCGTGCCACTACGCAGAAGCAACATCCAGTACTGGCGATGCTGCTCGGGCAGCGCGCCCGAATCCCCAAGAAGATGCGGCAAGTAGCTGAATGCATAGTGATGCCCCATCCATTCGGCAGTTCCTGCATCCCGAATCCGGTTCAGCGCGGTTTCCTTGAGATCGAGCACCTGTTCGATCATCGAGGAGGGAACCGCATACGACCTGTTGCCGGCGCGCACCAGCAGCGCCTTGGTCACCGCCAGCGTCAGCGGGATGATCAGGCGGAACTCGGTCCCTTGACCATTGATCGAGGATATTTCGATACGGCCGCCCAGGCTGCCAATTTCGGTCTTCACGACGTCCATCCCGACGCCACGGCCGGCAATCTGGGAAATTTCTTCTGCGGTCGAGAATCCCGGAGTAAAAATCAGTTCGGCAAGCTGGTCTTCCCCGGCTTCCTGATCGGCGGCCAACAACCCGGCAGCAACGGCACGGGCACGAATACGCTCGTAGTCGAGACCGGCTCCGTCGTCGGCGAGAACCAGAATAATTTCATTGCCTTCCTGCGTCAGCGACAGCGAGACATCGCCGATCTCGGGCTTGCCTCGAGCAATCCGTTCCTCGCGACTCTCCAGGCCATGGGCGATGGCATTACGCAGCATGTGCTCCAGCGGGGCTGCGATCTTGTCGAGCACACTGCGGTCCAACTCGACCTGTCCGCCCCTGATTTCCAGGTTGGCCCGCTTATTCAACTCCTTCGAGGTCTGCCGCACGATGCGATACATGCGATCGGCCAAGCTACCGAACGGAACCATGCGCACGGACATGAGTTCCTGTTGCACCTCGCGATTCAGCCGCGCCTGAGCGATGATGGCCGCGTTGGCATCGTCCAGATTCTTGAGCAGGTTCTGCTGTACGGTAGCCACGTCGTTAACCGACTCGGCCATCATTCGTGTCAACTCCTGGAAGCGCGTAAACCGGTCAAACTCCAGCGGATCGAAACCGCTGTGCTTTTCGTCCGCAACCGCAGTCCGTGATTGCATCTGCGACTCTGCCTGGATCTCGATCTCCCGAAGCTGGCGGCGCAAACGAATGACGTTTTCCGTCAGATCCAGCAAGGACTCCTTCAGGCTGCGCATTTCGCCTTCGATGCGTGACCGCGCGATCGAAAGTTCGCCGGCTTCATTTACCAAGCGATCGATCACGTTGGAACGCACGCGCAATGTGGCCTGCTGCGGCGCGGATTCCGCCTCGGAGTCGACCAGGCGAGTCCGGTCGGTACGCCGTTCGACGATCACGCGATCCGTCTGCGGGACCGTTTTCTCGACGACTGCACCGGAAGAATCCGGGCTGGTAACGTTCTCCTCCGCCTTGGCGGCCGCTTGATCAAGAGACTCTCCACGTTGCAGGCGCTCGATTATCTGCCGGATCGATTCAAACGCCGTCTCGATTTCGTCGATCACTTCTGGTGGCACAGAACCGAGCCTGCTGACGTGATCCACGCGTGTTTCCAGCGCATGGGTGATTTCGCCGAGATTCATGGCGCCGGCCATACGCGCACTGCCCTTCAGCGTATGCAGTTGCCTCTCGAGTATCCGCACCGCTTCAGCATTCGCCGGTTCGCTGCGCCAAGCTCGCAATTGAGCCGCAATACCCAGGTTCAGATCAACCGCTTCTTCCAGGAAGATCGGCAAAAGTTGCTCGTCGATTTCGTCACGAAGCAGCGGAATATTCGGCAGGACAGGCGTGCTCACGGCCTCTCCTCCCCGTTGATCCGCTTCTGCAACAGCAGCTTCCTCTCTGACGACCGGAGCGGGTTCGGCGACTTCCTCTTTCCTGTCGAGTGCGTTGGCAGGTGAGGTAACGACACTCGCCGGATAGAGGCTATCCAGGTCTTCGATCAAGCCAGCGGGAATCTCGATGTCGCGCTGCTCCGAAAGCGCGGAGAACATCAGTTCCAGTTCGCCGATGGTTCTCCTTATTACGCCGAGCGCCTGCAAGCTGCCGGCATGGTCGGAATGATCACGACGCAAGAGTGCGTGCTCAAGGGCGTAGCCTAGCTGATTGACCGGCGTCAGGCCGACGGTTGCCGAAATCCCGGCCAACGTATGCGCCGCCCGATACATGTCGTGCGGCGTCGGGAGAGATCCTTCACTCTCGAGCACCGGCAGTTCACGCCGCAAGGTATGCAAATAGGTTTTGGCTTCTTCCGAAAAAATCTCGAACAGCGCCGGCGAAATACTGATTCGCTGTTGGCGGACGTCCGGCTCCCCTTCATCGGGAGTTTTCTCTTCCGGCGCTGGCGGTAGCATTGCGTCGACTTCGGCCATCTGAACCAGAGGCAGCACCTCGGCCACGGAGGCATCCGGCTGATCCGCCGCGATGGCAGGGGTAATTTCTTCCCCGAATTGATCATCCTGCGGTTCGGCAGGTTGGGCAGACGCAAAATCAATATGGATTATTTCCGCACTCTGCGCTCCACCCTCCTGCGGCACGAATTCGGACGAAGCAGGCTCCTCGGCCGACTCAGGCATGGCAGCCGCTTCAAGGGCCGCAGGCGGCACGACCGGCTGAATCTCCTCCGTTCCCGAACGCAACGACTCCGCCAGGGAAATCATGCCGCGAGGGTCGGGAGCCGAGCCGTTCCGCGTTTCCAGGAACGCGACCCATGCGGTAAACACCGCCTGCGCCTGTTCGAGAAGACCGACCAAAGCTGGACCGACTTCCAGTTCAAGCCGCAACCAGAGATTAAGCGTTTGTTCGATAGCCCAGGCGGCTTCACCCAGGTCTTTCAACCCGACCATGCGCCCGCTGCCCTTGAGAGTGTGGAACGAGCGCCTGATAGTCGTCAGGCAATCCGGCGCATGAATGTACTGCTTGAGACAGTGGAGATTCGAATCAATTGTACCGAGAACCTCGTGGGCTTCCTCGAGGAAGATCGCCAGGAGCTCGGCGTCGATTTCCTCGCTGCTCGCCTGCGACAACTGCAGGGTTTCCTGCGAAGGCAGAAGCGCGCCGTCCGATTCCGGCTTGAGCATGGCCATTGCCTGCTCAAGCTGAGGTGCCGTTTCCACGCCACCATCGAGCGCTGTCAGAATGGCCTTGGTCTGTTCGCCCAGCGCCGTATCCGCCACCAGATCGGCATCATTCTTGAGGGTTTCGAGGTTCTGCCGGATTTCCTCGCGCAACCCGGCGTCTTCGGGCTGCTCCTTGAGAGCATTGAGCAGGGCATGGGTCTCGAGCCGCGTCTGCACCACTTCCTGCTCGACCGACACGCCCGTCTCATCTTCGGACAACTCCTCCGTGCCTCTCGACGGGACCTGCATCTGCCTGACAAAGCTGTCGTAGTCATCGGCACCATGCTGCATGGCCTCGACAAAAAAGCCCGCCATCGACAATTGACTCGCCAACTGCTCGAAGTCACTGTCGAGAGGAACATAATCCGGCTCGGCAAAGCGCTTCACCGCCTTGAGACAATCCTGCAAGGCAGTCATCGCGCCATCCTGGCGCAGCATGGCCATAGCGCCAATGATCTGGCGGAATGGCGTTTCAAGGCTGGCGAGATCCGCACGTTTCTCGACATCGCGGAAAAAGCTGTCGAGCACTTGTTCGATCTGGACCAGATTGTTCTGGATCTCCTTGGCGACCTGTCCAATGAGCAGCTTTTCCTGCGCCTGACGCGACATTTCGTCCAGCAACGGTATTTCCGAGCCTGCTGGCAAAGGCTTGCCTGCGATGCATGCATGGATACGGGCGACGGTTACGTCGACCTGATGGGCAAAATCCGCGCCGAGATGCGCAAAATTCGCCTGCGCATTCTGGGTCAGCAGGATTGCCGTGGCCATTTCCATGGCCAGTGCGTCCGAATGCCGCGTCGCGTCTTCAGCCAGCCAGTTCGCGGCAGCGCCGATGGCTTGTACGAGCCTTCGATAATCGGTATGCCCGAGCGGCTCGACAAGCGCAGACAACGCCCCGGCATTTTCCCTGAATACCGGCAGCGCAGCAGCGCTTCCGGCACAGAACTTGTTCCAGGATTCCTCCAGCGCCGAAATAACATCCCGTAGTTTACCGGACGCGGCGAATTCCGCGTCGGGCACCGCCGATTCGCCGTCGCCGGGAATGGCTGTTTCCAGTCGATACGCGTGCTTGACCTGTTTTACTGCCGGGGATTCGCTCTCAGCACTCGCTACGAAAAACAGCGCATCACGCATCAGTCTTTCGGCCACGTTCTTCGAACCTTCCAGCAGTCGGCGAATTTGCAGATCGATGCGCGCACACAATTGCTTGACGTTGGTTTCCTCAGGCAGCTTTCCTTCGGCCAGTGCCGTTAGGAAACCACCGGCGACCCACCAGAATGAGCGAGCGGATCCCGTATCCTGAGTTTCTTCGATTCTCCTGACGGCAGTCAGCATTTCCCGAATGCCGTTTCGTTCTTGGGGAGCACGCAACCATGCCAGCAAACCACGCTGGAACCGGACGCGTTCCTGTTTGAAGAATCGTTGAGAATCACTTGAGCCCAATCTCTTTATCGGCGATTCCGGGCGTGGAGGCCGAACGCCGAGGTCGGGGAAAAAGAGATCGGCGGGGGAAAAACGTTGTATGCCGCGAGTTGCCTGGATTTCACGATAGAGGGAAAAAAGCCGGAGAGGCTGATTGGGCTGGCCGTTGACCAAGCCGCTAAGATAGTGGCCGATAGCCGTCAAAGCACGCTTCGCCAATCCGATCGAAGCTTCACTCGCCGGACAGGCCTGCTGTTCGATAGCTTCGAGCAAAGCCTCCGCGGCTTCGGCGAATTGGGTCACGCCATCAAGGCCGACAATCGTCAGCGCTCCCTGTACCTGATGCAGATGCGTGCGACAGTATCTGATCTGCGTTAGATCTCCAGCACCCGAAGCTGTGCCGGCACTGAATTGATCCAGCGCCTGCGCAGCGCGCTCCAGCGCCAGGTCGATCTCACTCTTGACCCAGGTCAGTGGGCCGACATCGAATTCCGTCACGGCATTCATCTAGGGCAAATTCTCCGATCTCGATCCAGGCCGGTCAGCCCACCTTGAAGCCGGCGACGGAACCCTTGAGCTCCGTAGCCAGGCCAGCGAGTTCACCGACCGCGGACGCCGTCTTCTGGGTACCTGCGGTAGTCTGCTCGGTAACCCGCAGGATGTCCTGCATCTTGCCAGCCACGCCCGTAGCGGCATCCGCCTGTTCCCGTGTGGCGTCAGAAATTTTCTCGATCAGTTCGGCAAGGCTCTGCGAAACATCCCGGATCTCCGCCAGCGCCTGGCCGGCCGCGTCGGACAGTTTTGCCCCTTCCACCACGCCTCGCGTTGATTCCTCCATGGCAGATACCGCGCCCTGTGTATCCGTCTGAATGGTTTTCACGATGGCCGCGATCTGCTTCGTCGCTTCGCCGGAACGTTCCGCCAGTCGCTGCACTTCCTCGGCAACCACGGTAAAGCCGCGTCCGGCGTCGCCCGCCGACGCTGCCTGGATGGCCGCATTCAAAGCCAGCACGTTGGTCTGCTCGGTAATATCGGAAATCAGTTCGACGATTTCACCGATTTCCTGCGACGATTCGCCAAGGCGCTTGATCCGCTTGGAGGTTTCCTGGATCTGCTCACGGATTTCGTTCATGCCCTTGATCGAGTCCTGCACCGCCTGGGTACCTTTCCCTGCGGCCGCCAGAGATTGCCGGGCAACCTGCGCCGACTGGTCGGCTTCACCGGAAACACGGGTCATCGAACTCGCCATTTCCAGGACAGAGTGGCCGGCCTCCTGAATTTCCAGAGATTGCCGCTTGGCGGCCTCGAGGAGTTCAGCCGACGTCTGCTGGGCAATCTCGGTCGCCGCCGTCACGCGGCCAGCCGCATCGTTGATCCGGCCAACCAGGACCCGCAGTTCCTCGACCGTATAGTTGATGGAATCGGCGATGGCGCCGGTGATGTCTTCCGACACCGTCGCTGTAACGGTCAGATCGCCATCGGCCAAATCGCCCAATTCGTTCATTAAACGCAAGATGGCGTCCTGGTTCTGCCGATTCACTGCTTCCGTTTCCTGCCGGCTCTTCTCGGCCAGTGCCGCCTGGCGGCGCGTATCGTCCAGGTAGATCTTGGCCATCATGGCCAGCACCGCCAACGCCAGGATGATCAGAATAGCGAGAGAAACGACGTACACCGTACGTTCCGCAACGCTCCCTTGATACGCGGTAGCCAACGAGTCGGCCGCATCCAGCAGCGCTTCGTTATCTACGAAGATGCGGGCACCGGCCTGCTTGGCGAAAACCAGTTCCTGCATCCCGCCGAGAATATCGCCAACCGCGTTCTGATAATCCTTGAATGCGGTGTCGAGCTCGCCGATCACACGCCTCGTCTCCGCGTCGGATGCCGCTGAAATACGCAGCTCGTCGCTCCCTTTGGCAAATGCGGTCAGGTACTCCCGGAAAGTATTCGTATCTTTGCCGAGTTGGAACGCGATTTCCGGGCTGATGGCATCACCGAGGCGCAATGCCCCGGCGTTCTTGGCGATACGCTGCGTCAACATGACCATTTGGTTGGCGGCCGCGATTTCACGGGCGCTGGCGTTCATCTGCAATTTGTGCGCGGCAAGTTGTTCCGCGAGGTCGAGCAATAGCGCGTTATTTTCGGCGATGGCGAAGGTACGCATCCCGAAAACAACCATTTTCTTTTCCAAGCCAAGCAATTGAGTCGTGTTGCGGTCGGTAACCTCCCAGTTGGTCGCCAGATTGTTGAGTTGCGGGGCAACGCTTTCAGGTGACGGGGGAACGGTAATGCCGCCCAGTTCACCGCCGTTCTTCAGGCGCTCCAGGTTGAAAGCGAACTTGCTATGAGAATCCCGCAGCAGCATGAACGCGAACGGATCACCTTGAAGCGCCAAGCTCGAGGCCTTGGCCAAACGCTGCGACAGCATGCGCAATTCACCGGCGGTCGCCACGTAGGCCGTATTGTGCGCTGAAGCCCGATTATCGCGGTAAACGAGAATGCCGACGACCAACATCAATGCCAGCAGCGCCGTTCCCAGTATCTGCAACTGCCGGGTAATCGGATACTGGGCAAGGAGTCCCGCACCAAACGCGAACGGGGTCTTGGCCTCGGGCGCCTCCCCGTCCACAACTGTCTGAGCCGTCACGGTCTGATCACCAGAGCTTTGGGTGCCAGATAAAATTTTCGGCAGACTCAACTTGAACGCCATATTGCCTCTCCGGTTTTGCCGTCTCGTAGAAACGTTTTGTCGATCTCGGTTAAAAAATGGTTAAACACCAATATCCATGAATGCCTCGTCCGCCAGTAGTTCTCTGACATTCAGCATTTTCCAGCGCCGTCCTTCCTTGTCCGTGTATGCATCGCTCGCCCAGCGCGGAGCATCCAGATCCGACGCCGCAGGCGTCAGATCGTCCATGTTGCGCAAGCCAAGCATCCGCGTCATCAGGAGCGCCGCGTTATTCCCGTATCGCGTTCCGATCAACAGCAACCGGGAACTGGCGTTCTGCGGCGTCGCCTCTTTGCCCTGGAAGGCCGAAAAATCAGCCACCGAATATAGATTGCCGCGTATGTTCGCAATACCAACAAACCAAGATTTGGTCAGGGGCACTCCCGTCAACGGTGGCAGGGGGATGATTTCCCCGGAATCCGACAGACTGAGAAGCCACAAGTCCGCACCTGACTGTACACCCAGGAATCCCGCCGCTCGCTGGTCCCTGACGCCTGCAAGACGCGCCGCGAGATGCGCCTGGAACTCGCGAAGGCTGCTTTTCCTGGCCATGATCTAAGCTGGATCAGAGTGCAGCGATCTTGGACAGGAGGTCCTCGCCATTGACGGGTTTTACGATGTAGTCCAAGGCTCCTTGGCGCAATCCCCATATCCGGTCGGTTTCCTGCCCCTTGGAAGTGCAGACGATAATCGGAATATGCTTGGTTGCTTCATCGCGCGTCAGCGTCCGGGTCGCCTGGTACCCATTGAGACCGGGCATCACTACATCCATGAGGATCAGGTCCGGCAGTTCCTTTTTCGCCTTCTCGACGCCCTCTTCTCCATTCTCGGCGGTAATGACTTGATAGCCATTCCGGGTCAGAAGTTCGACTAGGACATGGCGCTCTGTTGGGGAATCATCGACGACGAGGACTGTTTTTACCGGCATGATACTTACTCCCAAATTACTGCAAAAATTTACTGGACAGAACAATGAAGACAATCAGCTCCGCGGTGGAGCGAACATCGCGACGGCCTGCAGCAGGCTGTCTTTCGTAAAGGGTTTGGTCAGGTACTGGTCGGAACCCACCATGCGCCCGCGCGCCCGATCGAACAAACCATCCTTCGAGGAGAGCATGATCAGCGGGGTATTACGGAAGCGCTGGTTCTTCTTGATCAATGCACAGGTCTGATAGCCGTCGAGGCGCGGCATCATGATGTCGCAAAAGATCACGTCAGGCTGATGATCGGCAATTTTCGCCAAAGCATCGAATCCGTCTTCTGCCAACACCACTTGGCAACCTACCTGCACAAGAAAGATCTCCGCGCTACGCCGGATCGTGTTGCTGTCATCGATGATCATCACCTTGATACCACTCAGGTTTGCAACATTGGCCAATCGCTACCTCCAGAGAACTCTTGGGCTGGTCGCCCCGCACACCCTCTGACCACGCACCGTTTCAATTTTTGATGACGCACTATACATCAAACTTATATATTTCAACCACTTCTGCGGATGTTTGAAAGCGTTGCATCGAATTCGATACCGGCATAGGCGACTTATCCAATCGATCGGTTGTTAAAAACCGAACGCAACCCCAAGCCCGACGATTTCGCCTCCCCAAGCCCGCTTCGCCAAGACCCGCGCCCCGTCAGTCGGGCGCGAGGCTATTTCAGTTAGAATCGGACAAACCGCCAGCGGCCGATTCTAGCCAATGCTGGAGCTGAACACCAAGCGTCTCATTATGAACACCGATTAATCCCCATGCAACCAAATCCGAACCCGCCGTCGCCTCGCATCGTTTTGACGGTTGCCGCCAGCGATCCGTCTGGAGGAGCAGGCATTCAGGCCGACCTGATGACCATATCGTCGTTCGGATGCCACCCCCTTTCAGTGATCACGGCATTGACCGTGCAGGATAGCGCCGGCATCGAATGCATCATGAGCATAGAAGCCGACTGGGTTGAGGATCAGGCGCGCACGATCCTCGAAGACATGCCGGTCAGCGCCTTCAAGATCGGGCTACTCGGCAGCGTCGAGAACATAACAGTGGTGGCCGAGATCCTGGCCGATTATCCCGACATCCCCCTGGTGCTCGATCCGGTGCTGGCTTCCGGCCGAGGAGACGAACTTTGCGACGAGGACATGATTTCGGCCATGCGCGAGTTGCTGCTGCCGCAAACGACCGTTCTCACGCCCAATTCGCTGGAAGCGCGACGACTCTGCCAGGAAGAAGACGAGGACGAACCAGCCGACGCTCCGGCGCTTGACGAATGCGCCCGCCGCCTGCTCGACTACGGCTGCGAGTACGTCCTGCTCACGGGCACGCATGAAAATACGCCCAAGGTGGTCAACGACCTCTATCACCTGAATGGCCGCCTGCGCCGCGATACGTGGGAGCGACTGCCCGGCAGTTATCATGGATCCGGATGCACCTTGGCATCGGCGATTGCCGCCTGCCTGGCGCATGGATTGTCCGTCGATGAAGCGGTCCGCCAGGCCCAGGAATACACTTGGCAAACTCTGGCCAGCGCGTTTCGTCCCGGCATGGGGCAGTTCATCCCCAACCGCTTTTTCTGGGCTCGCCAAGAGGAAGACCGTGACGGAGAAACATCATGAGACATTCGGTCCTGCACGGGCTTTATGCCATCACTCCGGACGGCCTCGGCAATGCCCATCTGATCGCCCGCGTGGAAGCAGCGCTCAGGGGTGGTGCCGGGATTCTTCAATATCGCGACAAGTCAAGGCCGGCCTCGCAGCACGCCGACATAGCTCGCGAGCTGCGTGCGCTGTGCCGTACATTCGGAGCGGCGTTGATCATCAACGACGACGTGGCGCTGGCGCTAGCGGTGGATGCCGACGGCGTCCATCTCGGCGGCGACGATGGTGATCTGGCGGCCGCGCGACGCCAACTGGGACCAGGCAAGCTCTTGGGCGCTTCGTGCTATGCCGATTTCGCACGCGCGCGCGCGGCCGCCGCCGCGGGGGCCGACTACGTGGCGTTCGGCGCCGTCTTCGC
>DBMG01000047.1 GCA_002304785.1 Candidatus Accumulibacter sp. UBA704 | reverse complement strand
TACGTCAAGGAGGAAATCTGCATCGGCTGCTGCAAGTGCAACAAGGTCTGCCCGACCGACGCGATGATCGGCGCCGCCAAGCAGATCCACGGCGTCATCCGCGAGGCCTGTACCGGCTGCGGCTTGTGCGTTGAGCGCTGCCCGACCGAGGCCGCGCAGATGCAGCCCGTACCGATCACGCTACAGCACTGGGTGTGGCCCAAACCGGCGAGCGTGACCAACCCGGCTTCCGCCTGAAAGACAATGCCATGGGCCTGATCGAGAAGCTCCTCCATAACCTGAAAGCGCCACGCTGGGGCGTCCATCCAGACGACCACAAGCGACCCGCTGCCGATGCACCGTTGCGCACCCTGCCCCTGCCGTCGCGGCTTTACGTCCCGCTGCTGCAGCATGTTGGGCAGCCCGCCCGCCCGGTAGTACTGGTCGGCCAGGAGGTGCGCAAGGGGCAGCTGATCGCCGAGCCGCAAGGCCGGATCTCCGCCCCCGTGCATGCGCCGACCTCAGGCAGGATCGCCGCCATCGGCGAGATCACCGCGCCGCACCCGTCCGGCTTGCCGTTCGAGGCCATCACCATCGAAACGGACGGTCACGACCGCGCGGTTGAAGTCGACGTTCCGGCCGACCCGTTCACCCTTGCTCCCGCCGAAGTCACCGCGCTGATCTCCGCAGCTGGAGTCGTCGGCCTCGGCGGCGCCACGTTCCCGTCCTCGGTCAAGCTGGCGCTCGGCAAGCGCAGCGAGATCACTACGCTGATCGTCAACGGCGGCGAATGCGAGCCGTATCTTTCCTGCGACGACCGCGTCATGCGCGACCGCGCCGCCGACGTGATCGATGGCGTGCGCCTGATGCTGCACTGCACAGGCGCACGCGAGGCGCTGGTCGGCATCGAGGACAACAAGCCCGAGGCAATCGCCGCGATGCGCCGTGCCGCCGCGCGCTTCCCGGAAATCAAGGTGCGCCCCGTTCCGGCGCGCTACCCGATGGGCTCCGATCGCCAGTTGATCGAAACGCTCACCGGCAAGGAGGTGCCCTCGGACTGCCGCGCCGCCGACGTGGGCGTGATCGTTAACAACGTGAGTACGGCCAATGCCGTACATCGCGCGGTGCGCCGGGGAGAACCGCTGATCGAACGCATCGTGACGATCAACGGCGGTGCCGTCTGGCAGCCGGGGAACATTCTCGCACCGATCGGCACCCTCGCCGCCGACCTGCTCGCCTTCGCCGGGCTGAAGAGCGAGCCAGCGCGGCTGGTCATGGGCGGCCCGATGATGGGCGCAGTGCTTCCGCACGCCAGGGTGCCGATCGTCAAGGGCAGCGCCGGCATCCTCGCATTCAACGAGGACGAGGTCGCCATTCCCGAGGCCGGGCCGTGCATCCGTTGCGGCAATTGCGTACAGGCTTGTCCGATCGGCCTGCTGCCGCTGGAAATGGCCGCCAACGTGCGCGCCGGCGATTTGCAGGCAGCAGCGTCTCTGGGGCTTTCCGACTGCATCTCCTGCGGCTGCTGCGCGTACATCTGTCCGTCGCACATTCCGCTGGTGCAGTACTTCTCGCACGCCAAGGGCGAACTGTGGGCGCAGGAGCGCGACAAGCTGCGCATGGAGGCGACCCGGAAACTGGCCGCCGAACGCGCCGTGCGCCTGGAACGCGAAGCGGCGGAAAAATCCGAAGCCGCCGCGCGCCGCAAGGCCGAGCGCGACGCGGCGAAACGTGCCGAAGCCGCAGCGATGGCGGCTGCGGAGAATGCTGTGACGGAGGCGGCGGAATGAAACCATGCCCGAACCACGGCCGCCAATCGCACATGCGGCAACAAATACCCCGTCATTCCGGCGAAAGCCGGAATCCAGGTTTTCGGACCACGGACTGGATCCCGGCCTTCGCCGGGATGACGGAGACTCCAGACGCGTCGGCGCCCACCTTCTCAACCACCGAGACATAGCCATGACCCCCAACCTTGCCGCTGCCACTCCCCCGACTGAGGCGCACCACCTGACCAGCATCGGCGTCTCACGCGTGAAGCTGACCGGCAATACCGATCGCGAAGCGACGAAGCATTCCGAGGCCGTGATCCGAGCAGCTGCTGCGACCTCCGAGCCGCTCCCCGAGACAATTGCATGAACCTCAATCAGCTTCAGCCGCCCACGGCACCACACAGCCTGTCGGCCAACAGCGTGTCGCGCATCATGCTGACCGTGCTTGCCACGCTGGTTCCGGCAACCACCTTCGGCTTCTGGCTGTATGGCTGGCCGGCGCTGTTCTTGTGGATCATCACTGTCCTGGCCGCGTTGCTGGGCGAGGCAGCCTGCCTGAAGCTGGCCGGGAACAACGCGCTGCCCACGCTATCGGACGGCTCCGCACTGGTCACCGGCTGGCTGCTGGCGCTTTCCCTGCCGCCCTGGGCACCCTGGTGGATCGGTGCCGTCGGCGGACTGTTCGCCACCATGCTGGCGAAACAGGTGTTCGGCGGCCTCGGTTACAACCTGTTCAACCCGGCGATGGTCGCGCGCGTGTTCCTGCTCATTTCCTTCCCCGTCCAGATGACGGTGTGGATCGCGCCGATGCCGATCACCTCCGCGGCAGCCCCAGGCTTTCACGACGGCCTGCTGATCTTCCTCGGCAATATCCCGAAACCCGATGCAATCGCCAGCGCCTCCCTGCTCGGCTTCGCCAAGACGGAACTGTCACGCGGGACCGACCTGCTGCACTCGCTGGTCGGCAGCGCCTATGGCATTTCCCTCGCCGGCGCCCGCGCCGGCAGCCTGGGGGAAACCGCATCGTTGCTGATCGCCGCCGGTGGATTGGTGCTGCTCACTCTACGCATCATCGCCTGGCATATCCCGGTGTCGATGATCGCCGGCATCGCGATTCCGGCGCTCGTCGCCAACGCCATCGATCCGGCGCGCTACCTCGATGTGACGTCGCACCTGCTTTCGGGAGGCGCAATGCTCGGCGCCTTCTACATCGCCACGGACTACGTCACTTCGCCCAACAGCAAGGCCGGACAGCTCGTTTTCGGCTTCGGCTGCGGTTTTCTTACCTACGTCATACGCACCTGGGGCGGCTATCCGGAAGGCGTGGCCTTCGCGGTACTGGTGCTGAACGCCTGCACGCCGGTGATCGACCGCTACCTGAAACCGCGCATCCTCGGCCGCAACTGGCGCGGCGCCCCGCTCGATCCGGCCGTTGAGAGGGCAAAATCATGAGTACGCTCGCCCAATGGCGCGACCAGCTTTTCTACCAGCCGCTCTCCCTCGGCGCCATCGCGCTCGTCACGTGCGCAGCGCTGGCCGTCGCCAACCAGGCCACCCGTTCGGCCATAGAGGCCGCCGAGGAGCGCGACCTGCAGAACTCGCTGAGCGAAGTCCTGCCGGCGAGCTACGGCGACAACAACCTGCTCAAGGACACGCTGCAGCTTTCGGGCAGCGACGGCAAGGCGCTGACCATCTACCGCTCGCGCAAGGCGGGCGTAGTCAATGGCGCGGTGTTCCAGACAACGTCGCGCGGCTATGCCGGTGATATTGTGGTGCTGGTCGGCGTCGACACCAGCGGGACGCTGCTTGGCGCCCGCGTCATCAGACACCAAGAAACCCCCGGCCTCGGCGACAAGATCGAAGCCGCCAAGGCGAAGTGGATCGACGACTTCGCCGGCAAATCGCTGGCCTCGCCGCCTCCGGAAAAATGGGGCGTGAAGAAGGACGGCGGGGTCTTCGACCAGTTTGCCGGCGCCACCATCACGCCACGTGCCGTCGTCAAGGCGGTCAAGCAGGGGCTGGAATTCTTCGCCGCGCACCGCGAGGAGATTCTGACCGCACAACCCACCAAGGGAGACGCCCGATGAATACTCGCGAGATCATCAAGAACGGTCTGTGGGACCAGAACATCGTCTTCTCGCAGTTGCTCGGCATGTGCCCCACCATGGCCGTGACGACAAGCGGCACCAATGGGTTGGGCATGGGCCTCGCCACCACGGTCGTGCTGGTCGGCGCCAACATCCTCATCTCCAGCATCCGCGACTTCGTCTCGCCGCAGGTGCGGATTCCTGTTTACATTGTGGTGATCGCCACTCTGGTCACGCTGGTCGACATGAGCCTGAACGCCTGGATGCACGACCTGTACCGCGTGCTCGGCCTGTTCATTGCCCTGATCGTAGTCAATTGCGCGGTGCTCGGCCGTGCCGAATCGTTTGCCTCGCGCTCCACGGTGCTGGCCTCGGCACTCGATGGATTGTGCATGGGACTTGGCTTCACCGTCGCGCTCACGGGCATCGGCCTGATCCGCGAATTGATCGGCATGGGCACGCTGTTCAACCAAGCCAGCCTGCTGCTCGGCCCGCGCTTCGCCTTCCTCGAGATGAAGGTATTCCCGGACTACGGCGGCGTACTGATGATGGTCCTGCCGCCCGCAGGTTTCCTCGTTCTCGGCCTGCTGCTCGCCACAAAGCGGCTGGTCGAACGCCGCGCGGCGGCCTCGGTCACGTCCGGCGCCGCTGCCCTGGCCGTCGAAAACGCCACCGGTTGCCACTGAGGAGGATGCCATGCAGGTAGGAGTCGCCTATTCCGAGTACGGCCAGCAAGTCTGGATGACCATCGAGGTTCCGGACGAAGCGACGGTGCAGGACGCCATCGACCGTTCCGGCATCCTCACGATGTTCCCGCACATCGACCTCGACACCCAGAAAGTCGGCATCTTCGGCAAGGTCATCAAGCCGCAAACCCCCCTGCGTCCCGGCGACCGCGTGGAGATCTACCGACCCATCACCTGCGATCCGCAGACCGTTCCGAGACGGGATGGCGTGGGCGGGGGTGACGACGATTGATGAATTCTGTCTGGCTTTGATCCGAAGATTCCAGCCATATCACCTTCGCCAACCAGCTGCTGCCAAAGGACATGATCCACACCGACGATATTCTCGACGAGCGCCTGCGCCTTCTGCACCTCAGGCAGCATCCTGCGCCTGACGCATCACGGCAATCTGAGCTCTCAGCTCTGCGCCTTCGGCGAGGGCTTTGTGCCGGGCGCGATGGCGGCTGTTCTTCTCCGCGGAGCTCAGGACAGCAGGTTTGGCCGCATTGATGCCGGGGCCGGCGACGTAAACCGGCGACATCGGTCCGTTGCGCGAACGTTTCCAGCGTCCTACATGAATGCGCTCCTGTGCGACCAAGGCATCGAGATAGCCGCTGTTCTTGACGGTATTGGGGGATAGTCCCGAAAACTCGGCGATCTCACGATACGTCAAGCCACCAAAGCGCGTCACCGCGTCGACGATGCGCTCCATGCCAGGTGCATCGCGACTCGTTTCGTCGATGCGGGGACGCGCCACATCGGGCTTGTCTCCTGCGCTGTAGAGTGGTGTCGAAAACCGTCCCTTGACCTTGCGCCAACCGCTGATGTGGATCAGGCGGCGCCCTTTGAGTGCCCGGATATACCCGCCACACGCCAGCGTGGCAACGCCCACGAACGCCTGGTCGGAAATATCCGCAACGGCCATGTTTGGCTGGCGTTCCAGAGCGTGGAGAATGCGCTGAAGCGCGGGCGTGATTGCTCCGTTCTGCACCCTCTCTTTTCTCACCACATCTCCGGGATAACACATCGTCGGTTCAACCCCATGGCTAAACGAGGTCATTGAATCAAGAAATCCGTGAAGTAGACTTCCCGAACTCCAGTCTTGACTGTTTCATTAAACACGGCATTCAGACCGTTGGCAATTCGACCTTGCAGGTGGCGCTTCCCATCCTCCGATAGCAGGGTCGACGTCTCGGCATCGCAAAGCCAGAGGATGATGTGATGCATCAACTTGGGCCGGAACGCCGAAAAGCGCGCCTCTGCCTCGACAGTGGCGTATTCCAGGGCAACCTCGGCCTGAAGAAAACGCATGGACTCAGGGGTATTGCCAACGTTCAAAATGAAACGCATCGGTTTCGGCTTCACGGCCACCTCTCCCGCGCCATCTCCTGCAGCCCACGATGGAGCAACTGCCGCCGCGACGACAGCCACAAGGATCTTTTTCCAGCTTTCAAGGTTGTTGCTCATCATCTCGGCACTTTCCCGATTGTCGGGTGGCGTAGCCCCCGTTTGCCAGGGTGCGAGCCCTGGAATGAGCCCTGCCGACCGACGGCTCAGCCGAGCCGATAGGCGCTCACTATTTGCTGCATATCCCCGGCCAGCCGGTCAAGCTCGCGTGCTGCCTCGGCACTGTTGCCGGCGGCCGCGCTGCTTTCTTCCGACATCTGCGCGATGCGTTCAACCTGCGTGGCGATATTGTTGGTGGCCGCGCTTTGCTCCTTGATGGCGGATGCGATCTCTTCCACCATGTCGACTGCCCGGCGACTGCGCTCACCGATCTGCGTGATCGATTCGTTGGCTTCCCTGGCGCGATCCACGCCTAACGCAACCTTGCTGACAACGCCCTGCATACAGGTCACGGCATTTTCCGCGCCGGTGCGCATGGTTTCGATCGTCGTGGCGATTTCATGGGTCGACACGGAGGTGCGTTCCGCCAGCTTTCGCACTTCATCGGCCACGACAGCAAACCCACGCCCCTGCTCCCCGGCACGCGCGGCTTCGATGGCGGCATTCAGCGCCAACAGGCTGGTCTGATCCGCCACTTCCTTGATAACAACCACCACGTTGGAGATTTGCTGACTATGCTGCTCCAGCCCGTGAATCAGATCGGCCGCCTCGTTCACCGTCATCGCGATGCCCTGGATATCAGCCACGGTCTGGCCGATGACATGCTCGCCGGATTGCGCGAGCTGCCCCGATTCGTTGGAGACACGGTCCGCTTCCTGTGCCTGGTCGGAAACGTGATTGACGCTCACGGTCATTTCCTCGACCGTCGCCGCCATGCCGGAAGCGGCCTCGCTTTGCTGGTGCGAGGCAGTTGCCACCTGCGTTGACGTAGTCGCCATCTGGCTTGCCGCGGAAGCAACCGACAGCGCCCCGGTTGAGATCGACCGGAGGTTGGCCTGCAGCTTGTCGAGCAGCCGGTTCAAGGCCAGCGCTGTGAGGCCGAGCTCATCCATGCACGTAACGTTCGCGCGCACGGTAAAGTCCAGGTCGTTCTCGACCCTGCCTACCATCGACTGGATCTGCCCGACAGCGCCCTTGATGTTGCGCAGCAGAAAAAACCCGAGAATGCCGACCGTCAGTACGCCGGCCACGATGACCCCCAGCGCCGCCATCTCCCCCTTGAGTCCCTCGCTGATCGCATTCTGCGCCGTCGCTTCCGCCTGACGTTCGTTGTACGCCATGTGCTCGTCGAAACCTTTTTCAATCTTGGCGGCCATCGGGCCTAGGTCGGTGAAGATCACCGCCCTCACCCCGCCCATGTCGAAAGCGCTCGACAAGGGGAATAGCTTGTTCTTCATCGCGTCAACATAAAGATTCAGGTTGCGGGCATCCTGCTCCAACAGCCGCCTGTCTTCTTCATCGGAGACCAATGCCTGATAGCTGTCCAGTGTTCTCGCCAGTTCCGCCGACTTTTCGTCCAGTCGCTTCGCTGCCGAGTACTTTCCGTCCTCATCGACAGCGAGTATGTGCGCATACACGATCGTCCGCATTTGCATGAACGCCTGCCGCGCATTGGCGATGGTTCGCACGCTGACGAGACTGTCGTCCTTGATGAGCGTGACGCTGTCGCTTCCCCGCTTGGCCACATACAGTCCGGCAGCGCCAACCAAGAGCAACGAAACGATTGAGACCGCGATCATGAACATGATGCGGCGGGCAATAGTAAGGTTTTTCATCAACATCATTCACCAGCAGAGAGAGGTAGAGACTCCCCGTCGAACGCAGGGGAATGGGCCAAGAGCAACTTACTGAAAGGCATGGCTGGCAACACCTGAAGACGCTCCACATGACAGCATTCCGGATGCCAAGCAACAAAAAAGCCCTCGACCGATCGGTGGAGGGCTTTGCAAGCAAGCACGCAGCTGGTTGCACCGCGTGCATACAAACGCTTGTCGCGTCTGGCAACCCCGCTGCCATGGAAAAAATCTTTAGGCCGGTAGCTTTGCGTCCCTGCTTTTCAGTCAGGTATGCCCTTGAGGCAATTATTCTACCGGCGAATGCCTCGGGTCGCCAGCACAAATGCGGGCGGCACTTGTCGCGCCATCAGCCGAGGATCACGCACTATGCTTCTGTACCAGTGTTTTCAGTACTTCCAGCAAGCCATCGCGAAGCTCGTACACCTCGTTCAGCCTCGCGATCGCCTCTCCTCTCCTGCCCTGACGTACCATCCATAACGTGTAGGAGCCGAGGAGCCCCTTCTGTCTTCAATCCCATCGGTTTTTCCCTGGTCTATCATGGCGATTCGTATTGAGGAGGAAACGCTCATGACAAAACCAGTCATCAACATCGCCGACATCGAACTCAAACCCCGCCCCGCTGCGTTGGCTCCATTCGGCCCCGACGGCAAACCGCAGCGTTTCGTCTTCATCGCCCGGGAAAGCGACTCCCGCGACTACCGGGAAGGCGAATAGACGTTCTCTTTCCCAATCTTCACGCATTCAAATCATGCTCTTGCGCGCAGTCATCTTCGACATGGACGGAACACTGGTCGACTCCGAGCGCGTCATCATGCGCGCATGGATGGCCGTGACACGTGACATGGGACTATCATTGAAGCCGGATGAATTCATGCAAGTGGTCGGCCTCAACGTCGAGGAATCGGACGCGGTTCTAGCCGCCCTGCTGGGCGATCCAGGAATGCTCGACCAGGTTCGTCGCGCGGTTCGCGAACGGCTCGCCGGCTCGGTGGCCTACCCGCTCAAGCGAGGAGCGATGGAACTGCTGACCGTGCTTCGGGAGCAAGGCGTTCCTTGCGCCGTAGCCTCGTCCTCGTCGGCACGGGAGATCGAGGAACGCCTGACGCGTGTCGGCGTACTGCACTTTTTCGAGACGATCGCCGGCGGCGACGAGGTCGACCGCGGCAAGCCCGACCCGGCGGTCTACCAGCTGGCCGCCGCGCGTCTGGGCATCTCGCCGGTCCATTGCCTGGCGTTCGAGGACAGCCCGCACGGCGCCGCCTCCGCATCGGCCGCCGGCGCCACGGTAGTACTCGTTCCGGACCTGCGGGAGGCAACACCCGAGCTGGGCAGGTCGGTTTCGCTGGTACTCGGCTCTCTCGCCGACGCCGTGCCAAGAGTCTCCGGCTGGTTCGGGTCACGTCCGGATTCCGAGCAGCCTGTCCCGTAAAACCCACATCGCTGCTTGCATAAGGATCCAGCCATGCCCATCCGCATTGTCAGACTCGGAACCCCACGCGCAGAAGACGAAGGCACGCGCATCGGCACGGTGCGCCGGCCGCCGCGCGGCGTGCCGAAGAGCGAATTCGCGTCGCAAAACTGGTACGACGTGTGGTTCCCCAATCTTGCGCCGAGCGTGGAAACCATGAAGCTCGGCCAGGAGGCAAAAACGCCTGCGCAATGGGCAGCGTTTGCGAAAAAATACCGCGCCGAGATGGCGACTCCCGACAACACCCACGCGCTTGAACTGCTGGCCGCGCTGTCGCACCAGAGCAACTTTTCGGTCGGCTGCTACTGTGAAAACGAGGCGCACTGCCATCGGTCCGTGCTGCGTGAACTGCTGGCCGAAAAAGGCGCCATCCTCGCGGAATAGCCAATGCGAAAGGAGCGAGACATGAAGGGTATCGTCATCAACGCCGATCTCGTAGCCCGTTGCGGTCTGTATTGCGGTGCCTGCAAGGCTTACTTGCAAGCCAAGTGCCCGGGCTGCCGCGAGAACGCGAAGGCCACGTGGTGCAAGGTGCGCGCGTGCTGCATCGAAAAGAACATCGAGACCTGCGCCGCCTGCGACGAATGCTCCGATCCGCGCACGTGCGGAAAATTCAACAACGTCATTTCAAGGCTTTTCGGCCTGGTGTTCCGCTCGGATCGCGCCGCATGTATCGACCAGATCCGCCGGGTCGGCGTCGAGGGGCACGCGCGCAACATGGCCGAATCGGGCCGGCACTCGATAAAGCGTTGACTCAGCGCCTACCCATCGGGACGTAGTCCCGCACTTCCGGCCCGGTGTAGATCTGCCGCGGACGCGAGATCTTCTGCTCGTTGTCGGTCAGCAGTTCGAGCCAGTGCGCCACCCAGCCGCAGGTGCGCGGCACGGCGAACATCACCGTAAACATCGACGCCGGGAGGTTCATCGCCCGGTAGATCAGGCCGGAGTAGAAATCCACGTTGGGGTAGAGTTTGCGCGAAACGAAGTAGTCGTCCTGCAGCGCGATGCGCTCGAGTTCGAGCGCGACGTCAAGCAGCTTGTTGTGCCCGGTGACCTTGAACACTTCCTCGGCGGTGGCCTTGATGATGCGGCAACGCGGATCGTAGTTCTTGTACACGCGATGGCCGAAACCCATCAGGCGCTCACCGTCGCCCTTCTTGACCCGTTCGATGAAGGCGGGAACGTTTTCCGGACTGCCGATTTCCTCCAGCATGCGCAGCACGGCTTCGTTGGCGGCCCCGTGCAGCGGCCCGTAGAGCGCCGCCGCCGCGCCGGCCAGGGCCGAATAGGGATCCGCCTGCGAAGAACCGATCACACGCATGGCGTTGGTGCCGCAGTTCTGCTCGTGATCGGCATGCAGGATGAACAGGATATTGAGCGCTCGCTCGAGCACGGGGTCCGGTTCGTACTTGACCTCGGTCATGCGGAACATCATCTTCAGGAAGTTGCCGATGAAGCTCAGGCCGTCGTCCGGCAAGTTGACCGGCCAACCGTGGTTGTGCCGATAAGTGAAAGCCGCAATGGTGGCCGCCTTGGCGACCATACGCTCCACCTGCAAGCGCCGGTTGGCCGGATCGGTGACGCGCCGTGCATCGGGATACAGCGTGGACAATGAGGCGATGGCGCTGATGAACACGCTCATCGGGTGCGCGTTGAAGCGGAAGGTCTGGATCAGGTTCTGGATGTTGGTGTGCAGCAGCGTGTGGCGGCTGATATCGTGTTCCCACTTCGCCAGTTGCTCCGGCGTCGGCAGTTCCCCGAAAATGATGAGATAAGCCGTCTCCAGGTAAGTGCTCTGCGCCGCCAGTTGCTCGATGGGATAACCCCGATAGCGCAGAATGCCCTGGTCGCCGTCGATGTAGGTGATGGCACTGCGCGTCGAGGCGGTGTTGGTCAGCCCCGGATCGTAGGTCATCAGTCCGAAGTCCTCCTGATTTACCCTGATCTGGCGCAGATCCATGGCTCTTACGGCCCCATCGACGATGGGAATTTCGTAGATTGCTCCGGTACGATTGTCGGTGACGGAAAGTGTGTTTTTTGACATGGTGGTAGTTGAGTAGATAGACAAGGGAAACCGTGACCGGAACCGGAACGCAGGGACCGCACAAGCGGCTCATTATTGCAGAAAACACTATTGTTGTGCGTATTTTGCATTATGTTGTGCGTATTTGTAACCAAGTACACTCAATTTCCTATGCTGACACGTCGAATGCTGGGTATTTTTGAAGAGTTCGATGGCGACATCGATGGATGGACGCGCGTGTGCCGCGACACTGACAACTCGCTCATGACGGCGGAGGACTGGAGCCTGATCGACAGGCTGGTCATGAACCTCGGCATTGCCGAGTCGGGCCTCGCCTCACCTGAATTCCGGGCCGAGACAGAGAAAATTCTGCGCGAGAATGCGCCTGACGAAACGACGCGCGAAGCCGTGCGCGACCTTGCCGCACGGCTGAACCGGAAGAGCCGCTCCTGATCAGCGCCCGGACAGGTACCTGCCGATGCGCTCGATCGCTTCGGCAAGCCGGTCAACGCCGGTCGTATAGGCAAAACGCAGGTGCGATTTCGGTGCACTTACCCCGAAATCCAGCCCGGGCGTAACGGCAACGCCCGCCGTTTCCAGGAGGTCGCGGGCGAACGCGTCGCTGTCGCCCGTCAGTTGGCTGCTGTCGGCGTAAATGTAGAAGGCGCCTTCGGGCTTGGCCGTCAGGCGGAAACCGAGCGACTCCAGGGCTGGCGCCAGGAAATCGCGGCGCCGCCTGAATTCCTCACGGCGCGATTCGAGGATGGCCAGGGTTTCCGGCCTGAACGCAGCCAGCGCGGCGTGCTGCGCCGGGGTGGAGGGTGAGAGATAGAGGTTTTGCGCGAGAATTTCGACCTGCCGCGCGAACCGTTCGGGCACGATGAGCCAGCCGAGCCGCCAGCCGGTCATGTTGAAGTACTTGGAAAAACTCTGCACGACGAAGATATCGTCTCCGAACTTCAGCGCCGTGGGCACATCGCGCTCATAGGTCAGCCCGTGATAGATCTCGTCGAGGATGAGTTGTCCTCCCTTGTCGCGCATTCTGCCGGCGATGCCGGCAAGCACGGCATCGTCAAGCAGCGTGCCGGTGGGGTTGGCCGGCGAGGCGAACAGCGCCCCGCCCGTACGCGCCGTCCAGTGGCGATCGATATCCGCTACGGTTGGCTGAAAATTGCTCCCCGCATCGACAGGAATCGCCACCGGTACGCCATCGAAACATCGGATGAAGTTGGTATTGCACGGATAACAGGGATCGGTCACCAGCCACTCGCTGCCCGGCTCGACCAGGCAAGCCAGCGCCAACAGCAAGGCGGCGGATGCACCGGAGGTGACGACCACCCGGGATGACGGAACGCTGACGCCATACCGTACCGCATAGAATTCGGCGATGGCATTACGCAATTCGGGCAGTCCGAGCGCCGGGGTGTAGAAGACGCGCCCGGAGGCGATATGGGCCTGCGCCGCGGCGATGATCGGTTGCGGCGTCGGGAAATCGGGCTCACCGACTTCCATGTGGATGATGTCACGCCCCTGCTGTTCAAGCTGCCGGGCACGTGCCAGCAGTTCCATGACGTGAAACGGGGCGATGTTGGCAAGTCGGGAGGCAGGGTCGATGGGCATGATCGCAAATGTCGGTGGTAAAGGACTCAAGTCTACCCGAGAGACAAGCTCAATCAGCATTTTCGACGATTCGCATTCATCGGCCATCCAGCGACATCTGGTAAAAAGCAGCGCAAAAAGTAATAATCGAACCGGTTTGTCGCGATTCATCACGCCCCTTTCCGATTCCCCACGAAGGATAATCGCAGACGCGGCCAACGCGAGGCGGGTTCGTCAGGACAATGACGAATTGCCAAAGTATTCGACCCAGGCATGATGGCTGGAACAGACATTCCGGCAGGATAATGCCGAGCCCGGCAAACCGAAGTACTGTTGCATCCATGCATTCCGCATCAACGCGAAAACCGCATCGCCGGATTCAATTCGCTGCGACGCCGCAACCCGTGGCGTCACTTCTGAACACGGCGATCGATTTACAATCAAAACAACAAGAACACGACAACCACGACAGGAGACATCATGACTACCAAAAACGACTTGCGCGACGCGGCGCTCGAATACCACCTGCGGCCGACACCAGGCAAGATTTCCGTTCAGCCGACCAAACCCCTGACCAACCAGCACGATCTGGCGCTGGCCTATTCTCCCGGCGTGGCTTTCGCCTGCGAAGCTATCGTGGATGACCCTGAGAACGCGGCGCTTTACACGTCACGAGCCAATCTCGTAGGCGTCGTGACCAACGGCACCGCCGTCCTCGGATTGGGCAACATTGGCCCCTTGGCCGGCAAGCCAGTCATGGAGGGCAAGGGTTGCCTGTTCAAGAAATTTGCCGGCATCGACGTTTTCGATATCGAATTGGCCGAAAACGACCCCGATAAGCTGATCGAGATGATCGCCGCCTTGGAGCCGACGCTCGGCGGCATCAACCTCGAGGACATCAAAGCGCCGGAATGCTTCTATATCGAGAAGGAACTCAAGGAGCGCATGTCGATTCCGGTGTTCCACGACGACCAGCACGGCACTGCAATCATCTCGGCGGCGGCCATGCTCAACGCTCTCATCGTGACCGGGAAGAAGATCGAGGAAGTGAAGGTCGTCTGTTCCGGCGCAGGGGCTGCGGCGATTTCGTGCCTCGACCTATGGTGCGATCTGGGTATCCGGCGCGAGAACGTCATGGTGTGCGACTCGAAGGGGGTGATCTTCGCCGGCCGCGACGAAAAGATGGAACCGACCAAAGCACGCTACGCCCGGGAGACCGAGGCGCGCACGCTGTCCGACGCCATCGACGGCGCCGACATTTTCCTGGGCCTTTCGGCTGCCGGCGTCTTGAAGGCGGACATGATCGCCAAAATGGCCAAGCAGCCGATCGTTTTCGCGCTGTCCAATCCGACACCCGAAATCATGCCGGAACTGGCCCGCGAGACCCGTCCGGACGTGATCATGGCCACTGGCCGTTCGGACTACCCGAACCAGGTCAATAACGTCCTCTGCTTCCCCTTCATTTTCCGCGGCGCGCTCGATTGCGGCGCAACCCGCATCACCGAGGAAATGAAACTGGCCTGTGTGCGTGCCATCGCTGCCATGGCGCATGAAGCCGTTGATAGCGACGTAGCCACCGCCTACCCCGGCCAGGAACTCCAATTCGGCCCGGAATACCTGATTCCCAAACCCTTCGACCGTCGCCTGATTGCCGTCATTGCCCCCGCCGTGGCCCAAGCGGCCGCGGATTCAGGCGTGGCAAGGCGCCCGATCGCCGATATGGCCGAGTACAGGAAACGGCTGAAGGAATTCAACTACCGGACCGGCGTTGGCATGCGCGCCGTCTTCGATGCCGCACGTAACGGAAAGACGACCCGCGTCGTCTATGCCGACGGCGAGGACGAGCGGGTTCTGCGCGCGGCGCAAATCGTCATCGAGGAAAAACTGACCCGTCCGATCCTGATCGGCCGCCCCGACGTCATTGCGGCGCGATTGAAGAAGATCGGCTCGAAGCTGACGGTCGGCGAGGACATCGAGATCGTCGATCCGAACAACGATGAGCGCTACAACGAATGCTGGCAGGCCTACCATCAGATGATGAAGCGCAAGGGTGTGACCATCGACATCGCCAAGACACGACTGCGCAAACACAACACGCTGATCGGCGCGATCCTGATCCGCCTGGGTTACGCCGATGGCATGGTATGCGGCGTAACCGGACGATTCGAGCATCACCTGCAACAGGTCGAGGATGTCATCGGCAAGGCTCCCGGATGCTCGACCCTGGCCACGATGAATCACCTCATTCTGCCGGGGCGCGCCCTGTTCATCTGCGACACGCACGTCAACGAGAACCCGACCGCCGAGCAACTCGCCGAAATTGCGACCATGGCGGCCGAGGAAGTGCGCCGCTTCGGGATTGAGCCCAAAGTGGCCATGTTGTCCCACTCCAATTTCGGCGCTTCATCATCCGCGTCGGCGGTGAAGATGGCCCGCGCGGCCGCCCTGTTCCGCACGATGGCGCCGGAAATCGAGTCGGATGGAGAAATGCATGGCGACGGCGCGCTTTCCCCGGATATCCGCAATCGATTCGACCCGGAATCGCCGCTGAAAGGCGAGGCCAACATCCTGATCATGCCGAATCTCGATGCAGCGAATATCTCATACAGCCTGCTCAAGATGACCGGTGCCGACGGCATCACCATCGGCCCGGTTCTGCTCGGCGCCGCCCGTCCGGTGCATGTCATGACGCAGACGGCAACGGTTCGCCGGATCGTCAACATGACGGCCTTGACGGTGGTGGACGCGGCCAGCAAGTAACGCGGCAGCAGACGCCGAGCCCGGGCGAACAACGCGCG
>DBMG01000043.1 GCA_002304785.1 Candidatus Accumulibacter sp. UBA704 | reverse complement strand
CAGGGGTGCTTGAACTGGACTCCGGCTTTCGCCGGAGTGACGTGGTGGTGCCAGTATTTGGCGGCGGCCCCGGGCGAAGCATGGGGCCGCTTGCGACAGGATCACTTGTACTGCTTCACGCTTTCCAAGATTTCCTTGGCGTTCGGCACGGTCTTGTAGAACAGTTCCCACGTTTGTTGACCAGCCTTGACCAGCGCAGCTTTCATTTCGGGAGACGGCTCGGCGATCTTTCCGCCACCTTTCTTGATTTCCTCGATGGCCTTCTTCTCGACTTCAGCCGCCATCTTCCATACGTCCTCGGCCGAGCGCTTGGCCGCGTCGTCGAAGATCTTGCGGTCTTCCGGCGGCAGCTTGTTGTAGAAGTCGTTGTTGATATAGAGCGAGTGAAGTACCAGGATATGGCCAGACAGCGTGATGTTCGGGGCGATTTCGTACATCTTCAGGGCCACGATATCGGAGAAGGGGCTATCGCCGCCGTCGATGGTGCCCTGGTCAAGTGCGGACGGGACTTCGGCGAACGGCATTGGCTGGCCGCTCTGTCCGAGGTTCTTGGCGAACTCGATGTACAGCGGGATGTTTGGGACGCGCATGCGCAGGCCCTTCAGATCAGCCACGTCCTTGACCGGCTTCTTGGTGTAGAAGTGACGGAAGCCGAGCGGGAAGGCGTTGAGGGTGGTCAGGCCGGATTTTTCGGAGAAGCCCTGGTTGATCAGCTTGAAGGTTTCGCCGTTCATGGCGCGGTGAGCGTGCTCAAGATTGTCGTAGAGCATCGGGGTTTCGAGCATGGCCATGGCCGGGAAGATCGAACCCGTCTGCGTTCCGGTAGCGCACATCTGGATGATGCCCTTGCGCGTCTGAGCAATGTAGGCGTCTTCCTTACCCAACTGGCTGTTGGGGAAAACACGCACGTCATACTTGCCGTTGGTTGCTTCCATGACGTACTTGGCGAACAGTTTCATGCCGACGGTTTCCGGTTCGCCATCGGGTTTCATGCCGGCGATCTTGACTACGATCTTGTCGGCGGCGTAGGTGGGCATCGTCGCCGCGCCGATCATGGCCAGGGCTGAAAGAAGAAGGATCCTGCGTTTCATGGTGTGACCTCCGTGTTATTGGGATGAAGAACTACTGTTTTTCCTGCAAAAAAAGTTCTGCTGCTTCCTGTTCGTCGATGGCTCGGCTCCTGGGTCGTCGTCAGATCGAGGTTTGCAGTCGCCGCAGGCTCGCTTCGGCTTCCGCAACACGCCTTTCCTGATTCCATTCGTGGACGTCGCCCATCAACGCGACGACGCGCGGGACGACTGCCTGCGCGGCGGCGTTGTCGAGAAGAGCCAGGGGGATTCTGCGGGTCAGGACGTCCGAGGCATGCTCGGCAAACTCGTGGCGCGCAGAATACACCACTTCGGCATCGATGAAGGGATGGTCGGGATGGAGGCGGGCGTCCAATCCCTCTTTGGCCAGCCGGGCCACGCACATGGCCTTGTCGCCGAATGCATGCAACAGGTGGTCAGCCACATCGGCCGCTAGACCGTAGTCGTCGCGCAGGACCTTGGCGATTCCCGGGGCGAAATTCTCCGCGCCCTGAAGGCGGAGATTGAGCGTCTGGCATCCGCGGGCCGGTTTCAGCTGGAAGGTGGCGATGGCCTGATCCACGGCTTCCTCGGCCATCTTGCGATAGGAGGTCCATTTCCCTCCGGCCATGGAAAGCAATCCGGACGCGCTGAGCATCAGCAGGTGCTCGCGAACCAGTTGCGCGGTATTCGCGGTTTCGTCGAACTGTACCAGCGGACGGAGCCCCGACCATACCGATTTGACGTCGCTACGTTTCACCGAAAGGTCGAAGTACTGGTTGATGTGCCGAAGGACGTACTCGATCTCCTCTTCCGTGGCTCTCGGGTGGTCGGTAATTTCGGCCGGGTTGTCCGTGGTGCCGATCAGCGCCTGGCCTTGCCACGGCAAAACGAACAGCACCCGGCCGTCTTCGGTCTTCGGGATCAGCAAGCCGGTATCCGGCGGCACGAAGCGGCTGGACAGCACGATATGGATGCCTGATGCGGCTTTGAGCACCGGAGCGGCCGAGGTGTCGTCCATCTGCCGGATGCGGTCGACGAAAGGTCCTGCGGCGTTGATCACGCCACGGGCGCGAATCGTGAATTCCTCGCCGGTGATGGCGTCGCGCACGCGCGCGCCGCAGAGTCTGCCGCTATCGTCCTTGTCGAGGGCGACGGCCTCGACGTGGTTGGCGATGGCGGCGCCGTGATTCCGTGCGGTCAGGGCCAGCGTGACCGCCATGCGGGCATCGTTGAACTGTCCGTCGTAATAGACGACGCCGGCTTTCAGTCCTTCTCGCTTGAGCATCGGAAAGCGTTCGAGCGCTTCCTTGCGGCCGATGACGTAGCTCTTGCCGAGCCCCTTATCTCCGGCCAGCATGTCGTACATCAGCAATCCGGCATAGACGTAGGGGACTTCCAGCCATTTGTAGAGGGGAGTGACCAGCGGCAGCGCGTTGGCCAAGTGAGGGGCGTTCTGCAGGAAGATTCCCCGTTCCTGGAGCGCTTCCTTCACCAGGTTGTACTGAGCCCTGTCGAGTTTCTTGACCGCCGCTTCAAGGTAGCGAACGCCGCCGTGAACCAGTTTGGTGCTGCGGCTGCTGGTGCCTTCGGCGAGGTCGTACTTTTCCACCAGTGCGACTTTCAGGCCGCGACTGGCGGCATCCACGGCAATGCCGCACCCGGTAGCACCGCCGCCGATGATCAGCAGATCGAACAAATCCCCCTTCTTCAGGGATTCGAGCACTTCGTTTCTTTTCATTCCGCCCAACCTGATCGTTAATGACTTATGTATGACTTGATTGCTGTTCGTATACGAATTTTTTGTTCTAAAACGAACGTTACTTTTTTGTTTCAATGGTGTCAATCGAAAACCGTCTTTCGGATTGACAAATGTTTTGTTGCCCGATCGTCACTCGATGAGAGCACTGAGAATGGGGGCGCTTGCGTCGGAATGCGCGTGAATTCGGAGGGTGGTGGCGGTCTTTTTCCCGCAAGTATGACGGGCCTTGCGCAAGCGATGATGGTCAGGCTGTCGCTTTGCTTTCCGTTTGCTTTCAAATCGCTTGCGGTCGTTTTTTCACGGGTGGTGGCGCCGATCGATGGCAGTTCGTCATAGCGTTCCGATCGGTTGACTTGTTTTGTTCAAACGTGATACATATGACCTATGGACGAAATCGTGACGGCTCCGCGTACCACTTTTCAACGGCAGGTTCTTGACCGTCTCGGTCTCGATATCTGTACCGGGCGTTATCAGCCGGGCCAGATCCTGCCGTCGGAAAACGAGCTATGCGAGCGTTTTGCCTTCAGCCGCATCGTCATCCGCGAAGCGGTCAAGTCGCTTGCCGCGAAGGGCATGCTGGATGTACGGCGCAAGGTCGGCACGCTGGTCTTGGGGCCTTCGGAATGGAACCTCTTCGATCCGGATATCATCGTCTGGCGGACGCAGGCTTCGGGTGCGGATCAGGAAATGTCGAGGGACCTCATGGAACTGCGCGGTATTGTCGAACCGGCGGCCGCGCGCCTCGCCGCGTTGCGTGCCACCGACGACGAGCGCAAGGCCATCCGGGCAGCGTTCGAAGGAATGCAGCGTGCCGTGGAGGGGCACGGCGATTACGTTTCCGCCGATCTCGCCTTCCACACCGCCATCCTGGCGTCGAGCGGCAATCAGTTCGTCCGGCAGATGAAAGTCGGACTATCCGCTGTGCTGCGCCGGGGGTTCGAAATCGTCTCGCAGAAGCCCGGCGGGCCAAGGGAATCCCTGCCGGCGCATGAGACGCTATGCCGCCACATCGTGGAGGGCAACGCCGACGCGGCGCAGAAGGCCGCGCTCGCCCTGATCGAACACGCGACCAAGGATCTTCAGCAATGCCTCGACAACGAGGCTTCCCCGGCTCGCTCCTGATCGCCGGATCTCCATCTTTATCTGATTACGAGGACACAAGCCCATGCCTTCCCTTTTCGACCTGACCGGGCGCACGGCCCTGATCACCGGCTCGGTGCGCGGCATCGGCTTCTCTCTGGCGGAGGGGCTGGGTGAAGCGGGCGCGACAGTGATCGTGAATGGCCGGCAGCAACCGGCCGTCGACGAAGCAGTGGCCCGGTTGCAGGAGAAGGGATACAAGGCGCGCGGCGCGGTATTCGATGTTGCCGACGAGGCGGCCGTGATCGCTGCCTTCCAGGCGTTCGACGAGGAAGGCGTCGAGGTCGACATCCTGATCAACAACGCCGGCATCCAGTTCCGCAAGCCGATGGTTGAACTGGAACTCAAAGACTGGCAGCGTGTGCTCGATACCAACCTCACCGCCGCCTTCGTCGTCGGCCGCGAGGCCGCCAAGCGCATGATTGCGCGGGGCCGCGGCGGCAAGATCATCAATATCGCCTCGCTGGTCAGCGAAGCTGCGCGCGCCACGGTGGCGCCCTACACTGCGGCCAAGGGCGGCATCAAGATGCTCACCCGCTCGATGGCCGCGGAATGGGCCAAATTCAACATCCAGGCCAACTCGATCGGCCCGGGCTACATCCTCACCGAGATGAATACCGCGCTGATCGACAACCCGGAATTCGACGCCTGGGTCAAGAGCAGCAACCCGGCCGGACGCTGGGGCAAGCCGGAAGAACTGGCGGGTACGGCCGTCTACCTGGCCTCCGATGCGTCCAATTACGTCAACGGCCAGATCATTTACGTCGACGGCGGCTGGCTGTCCGTCCTCTAAACCCGGTTTTATTCAGGAGCAAATCATGGAAGCAAAAGCCTGTGTCCTTCATTCCGAAAAGGACCTGCGGATCGAAAACGTGCCGGTCGCCGAGATGGGCGACGACCAAGTGTTGGTCAGAATCGGCGCCGGCGGCATCTGCGGTTCGGACTTGCATTACTACCTCGACGGCGGCTTCGGCGTTGTGCGCGTCAAGGAGCCGATCGTGCTAGGGCACGAGGTCGCCGGCACCGTCGAAGCGGTCGGCGCCATGGTCACCAAGGTCAAGCCGGGCGACCGCATCGCGCTGAACCCCAGCCGTCCGTGCGGCAAGTGCAAGTTCTGCCAGGCCGGCGAGCAACAGCACTGCCTGGATATGTGGTTCTACGGTAGCGCCATGCGCATCCCGCACAGCCAGGGCGCCTTCCGCGAATTGATCGTCGTCGGCGAATTCCAGTGCGAGCCGGTCGGCGACACGGTCTCGCTCGGCGAAGCGGCCTGCTGCGAACCGCTCTCCGTTGCGCTGCACGCCGTGCAGCAGGCCGGTTCCCTGACCGGCAAGCGGGTGCTCGTCACCGGCTCCGGCCCGATCGGCGCGCTGGTGATCGCCGCCGCGCGCTATGCCGGCGCGCTGGAAGTGGTGGCCACCGACCTGCACGACGCGGCGTTGAAGAAGGCCGCCGAAATGGGCGCGACGCGCACCGTCAATGTGTCGCAGGCGCCCGGTCTCGCCGCGGAGGAATTCACCGCCGACAAAGGGTACTTCGACGTCGCCATCGAATGCACCGGCGTCGGCGCGGTGATCAAGGACGTGCTCCCGGTGCTGCGCCCCCGCGGTTCGCTGATCCAGGTCGGCGTCACCGGCGAGGTGGCGATCCCGATCAACGCCATCGTCGGCAAGGAAATCCGCATCGTCGGCGCCTTCCGCTTCCATCAGGAGTATGCGCTGGCCGCGCGGCTGATCAAGGAAGGGCGCATCAACGTCAAGCCGATCATCACTGCCACGATGCCGATCGACCGTGCCGTCGAAGCCTTCCAGATGGCGTCCGACCGCAAGGCGCACATGAAAGTGCAACTGACCTTCTGACCGCCGAAAGGATAACCATTGAGCACCCTGATTAGCGACGTCAAGGTCATCCTCACCGCGCCCGAAGGCATCAACCTGGTGGTGGTGAAGGTGGAAACCAACCAGCCGGGCTTGTACGGACTGGGCTGCGCCACCTTTGCCTATCGCCATGTGGCCGTCAAATGCCTGGTCGAGGAATACCTCAAGCCCCTGCTGGTCGGCCGCGACGCCGAAGCCATCGAGGAGATCTGGCAGCTGATGCACCAGAACGCCTACTGGCGCAACGGCCCGATCGAGAACAACGCCATGTCCGGTATCGACATGGCGCTGTGGGACATCAAGGGCAAGCTGGCCAACATGCCGCTGTACCAGCTGTTCGGCGGCAAGGTGCGCGAAGGCGTGCCCATTTACCGGCATGCCGACGGCAAGGACCTGGCCGAACTGTGCGACAACATCCAGAAGTACCGAGAGCAGGGCATCACGCACATCCGCTGCCAGAGCGGCGGTTACGGCGGAGGAGGCTACGGCAAGGCCCCCGCCAGCGCCCCGGCGGGCGCGCCGGACGGCATCTACCTCGACAGCCGGCGGTACATGCGCGAGACGGTGAAGCTGTTCGAGGGCATCCGCAGCCGCGTCGGCTGGGACGTGCAGTTGTGCCACGACGTGCATGAACGATTGAAGCCGATCGAGGCGATCAAGTTTGCCTGCGAGATGGAGCAATTCGATCTGTTCTTCCTCGAGGACGCGATTCCGCTGGAGGAGGGCGACTGGCTGCGCCATCTGCGCGCCAAGACCAACATCCCACTGGCGCAGGGCGAACTGTTCAACCACCCGTTCGAGTGGAAGACGCTGATCGTCGAGCGCCTGATCGACTACATCCGTGTGCATCTGAGCCAGGTCGGCGGCATCACGCCGGGCCGCAAGCTGCAAGTCTTCGCCGAGCAGTTCGGAGTGCGCACCGCCTGGCACGGCCCCGGCGACATGTCGCCGATGGCACACGCAGCCAACATCCATATCGACCTCGCCGCGCGCAATTTCGGCGTACAGGAGTGGTCCGGCACCGAGCCGCCCAACTTCGTGATCCAGGAGCTCAAAGGCCCACGCGAAGCGCTGCTCGATGTCTTTCCCGGCTTGCCGGAGTTCCGCAACGGCTACGTCTATGCCAACGACAAGCCGGGGCTCGGCGTGGATATCGACGAGACCGAGGCCGCGAAGTATCCGTGCGAAAAGACTGTCACCACCTGGACGCAGACGCGTCTGGTGGACGGCACCTTGCAGACGCCGTGAACGGCATCTGCTTCCATTGTTTCAACCAGGAGGAGTCAGCGATGAAATCAGT
>DBMG01000015.1 GCA_002304785.1 Candidatus Accumulibacter sp. UBA704 | reverse complement strand
TCGTCTGGGCCGAAGCCCCGGGCATCGGCGATTCCGCGCAACTCGCCACACAGGGGGCACGGGCCGGGATCATGCTCGCGCCGGGCAACATCTTTCGACCGCAAATGCAGCCATCGCCCTGGCTGCGCTTCAACGTCGCCTACTCGCTCGACCCGCAGCTCGAACGATTTCTCGGCGACGCACTACGATAGAACCACCAATCCATTGAGGAGACCACTCATGCCCCACCTGTTCGAACCGCTCAAGCTACGCGACCTCGTCCTGCGCAACCGTATCGGCATTCCGGCCATGTGCCAGTATTCGGCCCAGGACGGTCTGGCCAACGACTGGCATTTCGTGCATTACGGTACCCGTGCCGTAGGCGGCGCGGGACTGATCACCAGCGAAGCGACCGCCGTCGCCCCGGAAGGACGCATCAGCCCGGCCGACATCGGTCTGTGGGAAGACCGGCAGATCGAACCGCTGGCACGCATCGTCGGTTTCGCGCAGGAACAGGGATGCCCGATGGCCGTACAACTGGCCCACGCCGGCAGAAAGGCCAGCGTCCGGCGCGGTTGGGAGGCGCAGACGCCGATTCCTGGCACGGACGGCGGCTGGGAGGTCGTCGGCCCGTCGCACGTGGCGTTCTCCGAGAAACACGCGGCGCCGCATGCACTCGACCAGGCAGGCATTGGCAAGATCGTCGGCCAGTTCGTCGAAGCGGCCAAACGGGCATTGACAGCCGGTTTCTCCGCGATCGAGATTCACGGCGCGCACGGCTACCTGCTGCACCAGTTTCTCTCGCCCCTGTCCAACCGGCGCACCGACGCGTATGGCGGCAGTTTCGTCAACCGCACGCGCCTGGTCACGGAAGTTGTCGATGCCGTACGTGCTGCCTGGCCGGAGCGCCTGCCGCTGCTGGTGCGTCTCTCCGCTACCGACTGGGTCGATGGCGGATGGACGCCGGAAGAGACGGTCGAACTGTGCCGCGACCTGAAAACGCGCGGGGCAGACCTGATCAACGTGTCGACCGGCGGAACCACGCCAGACGCGAAGATCCCGGTCGGCCCGGGATTCCAGACGGAATTCGCCGAAAAAGTGCGGCACGAGGCGGGCATTCCCACGGCCGCCGTCGGCCTGATCACATCGCCGGCGCAGGCCGATCACATCGTCCGCTCCGGACAGGCCGACGTCGTCCTGCTCGGCCGCGAAATCCTGCGCAATCCCTACTGGCCGCTTACCGCCGCCCACGAATTGGGGCACATCGCCGCCTGGCCGCCGCAATACCTGCGCTCGGCGCCGACGGGGTCGGTTGCCCGATAAAGCCGCTAAACCGCGCCGCGGGTCTCCACGTACAACGCGTAGAGCGAATGGCTGGCGGCCATGAACAGCCGGTTGCGCTTGGCGCCCCCGAAGCACAGGTTGGCGCAGCGTTCGGGAAGATGGATGTGCGCCAGCGGGCGACCCGACAGGTCGTAGACCATCACGCCGTCCAGCGTTGCAGGATCGGCGTCCGGAGAGCCGTTGCTGCCGAAACCGCACCACACGTTGCCGTCGACGTCGGCCTTGATGCCGTCGAACGCGCCCGGCCCGTTGGCATCGACAAACGTGCGCCGACGGCCAAGCCACTTGCCGTCCTTTCCCACGGCATACGCCCAGATCCTGCGGCACGGCGTGGCGCGCGACTCGACGACGTACAGGACGGTTTCATCCGGCGAAAAACACAGGCCGTTGGGACCGGCCATGTCGTCGATCACCCGCGCGAGCTTGCCGGTTTGCCCATCGATGCGATAAACGCCCTGCGGCAATTCAGGCTCCGCCTTTTCACCTTCCCATTCGCCGGAGATGCCGAAGACCGGGTCGGTGAACCAGATCGATCCGTCCGATTTGCAGACGATGTCGTTCGGCGAATTGAAACGCTTGCCTTCGAAGCGATCGGCGAGAACGGTCACCGATCCGTCGTACTCGGTGCGCGTGATGCGCCGTGTCAGGTGCTCACAGGCGATCAACCGACCTTGGCGATCGCGGGTCAAACCGTTGGAGTGGTTCGACGGCTGGCGAAACACCGACAGGCCGCCGGTCGTCTCGTCCCAGCGCACGATACGGTTGTTGGGGATGTCGCTGCAGAGCAGGAACCGTCCGTCGCCGAACCACACCGGCCCCTCGGCCCAGCGCAGCCCGGAACCGAGTTGCTCGACTGAGGCGCTGAAGATCCGGTAGCGCAGGAAGGCCGGATCGAGCACCTCGACGGCCGGGTCGGGATAGCGCGAGTTCCCTGGGAAAGCAACACGCAACGGCAAATTGTCCATCAACATTTTTCCTCTCGCCGCCGCATGGTAAATCAGGTCACCGGCGCCGGGTTGAACACCGCGAGCGAATTGAACAACCCCCACTGGTCGGCCCAGGTCTTCTTGCGGCCGCTGGCGACGTCGAGAATGAGGCGGAAAATCTCCCAGCCAACCTCTTCGATGGTCGCTTCGCCGGTAGCGATGGTGCCGGCGTCGATCTCCATCAGGTCATGCCAGCGCGCGGCGAGATCGCGACGGGTGGCCACCTTGATCACCGGCGCTGCTTCCAGGCCGTATGGCGTGCCGCGGCCGGTCGTAAAGACCTGGAGGGTCATGCCCGAGGCGAGCTGCTGCGTGCCGCAGACGAAATCACTGGCCGGCGTCGCGGCATAGGTCAGGCCCTTCTTGCGGATTTTTTCGCCGGGGCCAATCACGTCTACGATCGCGCTGGCGCCCGATTTGGCGATCGAGCCCATCGCCTTTTCGACGATGTTGGCGAGCCCGCCCTTCTTGTTGCCCGGCGTCGTGTTGGCGGCGCGGTTGGTCTCACCGCGATCGAGATAGTCGTCGTACCAGGCCATCTCGCGCAGCAGTGCCTTACCCACCTCTTCGGTGACACAGCGCGGCGTGAGCAGGTGGATGGCGTCGCGCACTTCGGTCACTTCCGAGAACATGACCGACGCACCGGCACGCACCAACAGGTCGGCAGCATAGCCGACAGCCGGGTTGGCCGTCACGCCGGAAAAGGCATCGCTGCCGCCGCATTGCAGACCAACAATCAAGTCTGACGCCGGACAGGTCTCCCGCTTTCGCCGATTGAGCCTTTCCAGATGCACTTCGGCCTGCTTCATGATCGCCTCGACCATCGACTGGAAGCCGGTGAACTTCTCGTCCTGCAGGCAGACGACGTCGTCGCTGACCACCTTGATCGGAATGCCGCCCTCGTTGAGCAGGCGATCCGGCGGCAACTTTTCGCAACCGAGGCTGATGACGAAAACCTCGTTGCCGAAATTCGGGTTGAGCGCGAGGTTGTGCAGGGTGCGGATCGGAACCACGGCCGCCGGCGCGTTGATCGCCACGCCGCAACCGTAGATGTGATTGAGGCCGACGATGCCATCGACGTTCGGGTATTTCGGCAAGATCTCGGACTTGAGGCGCCTGACCACGTAATCGACCACCCCGGCGACGCACTGCACCGTCTGGGTGATGGCCAGCAGGTTCTTGGTGCCGACAGTGCCATCGGCATTGCGATAGCCTTCAAAGGTGTACCCCTCGAGGGGCGGCAGCGGTGCCGGCACCTTGGTGGCCAGCGGCAAGGAATCGAGCGGCGGCGCTTCCGGCAGCCGCACCAGCGATTCCTCGATCCAGCTGCCCTGTGGGATCGGCTTCATGGCGTAGCCGATGACTTCGCCGTAGCGCAGGATCGGCGCGTCCTGCGCGATATCGGAGAGCGCCACCTTGTGGCCTTGCGGCACGTGTTCGCGCAGCGTCAGCCCGTCGTCGAACACCGTGCCGGCAGGCAAGCCGCCGGAATTAACGACGATGGCGACGTTGTCGGTCGGATGGACCTTGATGGTCAACGGCTTCAGGGGTTGGTTCATGCGATTCGGCTCCTTGGGGAGAAACTACAGCATTTCGAGCGGGGTGGCCCGACTCGGCGGCGGAAACAGCCGGTCGAGTTCGGCCAGGGTTTCCGCATCGAGCGGACATTCGAGCGCGGCGACGTTTTCTTCGAGATGATCGCGCGTCGACGCCTTGGGAATGACGATCAACTGTTCGCGTCGCAGCAGCCAGGCCAGCGCCAGCTGGGCCGGCGTGGCGCCGTGCCTTGCGGCCAGGGCACGCAGTCCGGGCTGGCGCAGCAAACGCGCCTGCTCGATCGGCGAATAGGCCATGACGGGAACCGCGTGTTTCTCGCACCACGGCAGCAAATCCCATTCAACGCCCCGACGGGAGAGGTTATAGAGCACCTGGTTTACAGCCACCGCATTGCCGCCGGGCAGTTCACGAAGCTCTCGCATGTCGTCGGTGTCGAGATTGCTGACGCCCCAGTGCCGGATCTTGCCCTGCGCCCGGAGCTTCTCGAGCGCCGCGATGGTTTCCTCCAACGGAACACGGCCGCGCCAGTGCAGCAGGTACAGATCGAGACAATCGACCTCCAGACGGCGCAGACTGTCTTCGCACGCCACCCGGACTCCGCGCGCCGTCGCGTTGTGCGGATAGAACTTGCTGACCAGGAATACTTGTTCACGCCGGCCCTTGATGGCCTCGCCGATCAGGCGCTCGGATGCGCCGTCGCCGTACATCTCAGCCGTATCGATTAGCGTCATGCCGAGGTCGATGCCGCGCTGCAGCGTGGCAATCTCCTCGGCGCGCTTGGACCGGTTCTCGCCGATCATCCAGGTGCCCATGCCGAGCGCCGGCACCCACTCTTTACCCGCAATGCGAACCTGCTTCATTTCAAGATACCGTGAAGAGGAAAAAAGCCGGCGTTGACCGCCGGCTTTTGGCTACGTCGGCTGCATGGCTTTCCTTGCGGCTCTGGCGCGGTGCGTCTGATAGAAATGCATCGCCACGGAGGCCGCGGCGATGCCCAGGAAGGTCGCCGAAATCGGCTGCGTCAGGAAACCGGAAAAGTTTCCATCGCTGAGCATCAACCCACGGCGCAGATTGGTTTCTGCCATCGGACCCAGAATCAGGCCAATGATGAAGGGAGTCTGCGGAATCTTGCACTTCACAAAGCCGTAGCCGAGCAAGCCGAAGAACACGATGACCCCGACGTCGAAGATGCGATTGCCGAGGCCGAAGGCTCCGACAAAGCACAGGACCAGGATGATCGGCAGGAGGATGTGCTTGGGAATCGCCAGCATCTTGACGAAGAGGCGGACGCCGTACAGTTCGCAGACGAGCATCATCAGCGACGACACCAGCATGGCAACGAAAATCGTGTAGACGAGCGGCCCTTGTGAAACGAACAGCAGCGGTCCCGGCTGGATGCCGTGGATCATGAAGCCGCCGAGCAGCATCGCCGTCACCGTATCCCCCGGAATACCGAGCGTCAGCAGCGGAATCATGGCGCCGCCGACGGCCGAACACGAAGCAGCCTCGGAGGCGACGATCCCGTCGATGATACCGGTGCCGAACTTCTCGGGATGCCTAGAGCGCTTCTTCGCGACCATGTAGGCCACGATGTTCGAGGTGCCGGAACCGATGCCGGGCAGGATGCCGATGCCCGTGCCGATCAGTGTCGAACGGATCATGTTCCAGCCCTGCTCGAAGAATTCCTTCACGGAGAATCCGAATCCTTTCAGCTTGACCACGGTGACGGTGGCCTGCTGCTCCGTCTTGACGTCTTCGGCAACCTTGATGATTTCGGAAATCGCGAAAAGGCCGATCAACACGGGCAGAATATCAAAGCCGGCGTTCAATTCGGTCAAGCCAAGCGTGAAGCGCGGAATCGCATCGACCGGTGCAATTCCGACGGTAGAAAACGCGAAACCGAGCGCGCCAGAAAACAGACCCTTGACCATCGATCCGGTCGCCAAGGTGATGATCAGCGTCAAAGAGAAGATCGCGATGGAGAAGTATTCGTGCGGCCCAAACGCCAATGCGATTTTCGCCAGAGTAGGCGCGATGAAGATTAGCGCAAAGATGCTGAGCAGCGTCCCGACATACGAGTAGAAGATACCTACGCCGAGCGCTTTGGCGCCTTCACCCTTTTCCATCATCGGCCCGCCGTCGAACGTCGTGGCCACGGATGCCGGCGTTCCCGGAATCTTCAGCAGAATCGCCGAAATCAGGCCGCCGGAGACTCCGCCGATGTAGAGCCCCACCAGCAGAGAAATGCCAGCGGCAGCCCCCAGCGTGTAGGTAATGGGGAGGAACAGGGCCACCGCCATGGTCGCCGTCAGACCGGGAATGGCACCGAAAATGATGCCGACCACGGTGCCGAAGAACAGCAGACCGAGAATCTGGAGGGTGAAGACTGTTTCAATCCCCTGCATGAATAGAGAGAGCATGGAATGTCACCTTTTATTCGATTAAGCCGCTCATCAGACCGACCGGCAGCATCATGTCGAATGCTTGACGGAAAGTCAGATACACGATTGCCGAAGTCATAACAGCGATCACCCCGTACATCGGATAGCTGATCTTCTTGTCGCGTGGAGTGAGTACGATGAACTGCAGGAACAGATAGACAACCGTCATGACCGGAAAGCCGACTGGCTCCAGGAAGGCAGCGTAGGCCACGATCAGGCCCAGCGTCTTCCAGACGGTGCGGTAGTCTGCCGTATCCTTTTCTCCGGCCTGTTCGCTCACAGGCAACTTGTAGGCGGCCCGGAGTTGCAGCACGCCCAGCAGGCACATGGTGAATGCCAGGACATAAGGAACGAAAGCTGCATCTATGAACTGTTTGCGCGGAATGCCGCTGGTCAGGTAGAGATAACCGAGGCCAACGATCAAAAAAAAGGCACCTGCGACATACTCCCGCTTTTTTGTGTAGCTCATGGTGAATCCTTGAGAGGAGGTTGAGAGCGAGGAAAGCACGCTCAACGCGCTTCCCCCGTAGCGGCATACCACCTTTGGTTACTTCTTCTGGCGCAGCAGATCCTTGTACTGCATGAGGTCGTCACGCACCTTGTTCAGTTCGGCAATGGCTTCCTTGGTGTGATAGAAGGAGACCGGTTGCTTGAAACCGTCTTCGAGCGCCTTGGCGTAGGCCGGATCCTTGGTGATCTGCTGCCCGATGTCGGCAATCTTCTTGATGATCGCCGGATTCGTTCCCTTCGGGAAGGCGATGATGTACGGCTTCTCCATGTCGAACTTGAGACTCTGCTCGTTGAACGTCTTGATGTCGCCCAGCAACGGGTTCCGTTCCTTGCTGTATTGCGCCACCATCGCCATGTCGCCAGTCGACGCGTAATCCTTCACCGGCCCGAACGAGATCGAAGCCAAATCGATGCGCCCGCCGAGCAACGAAGTAATCTTGTCGGACGCCGAACCGACATCGACAAACTTCAACTCGACCCCGGCTTGCTTGGCGAACATCAAGCCTTGCAGATGTGAGAAGCCCCCCATTTCCGTCCCGTAGATCACGGTTCCCGGCTGGGCCTTGGCCTTGGTCACAACGTCCTGGACGTTCTTGAAGCCCGACTTCTTGCCCGCCGCCAAGACGACACCCTTGTCCACGGCAGGAATGCAGGCGATATCCATCTTGGCGTCGAACTTATAGTCGATCAGTCCGGAAACCTCGTTGACGATCAGCATGCCGGTATGACCGAAGAACAGCGTATTGCCGTCCGGCGCCGCGCTCTGGACCTGCGACATGGCGATCGTGCCGCCGCCGCCGTTGACGTTGGTGACGACCATCGGCTTGCCGGTGATCTTCTCGAAGTAACGCGCGAACTGCCGCGCATTGAAATCGGTGTCGCCACCGGCGCCGGCCGGGACGATGACCTGCACCGGCTTGGTCGGCCATTTCACGTCAGCCTGAGCCAGAGCGCTGGTCGAAACGGCCACTGCCGCCGCCATCAGAGTGAAACCAAAAAGCTTTTTCATGTTTAAAACCTCCTCGTTGATGAAAATCCGGTAATGCTGTTGTTGTGCTGCTTCCTACGCCCCGCTTGAAATCAGGATCGCCCTGAAATCATTGACGTTGGTCAGTGTCGGCCCGGTGACGACCGAATCGCCCAACGCGTTGAAAAATCCGTGCCCGTCGTTGTTGGCCAACGCTTCCTTGGGGCGGATGCCCTTGTCCCAGGCGCGCGCCAGCGAATCCGGCGCGAGATAGGCGCCGGCGATTTCCTCGACACCATCGACGCCGTCGGTATCGCCGGCCAGCGCATGCACGCCCGGCAAGCCGTCGAGCGAAACCCCGAGCGACAGCAGGAACTCGACGTTGCGCCCGCCGCGCCCGTCGCCACGCAGCGTCACCGTGGTTTCCCCGCCCGAGAGCAGCACGCACGGGGGCTGGAACGGCTGGTGCCGGGTAACGACCTGCCGTGCCAACCCGGCCATGACCTTGCCGACGTCGCGCGCCTCGCCTTCGATGGCATCGCCCAGGATAAACGGGGTGATGCCCGCATGGCGCGCCACCTCCGCGGCCGCTTCGAGTGCCGCTTGCGGCGTGGTGATCAGATGCGTCTCTGCCCGCGCCAGACGCGGGTCCCTGGGCTTGACCGATTCGCCGCGCCCGCTGGTCAGCACCTCCAAGGCGGCGGCCGGGAGCGTCATGCCGTAGCGCTTGACTAGCGCCAGCGCATCGGCACAGGTCGTGGGATCGGCCACGGTTGGCCCGGAGGCAATGTCCATCGGGTTGTCGCCGGGCACGTCGGAGATCAGCAAGGTGACGACCCTGGCCGGATGGCACGCGGCAGCCAGACGTCCCCCCTTGATCGCCGAGAGATGGCGGCGGATGGTGTTCATCTCGCAGATGTTTGCGCCGGACTTCAGCAGCTCGCGGTTGACGGCCTGCTTGTCGGAAAGCGAAATGCCGTCGAACGGCAAGGTAAGCAGCGCAGAGCCGCCACCGGAGATGAGGCAGACGACGGTATCGTCGGCGGTCAGCCCGCCGACCGTGTCGAGAATGCGTTTCGACGCCCGCAACCCTGCTTCGTCCGGCACCGGGTGCGCGGCTTCGAGGATTTCGATACGCTCGCACGGAACCGCGTAGCCGTAGCGAGTCACCACGACACCGCTCAGCGAACCCGACCACTGCTGCTCGAACACCCGGGCCATCGCCGCCGAGGCCTTGCCGGCGCCGATCACCACCAGGCGCCCACGCGGCGTTTCGGGCAGGAATTTCGGAATGCAATGAACCGGCTGCGCGGCCTCGATGGCGGCGTCAAACATCCGGCGCAGCAACTCACGTGGATTGACTTGAATCGTCATTGCTCGATCCCTACCCTTGCCATCCGCCACACGATGTCAGGCCTTCTGCCCGATCTCGAAGTTGGCCATCATTTCCAGCGCCTTCACCATGCCGGAGTGGTCCCACGCATTGCCGCCATGCGCGGCGCAGCTGTTGAACAGTTCCTGGGCGGTGGCGGTGTTGGGCAGCGACACGCCGATGGCGCGGGCGCTCGACAGCGCCAGGTTGAGGTCCTTCTGGTGCAGTTCGATGCGGAAGCCAGGATTGAAGGTGCGGTTGATCATGCGTTCGCCGTGCACTTCGAGGATCTTCGACGAGGCGAAGCCGCCCATCAGCGCGGCGCGCACCTTGGCCGGATCGGCACCCATCTTCGAGGCGAACAACAGGGCTTCGCCGACGGCTTCGATGTTCAGGGCGACGATGATCTGGTTGGCGACCTTGCAGGTCTGCCCGTCGCCGTTGCCGCCGACGAGGGTGATGTTCTTGCCCATCAGTTCAAAGAGCGGCTTGACCTTGGCAAACGCGGCTTCGCTGCCGCCGCACATGATCGAGAGGGTGGCGTTCTTGGCACCGACTTCGCCGCCCGAGACGGGGGCGTCGATGTACTCGCAGCCGAGGGCGTTGATGCGCGCCGCGAATTTCTTGGTTTCCACCGGAGAGATGGAGCTCATGTCGACGACGATCTTGCCGGCCGTGAGGCCTTCGGCGATGCCGTTGGCGTCGAACAGGGCAGCGGCGACGTGCGGGGTGTCGGGGACCATGGTGATGATCACGTCGGCGTGCTGCGCGACATCCTTGCCCGAGGCGCAGGCCTTGCCGCCGGCCTGCACCAGCGACTCGGGAATGCTCGGGATGCTGAACAGGAAAACCTCATGCCCGCCCTTGATCAGGTGTTCCGCCATCGGCGTGCCCATGATGCCCAGTCCTACGAATCCGATCTTGCTCATTGCTTGCTCCTGTTCTAACGAATTGATTGCGTGAAGTTCAGAGGTACTTGTCCCGCAGTATCTGCGAGGCATTGCGGAAAACGCCGAGGTCGCTGCCGACGGCGACGAAGGTGACACCCATTTCCAGGTAGCGGCGCGCATCGGCTTCCACCGGCGCGAGAATCCCGGACGGCTTGCCATGCGCCTTGGCGCTGGCGATGATGCGCTGCATGGCCTCCTGCACTTCCGGGTGCAGCGGGTTGCCGAGGTAGCCATATCCGGCGGCCAGATCGGACGGGCCGATGAACACGCAATCGACTCCGTCGACCGCGCAGATTTCGTCGATCGCCGCGACAGCCTTGCGGCTCTCGATCTGCACGATGACGGAAATGTTGTCGTTGATGACCTCAAAATACTCGGGCACCGTTCCGTACCGGTTGCTGCGATGGCTGACGGAGACGCCGCGCACGCCCTGCGGCGGATAGCGCGTAGCCGCGACGGCCCGGCGCGCATCGTCGGCCGATTCGACGAAGGGAATCAGGAAATTGTAGAAGCCCGCGTCGAGCAACCGCTTGATGATGACGGTGTCGTTCCACTGGGGACGGACCACCGGCGCGCTGGTGCTGTCCTTCAGCGCCATCAGTTGCGGGATGAAGGAGAGCACGTCGTTCGGCGCGTGCTCGCCATCGAGCAGCAGCCAGTCGAAGCCGGCCACTCCCATGACTTCGGTGGTAATCGGACTACCGAGCGAGCACCAGCAACCAATCAGTTTCTTCCCGGCAATCAGATCCTGGCGGAACTGGTTGGGAATGGCGCGATACGGGGTACAACTCATGATCTTTTCCCTTTCCGATCTAGCGCACGAGGCACGGGCGCTTGTTATTGAATGTCCAGCCGGGAATCAGGAACTGCATGGCGACGGCGTCGTCGCGTGCGCCCAGCCCCATCGCCTTGTACGCCTGATGCGCTTTCTCCACTTGAGCCATGTCGATTTCCAGCCCGAGGCCTGGCTTGTTCGGCACGC
>DBMG01000137.1 GCA_002304785.1 Candidatus Accumulibacter sp. UBA704 | reverse complement strand
TTGGCCGTCTGCAAGGCCAAACCGAAAAATCCTTGCCCGAGCGCCGTCGCCACCGCGGCTCCGGCCTTGCCCGGATCAATCACTACGCCGCCGTTTGAAATGCCGCTAGTGGCGCTCCCCACGTTACCAGTGGTAGTCAAAGCCGTCCCGGGATTGGTCGAACCGAACGAATAACGGTTGTTGTTTCCGCCGAACGCCATCCAGTTGATCCCCGCCTGAAACTCTTCGTTGAGGCTCACCTCGAGAATCTTCGCTTCCAGCATCACCTGACGCTCGACGACCAGTTGCGTCAGCTTCAGGTAGTTCTCCACCGCACGAATGTCGGCCGGGAATGCCTTGACCAGCACGACGCCGGAAGCCTGGTTGACGATGACCGCCCTCCCGTCCTGCGAGCCTACGATACTGTTCAGCGCCTTGCCCAGGTCGCTCCAGAAATCACTGTTTTGCGACGTTGATATCTGGCTGCTCGGAACGGAAGTCGTGGTGGAACCAGAGATCGGCGTTGGATAGGTCGCCGCCGCGCCTGTCGTCGTTGGGTTGTTGTTTTGCGTGGAGGAAATGGAACTCGACGTCACGCGCACGTCGGACTGCCCCTGACGCTTCCCTGCCAGGTAGTTGAGCTGGAAGATCCGCGTCTGCATCGTATTCGGTTGTATGTAGATACGCGTGCCCTGCACTTTGAATTCGTAGCCATACAGCTCGCGCAGCGTTTCCAGCACCTCGCGCACAGTCACGTTCTTCAGGTTGACCGTTACATTGCCCGACACCTCCGGCGCCACCAGCATGCTGTAGCGCGTGCCGCTGACCAGGGCCATGAACACCTGGGCGGCGGGCGCGTTGCTCACCGCCAAGTCGAAGCGCGGCTCGACGCTCTTGGCCGACTCCGGCAAATCCAGTTGTAGCGGCGGCAGCATGGCCTGGCTGACCGCATCGTCGACGCTCTTCGGCTTCGTCGCCATGGCACCCTGCAACTCCTGGGCGACGCGGTCGAAGGTCGCTCCTGGCGCCTTCTGGTGCGTCGCGCAGCCTCCCAACGCCAGCACGAGCGGCAGCAAAGCCGACAACAGAATGCGTTTGAACCTCATGGTTTGCTCCCGCTCCGCGTCCTCGTGGACGTCTGAGCTTTGTGTTTCGTAACGATATTGACTTTCTCGACACCCGGCGTCAGTGGCAAGCGTTCGATCCCCGCAGGCCCTTCCAGCATGGCCTCTTGTTCATTCAGGCGAATCAGGCGGCTCTCGCCGTAGTTCTCGCCCAGACGCACCGGCCGGCCACTGATGACCGCCAGCGGCTTCCCTTTTTTGGGAATTATCACCGATTCCAGGACCGGCCCGCTAAAGACCGGCGCCGACTGATCGCCTTCCTGGACGAAGCCGGCCGGCGGACGCGTCGGATCCGGGAGAAGCGATTGCGCGGAGACGGTGTTCGCAAGCGCACACCCGGCGGCCAGCACCAGCCAGATTCTCCCCGAACTCAAACGATCAGCCATGCCCGATCCAGACTCAGTGAATACACGGTCAGCGTCAACACCAGCCGCGGATGCTTCTCGGCGGAAAGAGCAACGCTGCTCCACAACAGCTTCATGTGGGATTTTTCCAGGCGTTCGAGATACCCCGTCAGCTCCTGGTAACTCCCTTCCAGACTGATTTCCACGCCATGCTTGTACAGACCTCCGGCTTTCTCTCCGCTCTTCTCCGGTCTGCCGGCTGCGTCACCCGCCTCGGTTTTCTCCTTCTCTCTATCCACGAATGGCGCCACCGGCAGGGTCTTCAGGCTAAGCAAGCGCAGCCCGCTGCGCTTGCCGATCATGTCCTCGAGCAGACCCGGCATCTTTTCCGGCGGCACCAGCGAACTCTCCAGACTCCGCAAGCGACCCGACAGATCCTCGAGTTGTTTCCTTAGCGCTTCCAGTTCGGCGCGGGCGGCCACATCCGGATTCCGTTCCGGCGCGCGCAGACTCGCCGTTTGCGCCTGCACGTTGGCCAACTGGGCACGCTGCTCCGCCATGGTGCGTTCGGCCAGTTGGCCGCGTTTCAACGCCGGCTCGATGAACAGGACGAATCCGAGCAGCACGATTCCGCCCAGTAGGGCCACGGCAACCAGCCAGCGTTCGCGCCGCTGCAAGGCGTCGTAGCGCGCCGCCATCGTCAACCACATGGACGTCATGACCCGCGACCTCCGCGCCCCGTCATGGACACCGCGGCCTTGCCGGCCGCATGTTCGGAGCGCAGCACGAACTCGACGAAGCGCGGCGGTTTCAATGCCGCCAGCGGTGCGATGCCGCCCGGCGAAGCCTTGGCCGACAGCTCGGCCTTTTCATCAGTCGACTCCCGGTCGATCATCTCCAAGGCGGAGAACCGGCGCCCCTGGAACACCGGCTCGCTGCCCAGCCGCTGGACATACGCCGGCAGACCCGACGGGTCGAGCACGCGGCCGCGAATCTCGATATCCTCCCCGCCACGCGCCACCACGAACGAAGTCAGCCACAGATCCTTCTGCGCCTGCCGGGCAAAGCCGGACATGATCGCGGAAAAGCCGGCGGAACTTCCCTGACGCCCGGACTCCAGCGTCTCCATCACTTCCTCGCGTGCCACCAACGTCGCCCTGGCCCTATCCAGATCAGCCGCAAGCGCCGGCGACACGCGCCGTTCCGCGACGGCCTTGCTGAGGGCCGTCAATTGTACCTGCTGCTCGTTGAGCTGCTTCTGAATGGCCGCCGCCGCCTCGGCTTTCCGGGCCGCCTCCATGCCGTCCCAGACCGCCGTCCCCGCCACCAGCGCAAGCAAGGCCAGCCCGGCCACACCGAGGTTGCGCCCGGTCGCCAGCTCCCGCCGTGGGCGCAGGCGGGCTTCGTAGAGGTTGATCTGCTGGCTCATGCAGCCCCCTCATCCGTGCGCAAGGCCGCGCCGATCGCCAGCAGATTCCGGGCCTGGCATTCCGTATCGCGCAGATCCGGGACGCTCGAAAAATCGATAACCGTCGAGAGATCCATCTCCTGGACCGGCACATAGACGTTCGCCGCCAGTTCCGCGGCCAAGCCTTCCACTCGGGGGTGCGCCGCCAGCACCACCCTGGACACCGGGATATGGCTGTATTGCCGGTCAAAGTTATCCAGGCTGCGCTGCACTTCGAGAACCAGGCGCTCCCGGACACGGGCGCACTGATCGGGATCGTTCGCCAGCATCTGGCGCGTGTTCATCTCGCCACGCCGCACGGCTACAAGTTCGCCACGATAACTCAAGGTCAGCATGATGCCGCTCTCGTCCAGGCGCAGGAAAACCAGCCCGCGATTCTCCGTTTCCAGCAAGGCCGCCACGTTGCGCTGAGCGAGTTCGGGCACATCCACGGCGTCCAGCGCCACGCGCGCCTCCTCGAACGGCGCTGCCCGCGCACGCACGGCGCGTTCTGCTGCCGAGACAACCAGCACACCGACGGCACGTCCGGGCAGACCGTCGNNCGACCAGCGCAACGCCTCCTTGCGTTCCTCTCTCGGCACGGGCGGCGCGTCGAACTGCGCGATGTTGTACTCCCCCTCGGCCATCAAGGTCGTGCATCGATAGGATTTGAGCTGGCGAGCCGACTTCAGCCGCTGCAGGGCTTCGGTTTCGCCTTTTTCCAGAGCGAAGCTGTNNCCCCTCCCTCGACAGGATCGACAGCCAACCCGATTTTCGCGATGAGGAGAGAAGCGAAAGCATCCAGACGCCCAGTTTATAATTTTGTCGAAAGATACCGATTAACCTACTAAATAACAAGAGAAAAACAGAAATTGCAGATCAATTTCTTCTCATGCTTCCCCCTCACATCGCGAAGTCCGATGACGCGTCAATAATTCTCCCGGCGATAGATCAGCGGCGACTTGTAACGCCCGAACGTGGCTATTGCAGAAGAGACTGGCCCCAGCCATGCCGGCACGGTCGCCGTCATGGTCGCCGAACCGAATTGTCCGGCTCCCGGCGCTTGCAGCCACAAGTTGAAATTTCCGGCGAAACCAAGCGTTGGCGAGGCGCCTTCGAGATAACGCTTGGCCGCCGGAGAGGCTACCGCGCACCCCGCACCACTCCGCCCGGGACTGCCCGAATCGCGGACGCAGGTATTCAAGCCAACTGGAGCCATCGTCAGCGCCACGCTCACCGCATTGGCTGCCCCGAGCGACGTGTCCCCGGTGCAGCTATCCAGCACGTTGAGACTCCAGCCGGAGCCGTCGTAAAACTCGGTTCGGAAAAGCACCGGCAGATCAAGCAACTCGGAGCCATAGGCATTGCTCAATCGTGCCCGACCGCTGCGCGTCAATGCCGTACCTTCCACCGATAGCGACGCCGGAGAGCGCAACGACGATACTTCCCCATCGTCGGCCCTTACCATCACGCTCGTCGGCGCCGTCTCCTTGCTCGTGAAGGCGTATGAGGGTGAAAGCATGCCCACGCCACCGGAGATGGTTGCTGCCGCCATGGTCGATACAGACAGGGCCCCCGGCCCGGGATTGTTCCCGGCATCGACTGCATCGCGCGCCGTGAACGTCACGCTTCGAGCAAACACACCGGAGTAGTTCTGCACAGTACCTCCGGCCATGTTCCTCGCCGTCACGCTTAGCGGAAATGGCTGCCCTGCATAGGTGAAGCCCCCCGCCGGGCACCCCTGGGTTACCGCCGTGTCGAAGTGATCCGGGATGAAGCGGCCGAAATGATCAGTCTGAGAGGAATTGCCGAAGTTACAACCGTACTTGCCGCCGCTGAGGGCGTTGGAGAAACTGCCGACGATACAATCGCCATTGGCCTTGTCGCCGGAGTCGGCGACGAAGGTATCGTCATACACCCCGTATGCCTGAAAGCGGAAATAGCCGGTCTCGTCGTAAACGAAGCTGCCGCTCGCGCCGTTTCCGCTTGCCGCCGACGCCGCCGTGGAAAACGCGAGATTGCCCGAGGCGCTCCCGTCCAGCGTCCCGACACCCGGCGCGGCGCGTCCGCCCGTCGGCACGTTGAGCCATTCAACGAGAGTCGGGGCAACCTTGGGTTTTCCGTCGTAACCCGCCACGCCGGTGTTCGCAGTCAGGGTGAATGCCGTCCCGGCCTTGATCGCCGGCACGGCCGTCGCACTGTTGCCGGTCGCGTCCGCGTTGGCGCTGGAGTTCACGCTGGTGATCGACTGCGGTCGAATCGTGAAGCTGTCATAGGAACAAGCCGGCGTCGACATCCCCACCTTGGCGCGCACACGCACGTTGCGTGCCGCCCCGGCATAGCTGAAGGTCACCGGCTTGCGCCCGAGGTCGCTTGCCGCGTAAGTGATATTGGTCGCCGTATTCAGGCCGCTTCCAGTCGGACACGCCGACGTCGAGGCATCCACGAGATCGACGGCGACGGTCCCCGTGTAACTCGTATTCACCGTCGTGGTCGAACTCATCGCCAGGACGTCAAGGTTGAACGGCGTGCCGGCAAGCTTGGTGAAGATGCGCGTTTGCGGACTGGCCGAGGTTTCCACCGCATCGAACGCGCACGAGGCGTTGGCAAAGTTCATGGTGCAGGATTCGCCGCTGCCAATGAAGCACCGTGTCACATTTGCCGGCGCGGGCGAAACGTTGACCGTGCCCAGAGTAATGTTGCCCGCTGTGCCGTGGCTCAACTGGCGAGACGTTACGCCGCCCGAGAACGTAAAGGTATCCCCGCCAGACCAGCCGCTTGGAGAGAGATTGACTGTCACATTCCCGGTGTATAGGGTCGTGCAGGATGCGTTGAGGCAGGCCTTGACCGTCACCGTTTCGGGCGCGCAGATCGACGCGACGCCGTCGTGCTCGATGCGGATATGATCGAAGGCCCCCGAGCACGAACGACCGAGCGTCATGTCGGCCTGCACCTCCGCCGAGCTCAATTCGTAGTTGTACAGTTTGACCTCGTCGATCATGCCGCGGAAGTTGCGCCCGGGAAGCAGCGTGCAGCCCGACCCGGTCGAGATGTCGCCGCCGATGTAGAAGGGGCAGGCGTTGGCTGCCAGCGTGCCGGTCCAGTTGTTGGTGTTGGCGTCGGCCACCCCGTTGATATAGATGCGCTGCCGGCCAGCCCCAGCGGCCGAACTGAACGTGATGGCAATGTGCGTCCATTGGTTGAGCGGAATATCCGTTGCCGAGGTCAAGGTCGACGAATTCCACCACCAGTACAGTTTCTTGCTGGGATTGAGGTGGAACTCGTAGTTCACGTCGTTGGAGAGGATCGAGTAGAGGTCGCTGGCTGGATACGCTGTTGGGTAGATCCAGGCCGAAGCGGAAAGCTGGGTTGTATACTGGAACAGCGGGCTGGACGCCGCCTGGACGACGCCCGTCCCGTCGAAATTGCCGGAATTGCAGAAACCGCCCACGACCGAGGAATACTGCGAGGCGATCGTCGGAGACGGAGCTACGGTGTTGGTTCCTGACGGCGTCGAGGTCGTCAGGCGCTTGCCGTGCAGCACCGTCCCGCCGCTGTCGATCACCTCACCCGTCGCGCCACTCCACGAACCCGCCGCCTCGTCCATGCGGAAATGCGTGATGGCGTTGGCCAGCACTAATACGGTTGCGCTGGCAGGCGTCGAGCCCGGCGAGGTCACGGTATTTACAAGCGAGCCCTTGCTCGTTAGGGAAACGGCCAGAATCAGTTGTACGCTGCCTCCGGCCGGCAACGCCGGAATCGTCCAGGTAACCGTCTGTCCGGATACGCTGACCGTTCCGATACCCGTCACGTGCGTCGAATACGCCATGCCCGCAGGCAAGACGTCGGTGAGCACGACGTTGGAAAAGGCCACGGAAAACGGATTACTCGCTGTCAGTGTGAAGGTGATGACGTCACCGACAACGGCGGAAGACGTGCTTGAGTTTTTGCTCAAAACCGGAGCCGGCACCTGCAAGGAATAGACTTCCCCGGTGAAATTGCCGTCGTTAACGGCAGCGCCGCCCAGCACCATGCCGGTTCCGCTTTCGGCAATCGAGTTGTTGTCGACGAGATTGAGTCCCAGTGTTCCCGTCGCGCCCGTTCCCGTATTCGCCATGACTGTCCATGTCGAGCCGCTGCCGCTGACTCCGGTAATGCTGGCCCCGCTCGTCGCCCCACCAGCCGCCAGAGCAAAGTCGGTGGCATCGAGTCCCGTCACCGACGTGCTGAAGGTCACCGTCCANNCTTGCTGCCCCGCGCTATCGAAACGACCGAAGGGAAGGTGTAGGTGATGACTACCTGCCCCGCACCGCCGCTTCCGCCGGCTCGGTCCGTGCCGCTCGTCGCATAACCCCCTCCACCGCCGCCCCCGGCCGCCGAACCGGCGTTGCCGGCCCCCGCTGAAGAACGACCCGCC
>DBMG01000167.1 GCA_002304785.1 Candidatus Accumulibacter sp. UBA704 | reverse complement strand
CTTGCTTGCCATTTGTAGCTCCTATCCAAAAAAACACAGCACAAAAATTAAAAGCTTGCCGAACAAACCATTCAGCGCATATCAACGGCACCGCGGCATGCCACTGCATTGCCAACGCATCAACCTCTGCTTCTCATGGCTTTGACATAGCCAAGACGCCTCGAAATCATTCCGCCGATGGACTTCAATTCCTCGACAATCTTCTGCCGATTCTCCATCACTCGCTTCACGGGACCGGAAACGCTGATCGCGGCAACGACCCCACCGGTGTAGTCGTAAATCGGAACGGCTAGGCAGTACAATCCGTGCTCGATGCCTTCGTCATCAACGGAATACCCGTCGAGGCGAACATCGGCGAACTCTTCGAGAAGACGGATGCGATCCACGACCGTTTTCTCGGTCAACTTTTCGAGCGGCTTCTCGAAAATCCTGTCCGACTCTTCAATCGGCAGATTGGCCAGGATCGCTTTCCCCAGCGCCGTGCAATAGGCCGGACGGCGGGTGCCAAGAGTAGCCGTGGTCACGATCGACTGGTTTCCCTCGGACTTGTACAGATAGACCACGTCGCCGTTGTTATAGACCGCCAGAAAGGAAGTCTCCCCCACCATTGCTGACAACTCCTGCAGGTAAGGGATGGAGATTTCGACGATGTCCTGGCCGATCAATCCGCTCAACCCGATTTCCAGCGTCTTGAGCCCGATCGAGTACTTTTCGCTTTCCTGGTTCCAAGTAACGTATTCCCGGGAAAGGAGGATCTCCAGTATCCTGAATGCTGTCGTTTTCGGGATTCCCACCGACTTGACGATATCCGCCAGCGATACGCCGCGCGCATTCCGGGATATGAACTCAAGAATGCTCAGTGTCTTATCAATACCGGAATTCAGTTTTTCGCTCATATCACCGGGTCACGCTTATCGACGAACATCGAGACAATCGTGCAATTAATTCTTTTTGAAACATTGTTCCATTTTAAATCAAAATGCGCAGTAAGTTAAAGAGACGCAGCACTTTTCTCAACGAATTCACCACTTTCCGGGCGACCGCATGATGAGGGCGTTCTGATTCTTCTGTCGCTGCGTCATCATGCGCTGCGGCAATGACATGCGGATGAACCGGCGCCACGCCGGCTATTCAGCCGGAGTGGCGCTAATGATGCTGAAACTAGCCGTTTCCGGCTTCCGTCTTACTTGGCGTCGCGAACGGCGTCGATAGCCTTGATGATGTCGGCGCCGCCGAACTTGGCGACGAACGTTTCACGACCCGGCTTGGTCACTTCGAGGAACGGCGCGCCGTCAACCTTTTCCACGACCTGCATGCCGGCCTTCTTCACGTCGGCAACGATCTTGGCCATGTTGTCGTTGTTCAGCTGACGCTGATACTGACCCGCTTCGCGAGCGGCTTCGACCAGAGCCTTCTGGTGAGCCGGTGGCAGAGCGTCGAACTTGGCCTTGTTCATGACCACGATCAGCGCGCTATACGCGTGGTTGGTCAGGCTCAGGTACTTCTGCACTTCATAGAGCTTCGCCGACCAAAGCACGCCGAGAGGGTGCTCCTGCGCATCCACCGTCTTCATTTCCAGTGCGGTATACAGCTCGGCCAGAGGCATCGGAACCGGGTTGGCGCCAAGCAGCTTGAAGGCTTCGATGTGCGCCGGACTGCCGGTAGTGCGAACTTTCATGCCTTTGACATCTTCCGGCTTGTGCACGGGATTCCGGTTGTTCGTCAACTCGCGCCAACCGTTATCCCAGTAGGCCAAGCCCTTCATACCGAATTCGCCCAGCTTGTCGAGCACGTCCTGGCCGATCTTGCCGTCCAGCACGCGGTAGGCGTGGGCGGTATCCTTGAACATGAACGGAATATCGAAGATCCCGAGGAGCGGCACCATGCCACTGAAATTACCAGATCCCGAGACAGCCATGTCGATGGTGCCGCCGCGCACTCCGGACAATGCAGCCTGGAAGGCACCGAGCGAACTGTCGGCGAAGACCTTGATATCCAGCGCGCCGTTGGTCTTGGCCTTGAGCAATTCGTTGAAGCGCTGCCCGGCAATGGATTGGGTATCGGTGCGCGGCGCTTCCGATGCGAAGCGCAGCGTTTCAGCACTCGCCGTTCCGATAACACCGGCGACCAGACCGACCGCCAGCAGCGAAGTAAACAGACCCTTATGCAATTTCATTTGACTTCTCCTCGGTTAGAAACAACAACGTAAAACTACTTCCATCCCTGCCACATGGGCTTGTCCGCCCATGCCGCAAGAACAGACCTGCAAAACCCGGCTTAACTGATCCATTTGAGCGGAACGAGAATCAACGACGGGAAGATGGTCAATAGCAGCAACAACGAAAGCATTGCTGCAAGATACGGCAGGACACCCCTGACGCACGCCTCGAACGGCAAACGCGAGACCCCGGTAATGACGTTCAGCACGTTACCCACCGGCGGGGTAATCAGGCCGATCGAGCAATTCAGGATGAAAACCACGCCGAAATAGACCGGATTGATGCCCGCATCCTTGATCAACGGCATCAGGACGGGAACGAGGATCAGGACCGTGGGGGTGAGGTCCATGACCATACCCACCACCATGATGAAGAGCATGATGGCCAACATCAGCAGCGTCGGCGAGTCCACCAGCGGCTGCATGATCTCGACGACCATGAGCGGCACTTCCGCGATAGTGATCAGGAAGGCCGACACTGCCGAGGCCGCCACCAGGAGCATGACAATGGCCGTCGTTTCGGCGGCCGCGTAGAGCACCTCGAACAAGTCGCCGATTTTCATTTCACGATAAACGAACAGCGCCACGACGAGAGCGTACATGGCCGCCACAGCGCCCGCTTCGGTCGGAGTGAACATGCCACTGCGGAATCCGCCGACGATGATCACCGGCAACAGCAACGCCCAGGCGCCTTCCTTCACGGAATGCCAGATCTCTTGTTTCGAGGCTTTCTCGGTCATCGCCAGTTGAACACCTCGCGACTTCCACCACCAGACGAATCCGAGCGCGACGCCCATCAGAATGCCGGGGGCGATGCCGGCAAGAAAGAGCTTGGAGATCGAAACGCCGCTGGCCACACCGAAGATGATGAACGGAATCGACGGCGGAATGATAGGGGCGATGATCCCGCCGGTGGCGATCAGGCCGGCCGAATCGCCGGGTTCGTAGCCGGCGCGCTTCATCATCGGCAGAAGAACCATGCCCAGTGCCGCCGTATCGGCAGCCGCGGAACCGGAAAGGCTGGCCATCAGCACGGAGGCGATGATCGCCACGTAACCCAGCCCGCCCTGCTTGTGCCCGACGAGTTTGAGTGGGAGATCGACGATGCGCTTGGAGATGCCGCCGGCGTTCATTAGCTCGCCTGCCAGGACAAAGAAGGGAATGGCCAGCAGAGGGAAACTATCCGCACCGGTGATCAGGTTTTGCGCCATGATCTGGAAGTCGACCATGTTGAGTTGCAGCATCAGCGCCAAGCCGCAGAGCAGCAGCGAGAACGCGACCGGAATACCCAGGAAGATGCAGCCGAGCAGGCTGCCGAGAAAAACAACGACGGTCATTGACGGGCTCCCTTATCGTATTGGAACAGCGTGCGCCACAGACGCAGCAGCAGAATGGCACCCACCACGACGCTGAAAGGTATGCTGGCAAAATAGAGCGCTGCTACCGGCACATCGCTGACCGGTAGGTAATTGGCCATATTGGCCTTGGTCAATTGCCATCCCCCGGTCAGGATCAGGCCGCAACACACCAGCATGGCCAGATCGCTGAAGATGAGGACGATGCGCCGCATGGCCGCCGGCATGCGCAGGAAGAACGTATCCACGCGCACGTGCCGGTTTCGGACGAAGGCGGCTATGGACCCCAGGAAGGTCAGCCAGACAAAGAGATAGCGGCCGATTTCCTCGGTAATGAGCAGGCTCGAATTGAACCCGTAGCGTAGCACGACATTCAGGAACACCAGCAACGCCATCGACGCGATGATGATCACCATCAACCAGCGCAACAGACGCTCGGCAGGATTTAGTTCAGACATTTCAGCCACTCTCCTCGCTATTGTTTTAAAAACTATTGAAAGCCATTTTGTCAGTTTGACACGTTCATTTGCGCATGAACCACTGATCTCACCGTCCCATCCACCCGC
>DBMG01000147.1 GCA_002304785.1 Candidatus Accumulibacter sp. UBA704 | reverse complement strand
ACGCTGAACCAGATGCTCGTCGAAATGGACGGTTTCGAGGCAAGCTCGGGCGTGATCGTCATCGCCGCGACCAACCGGCCGGACGTGCTGGATCCGGCGCTGATGCGGCCGGGGCGTTTTGACCGTCAAGTCGTGGTGCCGCTGCCGGACATCCGGGGTCGCGAGCAGATTCTCAATGTGCATATGCGCAAGGTACCTCTGGCGCCCGATGTCAAGGCCGACATCATTGCCCGCGGCACGCCCGGTTTCTCCGGCGCCGACCTCGCCAACCTGGTGAACGAGGCCGCGCTGTTTGCGGCGCGCGGCAACAAGCGTCTGGTCGACATGGAGGACTTCGAGAAGGCCAAGGACAAGATCATGATGGGCGCCGAGCGCCGCAGCATGGTGATGAACGAGGAAGAGAAGCGCAATACGGCGTATCACGAATCGGGGCACGCGGTGGTCGCCAAACTGGTTCCGAAGTCGGACCCGGTGCACAAGGTGACGATCATCCCGCGCGGCCGTGCGCTCGGCCTCACCATGCAGCTGCCAGAAGAGGACCGTTACGCGTACGACCGCACCTACCTGATGAGTCGGATCGCCGTGCTGTTCGGCGGCCGGATTGCGGAAGAACTGTTCATGAACCAGATGACGACCGGCGCCTCGAACGACTTCGAGCGGGCCACGCAGATGGCGCGCGACATGGTCACCCGTTACGGCATGTCGGACGTGCTGGGGCCGATGGTCTATGGCGAGAACGAGGGCGAAGTGTTCCTCGGCCGGTCGGTGACCACGCACAAAAATGTTTCCGAAGCGACGATGCAGAAGGTCGATGCCGAAATCCGGCGCATCATCGACGAACAGTATGGGCTCGCGCGCAAGCTGCTCGAAGAGAACCGGGACAAGGTCGAGGCGATGACCGCCGCGCTGCTCGAATGGGAAACGATCGACGCCGAGCAGATCGACGACATCATGGCCGGCAAGCCGCCGCGTCCGCCCAAGGAACCACAGCCGAAGATGGCCGGTACCACCGGCACGACGCCGCCCAACGCCGCGCCCAGCGCCACGGCTCCGGCCTGAACCGCTATCCGATAAGCATCACAAGGGGAGGTGACTCCCCTTTTTCACGTCTGGAATTCCCATGCTACGTTGCGGCCAGTATCTGCTTCCTCTCGAACGCCCGCTGATCATGGGCATCGTCAACCTGACGCCCGACTCGTTTTCCGGCGACGGGGTCGCGTCCGATACGGCGCGGGCGATCGAGCACGCGCAGCGGCAGATCGAGGCGGGCGCCGATCTGCTCGATCTCGGTGCCGAGTCTTCGCGGCCCGGCGCCATTCCGGCCTCGCTCGACGAGGAACTGGAGCGCTTGCTTCCGGTACTCGACGCCTTGGCCGGCTGCGGCGTGCCGGTCTCGGTCGATACCTACAAGCCCGAGGTGATGTGCGCGGCGATCGAGCGCGGCGCCTCGATGATCAACGATATCTACGCCCTGCGCCGGCCGGGAGCGATCGAGGCGGTGGCCGCGAGCGACTGCGCCGTGTGCCTCATGCACATGCAGGGCGAGCCGCTCACGATGCAGCAGAGCCCTGTGTACGAGGATGTCGTTGCTGAGGTGGCAGGCTTTCTGGCCGAACGGGTCGGTGCCGTGGCGTCGGCGGGAATCGGTCGCGACCGCCTGGTCCTCGACCCCGGCTTTGGATTCGGCAAGACGCTGGAGCACAACCTCGCGCTCCTCGCCCGCCTCGACGAGACGGCCGTCGGCGGGCTGCCGGTGCTGGCAGGGCTGTCGCGCAAGTCGATGCTCGGCACCATCACCGGGCGGCCGGTCGGAGAGCGTCTGCCCGCGAGCCTCTCGGCGGCATTGATCGCCGCCATGCGGGGGGCGCACATCCTGCGCGTACACGATGTCGCCGCGACGCGCGATGCGCTGTCTGTCTGGCAAGCCGTCGAGGCGGCCAGACCCGCTTTCCGGTCCGGGCTGCTTCCGGCATGACAAACGCCGGGCATGTCTGCTACCCTCAAATGGTCGGGATCGACACAGGAGACGGAAAACAATGCCCAAGGAAATCGAGCTCAAGCTGCGCTTGACCTCTGCTCAGGCAAGACATCTGGCGGAACAACCGGCGCTGGCCAGCGTGAAACCGCAGAAATTCAGGCTGTTCAACACCTACTACGATACTCCCGAACTCGATCTGTGCCAGCGTGGCATTGCCCTGCGTCTGCGCCGCAAGGGACCGGATATATGGTTGATGACGGTCAAGGGAGGTGACCCGGCGGCAGGTGCCCTGGCACAACGCAGCGAATGGGAAACGCCGACGCAGCCGGGAGTGTTCGATTTCGATATCGTGACCGATGCGGGGTTGCGTGACTTTCTGAAGGAGCGTCAGCCTGCGCTGCTTCCTGTTTTTTCGACGGATTTCACGCGCACGGCTTGGACAATTTCCCGCTCCGGTTCTGTGATCGAGGTTGCGCTTGATCGCGGGCGGATCGATGCGGTGAGCCTTGAGGACAAGGTGACGCCGTTGAGGGAACCGATCTGCGAACTGGAACTGGAACTGGTCAACGGCGATTCGCCCGACGCCTTGTTCGAGGTCGCCATTGAATTGGCTGCCAGCCTGCAACTACATCCGGCGATTGCCAGCAAGGCCGAGCGTGGCTATGCCCTGGGCAGGGGCTTGGTTGAACCTCCGGCAAGATCGGGGCCGTCACAGGTCGATCGACGCATGTCACCGGGCAATGCCTTTCGTTCGATCGCACTTGACTGCCTGCTGCAATTACAGCGCAACGAAGCGGGTGCGATTGCCGGGAAGGACTCCGAGTATGTGCATCAGGCACGCGTGGCCATTCGTCGTCTCCGATCCGCTTTCCGGACGTTCGCACCTGCACTGTCTCCCGCTTTCATCGAGGTTTATGCGCCGCGCTGGGGCGAATTGGCACAGCACCTGGGAAGTGCACGCGACTGGGACGTGTTTCTCGCGGAAACGCTGGCGCCGCTGGAAGCCGCTTTTCCGGACGACCCCGATCTCGCTCGCCTGCGGCAGCGAAGCGAGGCCGTGCAGGCGGAGGCCCAGGCTTGCGCTGGCGTGGCGTTGACGCGCAACGTTTACAGCCAGTTGCTGCTGGCTTTTGCCGCGGCACTGTTTCGTACCGAGGCGCCAACGATCGAGTCCGATCGTGGCGGCAGTTCGAATCTGCGCAAGTTTGCCGTGCGGGGCCTGCAAAAACGCGCGGAGAAGATCAGGAAGATTGCTCGCAAACCTGCCTCGCTCGGCGACATGCAAAGGCATCGCTTGCGTATAGCGTTCAAGAAGCTGCGCTACGCACTTGAGTTCTTTGCTCCGGTGTTGCCGCGCAAGCGCCTGAAGCCGTACCAGGAGGGGCTGGTTGCGATCCAGGATCTATTGGGCAAACTCAACGATCAGGTCACGGCGGAGCGATTGCTCAAGGAACTGCATCCGATGGCCGAGCCGGACCCGCTCACCAGCGGTTGGATCGCAGGAAGAAAGCATCTGCTGATCGAAACATTGAACACCCAACTGAAGAGTTTTCTTTTACTGCGCAACCCTTGGTAGAACTTCGCCTCTTACGGTCTTTGCCAACTCCATAGCAGGTCATCATGCTTATTCGCAAGGCAACTGAAAACGATTTCGAAGGGATCTGGCCCATTTTCCAGGCAGTGGTATCGAAGGGCGATACCTATGTTTTTTCTCCCCAGGCAACTCGACGGGATGCGTTCGAGTACTGGTTCGGGCCCGGTGTGACCTCGTACGTCGCCGAACTCGACGGACGAATCGTCGGGATGTACAAGCTGATGCCGAATCAGCGCGATCTCGGGTCGCATGTGGCCAATGCATCGTTCATGGTCAGCCCTGATGCCCGCGGCAACGGCATCGGCGCTGCGCTCGGCCGGCATTGTCTGGAGGAGGCGCGGAAAGCCGGTTTCAAGGCCATGCAGTTCAATTTCGTGGTCAGCACCAATACGGGGGCCGTCGAGCTCTGGCAGAAGCTGGGGTTCAAGATTGTTGGAACACTCCCCGGAGCGTTCCGCCATCTGACGCTCGGGTTTGTCGATGCGTACGTGATGTTCCGTTTGCTGGACGAATCCGCACAATGAACCCCATGGACCGTCCAGCGGCGCGCTGGCGCACGATGCGTCCGGAGGATATTCCGAGCGTCGCGGCCATTGCCGCGACAATTCATCCTCGGTTTTATGAGGATGCGGAGGTTTTTGCCGAACGCCAGCGCCTGTTTCCGGCGGGGGCAATGCTCCTGGAAAGACGTGGCTTGGCAGCTGGCTATGCGTTGAGCCATCCATGGCGTCTTGGCGAACTACCGCGGCTGAACTCGCTGCTGGGCGCCATACCACAGGAGGCTTCGACCTACTACATCCACGATCTGGCTCTTCTTCCCGAGGCAAGGGGTGAGCGTGCCGCCGGAGAACTGATGAGGTCGTTTGAAGCTTTGGCACGATCGCTTTGTTTTCGGTCAATGTCTCTGGTGGCGGTCAACGGCTCACGCCGTTTCTGGGAAAGACAGGGGTTTGATGTCGTTGAGTCGCCGGAGTTGTCGGCGAAACTGGGTTCGTATGAAGAATCCGCCGCACTGATGGTGAAATCGCTCGTTTAGCCCAGTTTGCGGCGCTCGACGAATAAGCTGCTACCGGGAGTTTTCTTGGCGTTTTTCTTGGCTTCGGCTGCGGCCGCCGAAACTTCGCGGTGCGACTCAAACAGCTCGTTTCCCGGTATGTGGACGGCCCCAATCGACAGGCAGGGGATGGAATGAAAGTCCATCTGGCCGCGCCGGTTCTCGGCGAAATATCCGTTGTCCGCCAATAGCTCGGGGCCGACGAACTCCTGGATGCGCAAGTCGAACAGTCGCAGTGCCTCATGGCATCGGCTTTCCCAGTCGGAACTCTGGAACAGCACCATGAAATCGTCGCCGCCGATATGGCCGCAGAAGTCCGCCAGTGGATTGATGATCTCGGTCAGAGTGCGAGCCAGCAGGACGATGATGTCGTCCCCCTTGCGGTAACCGAAGACGTCGTTGAACGGCTTGAAGCAGTCGATATCGAAATAGCACGCGTGGAATCCGATCCGGCGCTCCAGCAGGCGGTCGATGTGTTCGTTGATCGGAACGCTGCCCGGCAACTGCGTGAGGGGGTTGGCATAGCGGGCGGCCTGCATCTGCATCTCGGTGATCATTCCCATCAGGTCGTGGGCGCTGCCGATTCCCGAATAGCGTCCGTCTTGCGTGACGATGAATCCATCGTAGATGTGCCGGCGTGCCGAACGGCTGACGATGAGCGCGGCTTCCTGAATGGTCGAGGTTTCGTCGATGCACAAGGGGGACGAGTCCATGAACTGGACACAGGGTTTGCGACCGTAGAGTTCTCGATGGTAGGGGCGGGCCATGCGGTCGACCATCTCGTGCCGGTTGATCAGACCGATCGGGGTTTCGTCGCTGACCACCGGCATTGACATGAGTTCCGGGTCGTCGTCGAAGCGACGATAGACTTCATCGTTGAAGGTTTCCGGCGAGACCGGATCGACCAGGCGCGTCAGGCGGCGTACCGTCGTATTGCCGACGGGCGTCGAGGTGTTAGGAAACACGATGATGTTCTTCTGCTTGATTGTCTGCACCAGCTTGTCGGACGGAAACCTTCTCGGGTCGCTGACCGGCATGGCGATCAAGTAGCCTTGGCCACAGGCGATTCCCAAGTCGCGCACGGCCAGGCAATCCGCCTCGGATTCGATGCCCTCGGCAACGATCGTGGCGGAACAGCTTTCGGCAAGGTTCTGCATGGCCTTGACGAAGTGGTGTTTCAGGCTGTCTTCGGCGATTCCGTCGATGAAATGCCGGTCGATCTTGACATAGTCGGGATGAATTTCCGACCACATGCGCAAATTGGCAAAACCTTCGCCGAGATCGTCGATGGCGATTTGGTAGCCGAGGTTGCGCAACTGGGTTATCGCCTGGTGGATTCCGGGAGAATCGTTGATGTGCTGGTTCTCGGTGATTTCAATGACCACCCGATTGGGACTCAATCCCAGTTGGGCGAGCAGGTTCTCGGTGCTGCCGTCGAGAATGCTCTCATCCCCGAGACTGTCGGGACTGGCATTGATGAACAGCTTTCCCGGCAGATGCAGTCGGGCGAATGCGCGGAATATCGTTTCCCGGCAGGCTCGTTCGAGCATCCTGCGCGCTCCGAGCCGATCCGCAGTTGTGAAAAGCGACTTGGGGGTATGGAACGGCGTATTCTTCGGTCCGCGTATCAAACCTTCGAAGGCGATATAGGAATGGCTTCGGAAATCGATGATCGGCTGAAACACGGCGCTCAAACGGGATTCTTCGATCAGTTCGTAGAAATGCCTTGCCTCCGGCGTTCGCCACTCGTCGAAAGGCGATTCGATCGGGGAACGGTGAAAGGATGGTGCGTACGCCAGCGCCATCATGATGGAATCTCCAGGCTGAACTCTTGACCACGGCAATGTAAGGGAGAAAGATTTCAGTACAATGACAGCCTTTGGCATCAGGTGGGGATAGAGAAATGGCGAGAAAATACTTCGGCACCGACGGGGTGCGGGGCAGGGTCGGCCAGTCGCCGATTACGCCGGATTTTGTCATGCGGCTCGGCTATTCGGCCGGTAAGGTTCTGGTGGCGCACGGCGCAAAACAGGGAAATCTGAAGACCGGCGATCGACCGGAGGTGTTGATCGGCAAGGACACTCGCATTTCAGGGTACATGCTGGAAGCGGCGCTGGAGGCCGGGTTTTCCGCTGCCGGGGTCGACGTCTGTCTGGTAGGACCGATGCCCACTCCGGCCGTTGCCTACTTGACCAGAGCGTTGCGCCTGCAGGCCGGTATTGTCATTTCGGCTTCGCATAATCCCTATTACGACAATGGGATCAAGTTCTTTTCCGCGCAGGGAACCAAGCTCGATGACGCGATCGAGGCCGAAATCGAGGCGGGCATCGACGCGCCGCTGACGTGCGTGCAGTCGTCGGAACTGGGCCGGGCCCGCCGCATAGACGATGCGGCAGGGCGCTACATCGAATTCTGCAAGAGCACGTTCCCCAACGAATTCGATCTGCGCGGATTGAAGATCGTTGTCGATTGCGCCAATGGCGCGGCCTATCATATTGCTCCGCATGTGTTCCACGAACTGGGGGCGGAAATCGTTGCCATCGGGGCAGACCCGAACGGGCTCAACATCAACAAGGACGTCGGGGCAACGTCAACTGCCGCACTGAGCAACGCAGTCCTGGCCAACAAGGCCGACCTCGGAATTGCGCTTGATGGCGATGCCGACCGCGTGATGATGGTCGATGGCAACGGCAACGTCTTCGACGGTGATCAACTGCTGCTGGCGGTGGTTCGCAGCCGCTTGCGTCGCGGTCCGGTGGCGGGCGTCGTGGGTACGTTGATGACCAATCTGGCGTTCGAGCACGCCCTCTCTCAATTGAACGTCCCCTTCGCCCGCGCGGCGGTCGGCGACCGTTACGTGCTGGAAATGCTGCAGGACAAGGGCTGGCTGTTCGGAGGGGAGAACTCGGGTCACATCCTGTGTCTCGACAAGCACACGACGGGGGACGGCATCGTTTCGGCATTGCAGGTGCTCACTGCCTTATGCGAGGAGGGCGGCGATCTCCAGTCGTTGCTGGCGAAACTCGAGCTGTATCCGCAGCAACTGATCAACGTACCGTTGAGCAAGGGATTTCCGTGGAAAGACCATCCCGCGATAAATGCCGCAAAACAACAGGTGGAGTCGGAACTGGCCGGTGCCGGGCGGGTCTTGCTGCGTGCCTCGGGAACCGAGCCGCTGTTGCGCGTCATGGTCGAAGGGCAGGATGCGGAGAAGGTGCTCGCTGCCGCCGAAAAACTGGCCAACGCCGTGCGCGAAGCCGTCACCACGTAAAGTCATCGCAATGTAACAGAGACGTAACATTCGCTGGATAGACTGCAAGCGTTGCATGTGTTTGCGACGTGACTATTCCAAGGAGAGTGTTGCATGAAAATGACGAAATTTGCCGCCGTAGCCGCCATGGCCCTGACCGGCTTGTCGGCTTCTGGTCTGGTGCAGGCTCAGGCACTGGTGAAGGTCGACGGATCGTCGACGGTCTATCCGATTACCGAGGCGGTTGCCGAGGATTTTCAGAAATCCAAGAAGAACAGTGTCCGGGTGACCGTGGGTATTTCCGGCACCGGTGGCGGTTTCAAGAAATTCTGTCGCGGCGAGACGGACGTCTCCGACGCGTCGCGCCCGATCACCAAGAAGGAGATCGAGGATTGCAAGGCGGCCGGGATCGAGTTCATCGAACTGCCGATAGCCTACGATGCACTGACCGTAGTCATCAATCCCAAGAACGACTGGGCCAGGAAGATGACCGTAGCCGAACTCAAGGCCATATGGGAGCCGGCGGCACAAGGCAAGCTTACCAGCTGGAAGCAGGTCAACTCGGCGTGGCCGGATCGTCCGATCAAGCTCTACGGGCCTGGCGCGGATTCGGGAACGTTCGAATATTTCACCGAAGCCATCAATGGCAAAGCCAAGGCGACTCGTGGCGACTTTACGGCTTCCGAGGACGATAACGTGCTCGTTCAAGGAGTTGCCCGCGATGTCGGCGGGTTGGGGTACTTCGGTTTTGCCTACTTCGTTGAGAACAAGGACAAGTTGGCTGCCGTGTCGGTGGCTACGGAAGCCGGCAAGCCTGCCGTTGCTCCGTCGCTTGAGACTGTGATCAACGGCACTTATCAGCCGCTGGCCCGTCCGATCTTCATCTACGTCAATGCCAAGGCCGCGGATCGCCCGGAAGTCAAGGAGTTCGTCGAATACTACATGAAGCACGGCGAGAGCCTGACCAAGGAAGTGAAGTACGTGCCGTTGCCGGCCAAGGCTTATGCCTATAATCTCGACCACTTTGCCAAACGTGGGAAGGGTACCAAGTTCGGAGGCGAGAACAAGGTCGGCATGACCATCGAAGACTTGATGAAGATCGAAGCCAAGTAATTGGCCACCGGCCGCCGGCGAACACGTCACTCGTCCGCCGGCGGCGTGACCCGACTCTTCGAGATCCCCGGGCTGGCCCCGGGAGGTTATTCAAGGCAGATGGGGAGGAATTGGTGAACCCGAGTGCTACAACTGCCGAAAGGCTGCCAGTAATGTCAGTGCCCAGTGATCGACTTAAGAAAGACCATACCCGTCACATCAAGGAACGGGTGATCGAGGCCGTTCTCCTTTTGGCTGCCTGCGTTTCCGTTTTCACGACAACCGCGATCGTTTATATCCTGGTCAAGGAATCCTGGGTTTTCTTCCAGCACGTTCCGCTGACCGATTTTTTGTTCGATACGCAATGGACACCGTTGTTCGATGATGCCCACTACGGCATCATGGTGCTCCTGTCCGGCACCATCACCAGTTCGGCCGTGGCGCTGCTGGTGGCCATTCCTCTCGGAACCGTCATCGCCATCTATCTTTCCGAATTCGCTCCATTCAGCGTCCGCGAAATTGCCAAGCCATTTCTGGAATTGCTGGGCGGTATCCCGACGATCATCTATGGGTATTTTGCGTTGCTGTTCCTGACCCCGCTGCTGCAAAAGATTTTTCCCAGCCTGCCCGGCTTCAATCTGCTTTCGGCGGGAATCGTCATGGGCATCATGATCATTCCCTATGTGGCGTCGTTGTCGGAGGACGCCATGCGCGCCGTGCCGATGGCCTTGCGTGAAGGTTCCTATGCCATGGGAGCCACGCGTCTGCAGACTTCGTTGCGCGTGGTGGTGCCGTCCGCTGTTTCCGGAATCGCCGCTGCCTATATCCTCGGAGTGTCGCGCGCAGTCGGTGAGACGATGATTCTTGCCGTGGCCGCCGGGATGCAACCGAACCTGACGTTCAATCCGACCGAGCCCGGCGCAACCGTGACGTCGTTCATCGTGCAGGTGGCGCTGGGCGACTTGCCGCACGGGAGCATTGGGTATCAGACGATTTTCGCCGCAGGACTGACGCTGATGCTGTTGACCCTGGCGTTCAACCTGGTCGGCTACTACATGCGCAAGAAGTACCGCGAGGTGTATTGAAATGAACCAGCAGGAATTGCAGTCGTTGCGGGCGCTTATCGCTTCGCACAAGCGTTGGGATTTTCTGTTCGGTGTGCTCGGCGTCCTGGCCTTGATGCTCGGCGTCATGACCTTCGTTGCCTTGTTTGCCGATATGACCATCAACGGGATCGGGCGGATCAATATCGACTTTCTGACCTCCTTTCCGTCGCGCCGCGCGGCAAACGCCGGGATTCTGTCGGCGTGGGTCGGGTCCGTTCTGGTAATGCTGGTGACGGCCTGCGCCGCAGTGCCGCTGGGCGTCGCTGCCGGGGTCTACCTGGAGGAATACGCACCTAAGAACTGGTTCACCGACATCATAGAAATCAATGTGACCAATCTCGCGGGGGTGCCCTCCATCATCTACGGCTTGCTGGCGTTGGGGTTGTTCGTCTATACCTTCGGGTTGGGCCAGAGCATCCTGACGGCCGGCCTGACACTGGCGCTGCTGATTTTGCCGGTGGTCATCGTGGCGACGCGTGAGGCCATTCGTGCAATTCCCCAGATCATTCGCGAGGGGGCCTACGCCTGCGGGGCGACGACGTGGCAGGTAGTCAGCGACCATATCGTTCCCTATTCCAGTGCCGGCATTCTGACCGGCGTAATCATCGGCATGGCCAGGGCCATTGGAGAGACCGCGCCGATTATTACGGTCGGGGCGCTTACGTTTATCGCCTTCCTCCCGCCCGCGCCATTCACCGGCGATCCCTCGGCAGGATTATTCGACTGGCTGTTCGCTCCATTCACGGTCATGCCCATCCAGATGTTCAACTGGACTTCGCGGCCGGAAAGGGCTTTCCTAGACAACGCTGCGGCGGCGGGGTTCATCCTCGTGTTGATGACCCTGACCATGAACGGGTTGGCCATCTGGCTGCGCTATCGACTCCGCAAGAACATCAAATGGTAAGACTCCAACGGAAAAGACAATGATTGCACACGCAGAACATGATGTGGCCGAAGTTGTTCCGCCTCTGAAGGCGGAGGCCAGGAACCTGAGTTTCCACTACGGCAGTTTTCAGGCGCTGAAGAATATCAACATGCCTGTCTATGAGAGGAAAGTGACTTCCCTGATCGGGCCATCGGGATGTGGCAAGTCAACCTATTTGCGCTGCTTCAACCGAATGCATGACCTGTATCCAGGCAATCGCTACGACGGGACGATCGAATTCCACCCGGACCGGACTGATCTGCTGTCGAAGGCCGTTGATCCGATCGAGGTGCGGATGCGGATCAGCATGGTCTTCCAGAAACCGAATCCGTTTCCGAAATCGATTTACGAGAACGTGGCCTACGGCCTGCGTGTGCGCGGTGAATCGGCCCGTTCGGTGATCGACGACAAGGTCGAGGCGGCGCTCAAGGGGGCTGCCTTGTGGGGCGAGGTGAAGGACCGGCTCAAGGAGCTAGGCGCCAACCTGTCAGGGGGGCAGCAACAGCGCTTATGCATTGCGCGGGCGCTGGCCACCGACCCGGAACTGCTGCTTTTCGACGAACCGACATCGGCGCTTGATCCTATCGCCACGGCCAATATCGAGGAACTGATTTCTGAGTTGAAGGAAAGGGTCACTATACTCATCGTGACGCACAATATGCAGCAGGCCGCGCGGATTTCCGACTACACGGCTTACATGTACCTTGGCGAAATGATCGAGTTCGGTGTTACCGACCAGATATTCATCAAGCCCCGGCGCAAGGAAACGGAAGACTACATCACCGGCCGTTTTGGCTGACCGGGAATTCTTCAGGCATAACCGCAAAGACCCATCGAACGGCCTGATTTGCGGCCGTTTTTTTGCGAATCGAAACGGCGCGATTGCCGCGTTTTATTGACCTCCTGCGATTCTGCTGGCTATAATCCTCTTTTTTTCACAGGGTGTTCTATGCGTCAGAAGCTCGTTGCTGGAAACTGGAAAATGCACGGTGGACTCAAGACCAACCAGCAATTGCTCCAGGATGTCGTTGCCGGAGTGGCAGGCATGCGTGACGTGGCAGTCGCTGTCTGTGTGCCGTTCCCCTACCTGGCGCAAGCTCAATCAATTCTGAGTGGTACCCCGGTCGTCTGGGGGGCGCAAAACCTCAGCGAGCAGGCTCAGGGTGCGTTTACCGGTGAAGTGAGCGCATCCATGTTGCAGGATTTTGGCTGCCGTTACGTTCTGGTAGGGCATTCCGAGCGCCGCGCCATTTACGGAGAAACTGACAAGCTGGTGGCGGAGAAGTTTGCTGCGGCTCTGGCTTCCGGGCTGCGTCCGGTTCTGTGTGTTGGCGAGACTCTTGAGCAACGCGACGCAGGCAAAACGCTGGACGTTGTATCCGCACAGATCGAGGCTGTTCTGAATCGTGTTGGCGTGGCGGCGTTTTCTGGCGCGGTCGTAGCCTACGAACCCGTCTGGGCAATTGGCACCGGCCGGACAGCAACCTCGGCGCAGGCGCAAGAAGTGCATGCGGCGATCCGTGCGCAGTTGGCCAAGGCCGACGCCAAGGTGGCGGAGGGGCTGCAAATCCTTTATGGCGGCAGTGTGAAGCCTGCAAATGCGGCGGAGCTTTTTGGCATGCCGGATATCGACGGTGGCCTGATTGGCGGAGCGTCGCTCGTGGCTGCCGATTTTCTGGCTATTTGCGCGGCTGCCGCGCAGTAAAGTGCTTGACAAAATGAACTATTTTTTCTCAATCATCCTGCTGGTTCATATCCTTTCCGCGCTGGGAATTATCGGACTCGTTCTTGTCCAGCACGGGAAAGGTGCGGATATGGGTGCGGCATTTGGCAGTGGTGCGTCGGGTAGCCTGTTCGGGGCAACCGGTTCGGCCAACTTCCTTAGCCGGACGACAGCGGTGCTCGCGGTTGTTTTCTTCCTGACCAGCCTCTCTCTCGCTTATTTGGCTTCCAACAAGCCAAAAACGTCTGGCAGTGTGATGCAGGATGCTGTACAATCGCAGCCTGTTTCAGCGCCTGTCCCCGGTGATGGGGAAAAGTCCGGAAGCCCTGCGGATTCTGGCTCGAAGGCAAAGGATATTCCCAGGTAAATTGGGTTTTGATTGACGGCGAGAGGGTCTGGTTCTCCTCGTGCTATCTCGCTGTCATGATGTGGTTGTGCCGACGTGGTGAAATTGGTAGACACGCTATCTTGAGGGGGTAGTGACTTCGGTCGTATGAGTTCGAGTCTCATCGTCGGCACCAACTAAGTGGTTTCAGTTTGCTGAAAAAATTGAAATCGCGAAAATCGAAAATCAATTGCTTCCGAACTCCGAATTGCGCGCTAGTGAGCCGGTTAGCCTTCTTCAGTGCGTAAATCCGCGCGCCGAATTCCCTGAATGACATGCGTTTCCCGGTCAGGTTTCCATCAACGATGGTGCGGGGAGCAGTGCGATTGGCTACACAGAATCCGTTACTAATGGCAATTTTGGTTTCGGTATGCCACATGCTAGAATCGTTAGCCTGTTGATGGTAGCGGCTGGGTCGCGTGTCGGTTTCCGCAGAGTTCCCTCAGACGGGGGAAACTCCTTGGGAGATATGGAATCAAAGTGCGCATCGTCGGCACCAAGTGAAGTCATCCGGGGAGGATGGCTTTGTCATACAACCCATGTTTGCGTGGCGGATCATGCTGGAAACTTACTTCCCGGTGTTTGTCTTCGTTTTGATCGGCGCTGTCTTCGGGATCGCCCCGGTAATTACGGGTCTTGTCGTTGCCCCCCACCGTCCAGACGCCGAAAAACTTTCCCCTTACGAATGCGGCTTCGACGCTTTCGAAAACGCGCGCATGAAATTCGATGTGCGCTACTACCTGATCTCCATTCTGTTCATCCTGTTTGATCTCGAGGTGGCTTTTCTCGTTCCGTGGGCGACGATTTTCAAGGAAATCGTGCAGACTGACTCGGTCAAGTGGTTTGGCTTCATCGAAATGATCGTCTTCATTGCGATTCTGGTTGTTGGCTACGTCTACGCGTGGGCCAAGGGTGCGCTGGATTGGGAGTGAGAAATGGGTATTGACGGCATTCTCCAGGAAGGCTTCATCACTACGACAGCTGACAAACTGATCAATTATGTACGTACCGGCTCAATGTGGCCGATGTCATTCGGATTGGCCTGTTGCGCGATCGAGATGATCCACACCGGTTGCTCGCGCTACGATCTGGACCGTTTCGGGATCGTTTTTCGTCCCAGTCCACGGCAGTCCGATGTGATGATTGTCGCGGGCACGTTGACCAACAAGATGGCTCCGGCGATGAGAAGGGTTTACGACCAAATGGCGGAACCGCGCTGGGTCATCTCGATGGGTTCCTGTGCCAATGGTGGTGGGTACTACCACTACGCCTACTCTGTCGTGCGCGGTTGCGATCGGATAGTGCCGGTGGATATCTACGTGCCCGGCTGCCCTCCGACACCAGAGGCTCTGATTTACGGCCTGCTTCAGTTGCAGAACAAGATTCGTCGAACCAGCACCATCGCCCGTTAATCAATCCGAGAGAGAGTCATGTCCGCCAAGCTTGAACTGCTTAGCCAGAACCTGCAAAAGCATCTCGGGGATCGTATCGTTGAAGCGCAAATGGCGTTGGGCGAGATCTCCATTGATGTGGATGTGACTGCGTATCTGGAAACGATGTTGCTGTTGCGTGACCAGTCGGACCTCGGCTTCGAGCAGCTTATCGATCTGTGCGGTGTAGACTATTCGACCTATGGCGATGGTTGCTGGAGCGGCAAGCGCTTCGCTGTGGTCACTCATCTGACATCGATTGCCAACAACTGGCGTTTGCGCGTTCGCTGCTTTGCTCCAGATGATGATTTCCCTTCAGTGCCTTCCGTTGTAGCGCTGTGGAATTCAGCGAACTGGTTCGAGCGCGAGGCGTTTGATCTGTTCGGAATTGTATTTCCTGGACATGCCGATTTGCGCCGCATCCTTACCGATTACGGATTTGTCGGACATCCGTTCCGCAAGGATTTCCCTGTCAGCGGCTACGTCGAAATGCGCTACGATCCCGAGCAACGGCGCGTCGTCTATGAACCTGTGACCATCGAACCGCGTGAAATCACTCCGCGGATTGTTCGGGAAGCAAGCTACGGGGATGTCGAAAATGGCTGATATCCAGAACTACACGCTGAACTTCGGTCCACAGCATCCGGCTGCGCACGGGGTATTGCGCATGGTGCTCGAACTCGACGGCGAAGTCGTCCAGCGGGCAGATCCGCACATCGGGCTCCTTCATCGGGCAACTGAAAAACTGGCCGAGACGAAGACGTGGATCCAGTCTGTCCCGTACATGGATCGCCTTGACTACATGTCGATGATGGTCAGCGAGCATGCATACTGCATGGCTATTGAGCGAATGATCGGGATCGATGTGCCGATTCGTGCGCAATACATACGCGTGATGTTCGACGAGATCACCCGGATACTGAATCACCTGTTGTGGGTCGGAGCGCACGGGCTGGACGTCGGGGCGATGACCATGGTGCTATACGCTTTCCGGGAGCGCGAAGATCTGGTTGATTGCTATGAAGCCGTCTCGGGAGCACGGATGCATGCGGCCTATTTTCGACCCGGCGGCGTTTATCGCGATCTTCCGGATACGATGCCGAAGTATCGGGAATCCAAGTGGAAAAGTGCGGCAGAGGTCAAGAAACTCAATGAGGTGCGCAGCGGGACTTTCCTGGATTTCCTCCAGGACTTCGTGAGCCGTTTCCCGAATATTGTCGATGAGTACGAAACGCTGTTGACCGATAACCGCATCTGGAAACAACGCTTGGTCAACGTTGGCGTCGTTTCACCCGAGCGTGCACTGCAACTCGGATTTACCGGCCCGATGCTGCGCGGTTCCGGAATTGCCTGGGATTTGCGCAAGAAGCAGTCCTATGAAGTCTACGACCGTCTTGATTTCGACATTCCGGTTGGCGTGACCGGCGACTGTTACGATCGTTATTTGGTGCGCATAGAGGAAATGCGTCAGTCGAACCGCATTCTCCAGCAGTGCATCGACTGGTTGCGTGTCAATCCCGGCCCGGTTATCTCAGATAATCACAAGGTTGCTTCTCCGCTGCGCGCCAACATGAAGTCGAACATGGAGGAATTGATCCATCACTTCAAGCTGTGCACCGAGGGCATGCATGTTCCGGAAGGCCAGGTTTACTCCGCTGTCGAGCACCCCAAGGGAGAGTTCGGTATTTACGCAATCTCCGATGGAGCCAACAAGCCGTATCGGTTGAAGATCCGTTCTCCCGGATATGTCCATCTTTCGGCCATGGACGAATTGGTGCGTGGCCACATGATTGCCGACGTGGTAACGATGGTCGGCACAATCGACATCGTTTTTGGCGAGATTGACCGCTGATGCTGACTACAGAATCCATACAGAAAATCGATCGCGAGATCGCTAAGTATCCTCCCGATCGGAAGCAGTCTGCCGTGATGGCAGCTCTGGCTATTGCACAAGAAGAATTGGGTTGGCTGCCCAACGAGGCGATTGAATTCGTGGCCAATTACCTCGGCATGGAGCCGATAGCGGCCTACGAAGTTGCCAGCTTTTACAACATGTACGATCTGAAGCCAGTCGGAAAGCACAAGCTGACCGTCTGTACCAATCTGCCTTGCATGCTGTCGGGCGGGGTTGATGCCGCTGAATATCTAAAAATGAAGCTGGGTATCGATTTCAACGAAACCACGCCGGATGGCAGGTTCACGCTCAAGGAAGGCGAGTGCATGGGGGCCTGCGGCGACGCACCGGTCATGCTGGTCAATAACCGTCGCATGTGCAGCTGCATGCAGCCCGAGCAAATCGACAACTTGCTGGCGGAGCTCGAATAATGGCGATTCTCGGCGCAATCAATCCGATGCTTACCGTCGGCCTTGACGGGGATAATGCCTGGCGTCTCGATGACTATGTCAAGCGCGGCGGTTACTCGGCTCTGAAGAAGATCATCGCCGAAAAAACGCCGACCGACCAGATAATCAAAGAAGTCAAGAAATCGGTGTTGCGTGGCCGCGGCGGCGCTGGTTTCCCCACTGGTTTGAAGTGGAGCTTCATGCCGAAGTATTTTCCCGGCGACAAGTATGTTATCTGTAACTCCGACGAAGGCGAGCCAGGAACTTTCAAGGACCGCGATATTCTGCGCTACAACCCTCATTCGGTTATCGAGGGCATGGCGATTGCAGCCTACGCCATTGGTGCGGCGCGTGGTTACAACTACATTCATGGCGAGATTTGGGAGATCTACAAACGCTTTGAAGAAGCGCTCGATGAAGCGCGTGCTGCAGGATTGATCGGCAAGAACATTCTCGGTTCCGGTTTTGACTTCGAATTGTTCGCGCATCACGGGTACGGTGCCTACATCTGTGGCGAGGAATCGGCGCTTCTCGATTCGATCGAAGGCAAGAAAGGGCAGCCGCGTTTCAAGCCGCCGTTTCCCGCCAACTACGGCCTCTACGGAAAGCCGACGACGGTCAACAACACCGAAACGTTCTCGGCGGTTCCGTTCATTCTCAATCATGGTGCTGACGCCTATCTGGAAGCCGGCAAGCCAAACAATGGCGGGACCAAGCTTTTTTCAGTGTCCGGCCACGTCAACAGACCTGGCAATTACGAAATTCCCCTCGGTACGCCGTTCGCAACCCTGCTCGAAATGGCGGGTGGCGTGCGTGGGGGGCGCAAGCTGAAGGCATGCATTCCCGGAGGATCATCTGCTCCGGTATTGCCGGCCCAGACCATCATGGATTGCACGATGGATTTCGACTCGATCAGCAAGGCGGGTTCGATGCTCGGATCGGGGGCGGTTATCGTCATGGACGAAACGACATGCATGGTGAGAGCGTTGGAAAGACTGTCGTACTTCTACTACGAAGAGTCGTGCGGACAATGTACGCCGTGCCGCGAAGGAACCAGCTGGCTGTACAAGGTCGTGCACCGCATTGAGCACGGACAAGGGCGCGCGGATGATCTCGATTTGTTGCGCAGCGTGACGACGAATATTATGGGGCGCACGATTTGCGCACTGGGGGACGCTGCGTCGATGCCTGTACAAAGCTTCGTCAAACATTTCCAGGATGAATTTGCATACCACATTGAACACAAGAAGTGCCTCGTTCCGCCGGAGATTCAACGCGCAGGCAGCGGGTTCTTCAAGGCAACGGTTTAAGGTAGCGATATGCTAGACATTGAGATTGACGGCAGACTGGTTCAGGTGCCCGCTGGCAGCACGATCATGGATGCCGCGCAACTCGTGGGCACCTACATCCCCCACTTCTGTTATCACAAGAAGCTCTCGATCGCGGCCAATTGCCGGATGTGCATGGTGCAGGTGGAAAAAGCGCCAAAACCGTTGCCGGCGTGCTCGACTCCGGTCACTGGCGGAATGAAGGTGTTCACGCACTCCGAGCTGGCTGTGGCGGCTCAGAAGGGTGTGATGGAGTTTCTCCTGATCAACCATCCGCTCGATTGCCCGATCTGCGATCAGGGCGGCGAGTGCCAGTTGCAAGATTTGTCCGTTGGTTACGGCGCAGGCACGTCGCGTTATCGGGAAGCCAAGCGCGTCGTTTTCCAGAAGGAGGCCGGGCCCCTCATCTCCATGCAGGAAATGTCGCGCTGTATCCACTGCACCCGTTGCGTTCGTTTTGGCCAGGAGATTGCCGGAGTGAAGGAGCTTGGCATGGCCAGCCGCAACATGCACTCGGAGATTCAGACGTTCGTTGGCCGCACGATCGATTCGGAGCTTTCCGGCAACATGATCGACCTGTGCCCGGTCGGTGCGCTGACTTCCAAGCCATTCCGCTACTCTGCCCGCAGTTGGGAATTGTCGCGCCGCAAGTCGGTCAGTCCGCATGATAGCCTGGGAACAAACCTGACGGTCCAGGTCAAGAACAACCGCGTGATGAGGGTGCTGGCGAGAGAAAACGAGGATGTCAACGAGTGCTGGATTTCCGACAAGGATCGCTTCTCATACGAAGCGCTGAATTCTTCGGAACGCCTGCTCAAACCGATGGTGCGTGTCGACGGTGCGCTGCGCGAGGTCGAATGGAACGTCGCTCTCGATTACATCTCTCATGCACTGAAAGACGTGGCGAAATCCCACGGCGCAGAATCGATTGCTGCGCTGGCATCGCCCCACTCGACACTCGAAGAGCTTTATCTTCTGCAAAAACTGATGCGTGAGATCGGGTCCGGGAATGTCGATTTCCGCCCACGTCGGCGCGATTCTTCCACAGATGGGAAGCGGGCCGGCACGCCTTGGTTGGGCATGCGCCTTTCCGAGATCAAGGATCTTGACGCCGTCTTGGTGGTTGGCAGTTTCCTGCGCAAGGATCATCCGTTATTTGCGCAAAGGCTCCGGCAACTGGCCAAGAAATATGGAGAAGTCAGCCTTGTCTCGGTAACGAGCGACGATCCGCTAATTCGCCTGACGGAGCAGATATCGGTTCCGCCGCAGGATCTCGTCCTGGCCTTGGCCGGCATAGTCAAGGCTGCGGCGGAACTCATGGGGGAAGCGGTCCCAGCCGGGCTTGAATCGGGCGACGCGTGTGAAAAATCCCGAGCCATTGCGCAAAGCTTGTTGAACGGTGAGAAGAAAGCGGTTTTCCTTGGAAATGTGGCTGAGCAGATTGCGCAGGCGGGCCAGTTGCACGCTCTGGCTGCCGAACTGTGCAGGTTGACCGGGGCATCGCTCGGTTTTATCGGGGAAGCGGCGAACAGCGTTGGTGGATATGTCGCCAAGGCGTTACCGACTGGCCTCAATGCCTACGAAATGTTTGCCCAGCCGCGCAAGGCCTATGTGCTGATGGGGCTCGAGCCGGAACTTGATTGCGCCAATCCCCAGATGGCTGTCGCTGCCCTCAAACAAGCGTCCCTGGTTGTCTTGCTGACTTCGTTTAAGAATGTGGCTGCATTGGATTACGCCGATGTAATGCTCCCCATCGCGGCATTTGCCGAGACATCGGGAACTTATGTCAACACCGAGGGGCGTGTGCAAGGCGTCGCCGGTGTTTGTCGTCCGCAAGGGGAAGCAAGGCCGGCTTGGAAGGTGTTGCGTGTTCTTGGCAATGTCCTCGGATTACCTGGCTTTGAATACGAGTCCAGCGAGCAGGTCAGGGACGAGTTGATTCCTTCCGGGACGGAGTTCGTCGAAGGGCTGGATAATGGCGTTGAGCTTCGGATTCAATCCATTGGTTCATACCCGAGCGGACTCCAGCGTATTGCCGATGTGCCGATTTACTTCGCTGATTCGCTTGTGCGGCGCGCGGTGTCGCTGCAACAGACCAAGGATGCTGCGATTCCCGCAGCCCGGATGAATCCGCAAACGTTGGCTGAACTCGGGGTAGTCGTCGGGAGTCGGGTTCGGGTCCGGCAAGACCAGGGTGAAGCGGTACTGACAGCGTGTTCCGATTCAACTGTTCCGGCAGGCTGCGTCAGGATTGCCGCGGCGCATCCAACGACAGCGGCGCTCGGCGAAATGTTCGGACCAATCGATGTGGAGCGTGCATGATGGTTGAGACGCTGCAGCAACTGTTGCCGGGCTTCTTGATCCCGCACTTCAACTGGGCGATGCAGCTGGGGCAGGGTATCTTTGGCGATCTCTGGCCGAGTATTCTGACTGCCGTATGGACCGTAATCAAGGTGATGCTGATCATCGCTCCCTTGCTTCTGGCAGTTGCCTATGCCACGTTTGCCGAGCGCAAAGTCATCGGCTGGATGCAGGTGCGAATCGGGCCAAACCGGGTTGGACCGTGGGGGTTGTTTCAGCCCCTTGCCGACGGATTGAAGGTGTTATTGAAAGAGGTGGTTGTACCCGCGAACGCCGACAAGGCGGTGTTTCTGTTGGCTCCTTTGTTCGCTTTCGCTCCGGCGCTGATTGCGTGGGCGGTGATTCCATTCAACGAATTCCTGGTCCTGGCCAATGTCAATGCCAGTCTGCTCTTCGTTATGGCGGTCACATCGGTCAGCGTATACGGAATCATCCTGGCGGGATGGTCGCCAAATTCAAAATACGCGTTTCTCGGATCCATGCGGTCCGCTGCGCAAATGATTTCCTACGAGGTGGCCATGGGTCTGTCCCTCGTTGTCGTGCTTATGATTTCCAACAGCCTCAACCTCGTGGATATCGTGAAGGTGCAGAACGAGGGACGGTTCGCCGACATGGGGCTGAAGTTCCTGTCCTGGAACTGGTTGCCACTGCTGCCGATGTTCGTCGTTTACGTCATTTCGATATTTGCTGAGTGTAACCGTGCCCCGTTCGACTTGGCGGAGGGCGAGTCAGAAATCATCGGATATCACGTTGAGTATTCGGGGATGAGCTTTGCGGTCTTCCAATTGGCGGAATACTCGGCGATGCTTATGGGTTGTACTCTTGTCAGCCTGCTTTTCCTTGGCGGCTGGCTGTCACCTGTCGCATTCCTGCCGGACAGTATTCTCTGGTTATTCCTCAAGATTTTTTCGGTGCTGATCCTGTTTTTCTGGGTACGGGCAACTTTTCCGCGTTATCGCTACGATCAGGTGATGCGCCTTGGCTGGAAGGTACTTATCCCCGTTTCGCTGATCTGGCTTGCCGTAGTGGCCTGCTGGATGCTATCGCCCTGGAATATCTGGAAGTGAGAGGCTGGTCATGGGTTCGATGAAAGAAATCTTCAATAGCCTTTTGCTGAAGGAACTGCTCAAAGGGCTGTCGGTGACCGGGCGCCACACCTTTTCACGCAAGATCACCGTACAGTATCCGGAAGAGAAGACGCCCCAGAGCTACCGTTTTCGTGGCTTGCATGCCTTGCGTCGCTACCCTAATGGAGAGGAACGCTGCATTGCTTGCAAGCTGTGCGAGGCCGTGTGCCCGGCCATGGCCATCACAATCGAATCGGCGCAACGGGATGACGGTTCGCGGCGAACAACCCGCTACGACATTGATCTGAACAAGTGCATTTTCTGCGGCTTCTGCGAGGAAGCCTGCCCGGTAGACGCGATTGTCGAGACGCGCGTCTATGAATACCACGGTGAGAGTCAGGCGGATCTGTACTTCACAAAACCGATGCTCCTGGCCAATGGCGATCATTATGAAGCGGAGATCGCTGCTGACCGCGAACAAGACTCGAAATACCGCTAACAGGCGCCGATACGATGGAATTCAGAACCTTCGTTTTTTACTTTCTTGCCGCGATCCTGGTCTTTGCCAGTTTACGCGTGGTGACTCTGCGCAATCCGGTTCACGCTGCCCTGCATCTGGTTCTTGCTTTCTTCAGCGCGAGCGGAATCTGGATCTTGCTGCAAGCCGAGTTTCTTGCGATTGCCCTGATTCTGGTTTATGTCGGCGCCGTGATGGTGTTGTTCCTTTTCGTCGTCATGCTGCTCGACATCAATTTGGATCGCCTGCGCGAAGGCTTCTGGAGCTACCTGCCTCTTGGATCGATCGTCGCGTTGCTGATCGTCGCTGAGATGAGTCTGGTTCTGGGCGGCATGTACTGGGGCGTTCTCGAAAGTGATGTGCCGCAGGCGGAGGCGGGGTACAGCAATGTGCAAGCCGTTGGACGCCTGCTTTTCACCGACTACGTCTATCCGTTCGAACTGGCTTCCGTGGTTTTGCTGGTTGGCATTGTCGCTGCAACTGCGCTTACCTTGCGCGGCAAGCGCAAGAGCAAATCGGTCAGTCCATCGCAGCAGGTTTTTGTCAAGGCCAAGGACCGCGTCCGTGTCTTGCAGATGCCGGCTGAGAAGCGTGACTGAATTTCCACGGAATCTTGTTTTGTCGTGGGCAATTGAATCGAAGAATGTTGTGCGGTAGCGCCAGCCGCTATCGATTGCAGAAAGCAACCAGGGAGGCATCTTGCTAACACTGTCCCATTTTCTGATATTAGGCGCGGTTCTATTCGCGATCAGCATCGTCGGCATTTTCCTGAACCGGAAGAATCTGATCATCATCCTGATGTCGATTGAATTGATGCTCCTGGCGGTCAACATCAACTTCATTGCCTTTTCGCACTACCTGCAGGATTTGGCGGGGCAAGTCTTCGTTTTCTTCATTCTCACTGTGGCCGCCGCCGAGTCGGCGATCGGCCTGGCAATTCTCGTCGTGCTGTTCCGCAACCTGAAGACCATCCATGTGGATGATCTGGACAGCCTGAAGGGTTGAACATGGAAATGCAAAAGCTCTATTTGCTCGTTCCGCTGGCCCCGCTGTTCGGAGCGATCGTCGCTGGCCTGTTCTGCCGCGTGATCCCGCGCTGGCTGGCGCATACCGTGACCATCGCCGGCGTCGCCATCGCATTTATCGCGTCGGTGTTCATATTCAGGGATGTGACAGCTGGAAACACCTTCAATGGAACGGTCTATCAATGGCTCACATCCGGCGACTACGCCTTCCAGGTCGGCTTCCTCATTGACTCCTTGACGGTCACTATGATGCTCGTGGTGACCTTTGTTTCGCTGATGGTGCACGTCTATACGATCGGCTACATGCACGACGACCCGGGCTATAACCGCTTCTTCAGCTATATTTCGTTGTTTACCTTCTCCATGCTGATGCTGGTGATGAGCAACAACTTCATGCAGTTGTTCTTCGGCTGGGAGGCCGTCGGCCTGGTGTCTTATCTGTTGATTGGCTTCTGGTATACGCGTCCGACGGCAATCTTCGCCAACATGAAGGCTTTTCTCGTCAACCGTGTCGGGGACTTCGGCTTCATCCTCGGCATTGGGCTGGTTCTGGCGCACTTCGGAACGCTCGACTACGCGCCGGTGTTCAAAGATGCGAAGAGTTTCGCCGGCGTGACGATCAACCTGATCCCCGGGACAAGTTGGGGAACCGTCTCGCTGATCAGCGCGACTTGCATCCTCTTGTTCATCGGAGCGATGGGCAAGTCGGCGCAGGTGCCGCTGCACGTGTGGCTACCCGATTCGATGGAAGGCCCGACGCCGATCTCGGCGCTTATCCACGCCGCGACGATGGTGACCGCCGGCATCTTCATGGTGTCGCGCATGTCGCCGCTGTTCGAACTCTCTGACGCTGCGTTGTCCTTCGTCATCGTCATCGGCTCGATCACGGCGCTGTTCATGGGGTTCCTCGGCATCATCCAGAACGACATCAAGCGCGTGGTAGCCTACTCGACGCTGTCCCAACTCGGTTACATGACAGTGGCGCTCGGCGCATCAGCTTACTCCGTGGCCATTTTCCACCTGATGACGCATGCTTTCTTCAAGGCACTACTGTTCCTCGCTGCGGGTTCGGTGATCATTGGCATGCACCATGATCAGGACATCCGCAATATGGGCGGCCTCCGCAAGTACATGCCGGTGACCTGGCTGACGTCGCTGATCGGCTCGCTGGCCCTGATCGGGACCCCCTTCTTCGCCGGTTTCTACTCGAA
>DBMG01000033.1 GCA_002304785.1 Candidatus Accumulibacter sp. UBA704 | reverse complement strand
CGCGCCAGTTCGGTTTTCAGCGCAGCCTCATCGAGATCCTGTCTGACGATTTCCACCCCCGCCGCGGAAGGCGGCTCCGGCGGCAACCAGGCGTTTATTGATGCGACCAGGGCTTCCAGTTGTGCCGCCGGCGCCACCAGCAGACTTTCGATCACCTCGCGCGGCTGCCTGTTCCTGAGCGCCGACTCCAGCGCCGCGGCCTCGACCGGCAACGAAGTCGCACCGATGTTGGCCGCATTGCCCTTGAGGGTATGCGCCAGCCGCTCGGCGGCCGGCCAGTCGTCCTTGTCCAGCGCAACGGCGATCTCGCCGATAACCGAGCGCTGCCCCTCGACGAAACGGCGCAGCATGGAAACATACAGTGAATACTTGTCGTTGGCGTGGCGCAAGCCGAGCTCGGCATCCAGGCCGTCGATGTGGCGCGGCAGTTCCTGAACTTGCTCTGCCGAAGGTGTCAACGTCTCCGCCGGCGAACCCGCCGCTTGGAACCTCCCCGGCCGGATCCACTTGAGCAGCACGCGGGACAGTTCGTCCGGATCGATGGGCTTGGCCACGTAGTCGTTCATGCCCGCAGCCAGGCAGCGTTCCCGGTCCTGTTCCATGGCGTTGGCCGTCATGGCCACTACAGGCAGTCCCGCAAGTCGGGGCAGCTTGCGAATCTCGCTTGTGGCCGAAAGACCGTCTAGCACCGGCATCTGCATGTCCATCAGTACTGCGGCATAGTAGTCAGCCGCGTGCTGTTGCAGCATATCCAGCGCAACCTGCCCGTTTTCCGCGACGTCGACCGCAAACCCGGCATCGCGAAGCAGCTCTACCGCAACCTCCTGATTCATCTCGTTGTCCTCGGCAAGCAATAGCCGCGCACCTGCAATCGCCGAGACGTCGACACCCCTCCCCTGTACCTCGGCAGCGGCGGTTTCGATTTCTTCCGGCAGCGCCCCGAGCGCACGCACCGCGGCATCGAACAACACCGACGGATTGACCGGCTTGATCAGCACGTCGTCGAACCCCGCCGCGCGGGCACCGGCAATCACTTCCTCGCGGCCGTACGCGGTCACCATGATCAGGCGCGGAGGAGGAACCAGGCCGAGTTCGAGGATGTTCCGGCCGGCCTGCGTACCGTCGATCTCCGGCATCTGCCAATCGAGGAAGACAACATCGTAAGGACGCCCGGTTTCCGCCGCCAGGCGCACGGCATCGACAGCTCTCCGACCGCTGTTCACCGCATCGACCACGAAGCTCATTCCGGAAAGCATACCGGAGAGCACCGTGCAGGCATGTTCGTTGTCATCGACCACGAGCATTCGCCGGCCACGCAGATCGGGCCGCGGGACCAGTTTGCGCTTGCGGCTCGTGCTCTTGCGCAGCCGCACCGTAAACCAGAAGGTCGAACCTTTGCCCAGCTCGGACTCGACCCCGACGTGCCCGCCCATCAGCTCGGCCAGATTCTTCGAGATAGCGAGTCCCAGCCCGGTGCCGCCGTATTTTCGCGTCGTCGAGGTATCGGCCTGGGTGAAGCTCTGGAACATCCTCTCTTTTTGCTCCGGGGCCAGGCCGATGCCGGTATCCCGGACCTCGAAACGCAGGACGATGTCCTGCGACGTCTCCTCGGTCTTGGCCACCTTGATCGCGACTTCGCCGCGTTCGGTGAATTTGACGGCGTTGTTGCAATAATTGATCAGGATCTGCCCCAGGCGCAACGGGTCGCCCACCAGGGTTTCCGGCACGTCGGACGCCACTTCGTTGATCAGCTCCAGGCCCTTGGCCGACGCTTTTTCGGCAATCAGCACGGCCACATTGTCGAGCACCCGGCCCAGTTCGAAGTCGGTCGATTCGATCGTCAGCTTGCCGGCCTCGATCTTTGAAAAGTCCAGGATGTCGTTGATGATGCCCAGAAGAAGCTGGCCCGACTGCTGGATCTTGCGGATGTAATCGGCCTGGCGCGGGTTGAGTCCGGTCTTCAGTGCCAGGTGGGCCATGCCGATGATGGCATTCATCGGGGTACGGATTTCGTGGCTCATGTTGGCCAGGAAATCGCTCTTGGTGCGCGCGGCATCCTCGGCGATCTGCCGCGCTTCGCTCATGGCATCGGCAGTCGCGCGCTCGTCGGTGATGTCCTCGACGGTCCACACCACCCCGCGCGAAAGATCATTCGGGTCGATTGCCCGCCCGCTCAGACGCGACCAGAAGTTGGTGCCGTCCGCGCGCTGCATCTGCACTTCGTGACGCACCGAATCGCCTTGCCTGAGTCGATCGTAAACCTTGCCCATGTCGAAGGACGTCTGCTCGTCGGCATACCAATCACGCGTGGATTGCCCGATCAGGCTCTCCGGCTGACGTCCGAAGATCCTGCCGAGTTGGGCATTGCATTTCTGCAGGATGCGGTCACGCATCACGGCGATGCCGCTGGAGACCGACTCGAAGATGGCATTCTGCTCGTCCAGCAGCGCGGCTACCGAATTACGCTGTTCCTCGATCGCGACGGTTTGCTCCTGCAACTGGGCCGCCTGCTCCTCCATGCGCTCGGCCTGCTGCTGTGTTTTTTCCAGCAGGCGTTGCGTCCTGACATTGCGTTCCAGTATCTGCAGGTTCATGCCGACCACCGGCATCAGCCCCTCCAGCAGATCGCGTTCGCGCTTCTCGAACGGTTTGAAACAGGCCAGTTCCACGACCGCCAGCACACGCTGGCCGTTAAGCACCGGCAAGACCATGATGGCGCAGGGTGCCGCCTCGCCAAGGCTGGCGCGGATGCGCACATAGTCGGGCGGCGGCCGGGTGATGATGATCGGGGCCATTTCCAGGGCACACTGGCCAACCAGGCCTTCGCCCAGTCCGAAGGTCTGCGCCAGGCTTTTGCGTTCGTTGTAGGCGTAGTGGGCCAGCATGCGCAGCAAACGGCGATCTTCTTCGTAGATGTAGAAAACGCCGTGCCCGGCACCAATCAGAGGCGCGACCTGAGCGAGGAAATCCTGCGCCAACTCGCTGAAACTGCCGGCCGCCTGCAAATGCGCTGCCACGCTCGCCTGCTGGGTCTTCACCCATTGCTCGTTGGCCATGTCTGCGCCAGCCTGGCGATAGGCGGCAAAGGAGCGTGCCAGTTCTCCGATTTCGGTCGTATCGTCGAGATATCCCAGAGGCTTGGCATTCTTTTCATCGTTGAACGAACGAATCTGCGCGTTCAATTCCGCCAGTGGACGAAACACGCGCCGCCGGTAGAAAACGCCGAGAATGCCGAGGGTCAGCAGCACGTTGAACGCCGCCAGGCCGAGACCGGTTCGCCAGGCCAGCCGCAGCCGCGCGCCCGCCACCACCGACTCGTCCTGCAGGCGCTTCGCCAGAAGTTCCCGGAACTGCTCGACCGGCGCATATATGCCCTCGAGGGCGCGGCTGTATTCCTCGCCGAAGACCAGTTCGACGGCGCGTGCGCGGTTTCCGCGCCGTTCTTCAGCGAAAGCCTGCTCTTCGACCTCGATCAGTCGGTCGGAATTGCGCTTGGCCGTCTCGATCAGGGCAATTTCCCGAGATTGCAGACCCATGTTGCGCAACTCGGCTTCGGCCTTGTCACGGCTACGCAACACCCTGACCTCCTTCCAGTACTCCTTCTCATGGCGCGCATCGCCGGTCGCGGCAAACGCCCGAACACTGGCAGTCAGCTGCTTCGAGCCGTCGATGAGGATATCCGCCTGCCGGCCAGCCTGTTGCTGGCGCTGCATGGCAATCTGCTGTTCGTCGCGCAAGGCGTCGAAGACGGCAAAGCTGGCCACGTTGAGCAGCATCAGCGTGAGATAGACGCAAATGACCAGGCGGTTGACCGACTGCA
>DBMG01000056.1:7080-8009 GCA_002304785.1 Candidatus Accumulibacter sp. UBA704 | reverse complement strand
TCCAGCAATTGATGCGGCGATTGGTTACGGCCAAGCCACGGCCCCCAGCCGAAGTGGAGTAGGGCATGCTACTCAGGGGCGAGCAGCTATCTGCCCATCTTGAGAGAGGGCTCAAGCCAGTCTATGCGATATATGGCGATGAGCCCTTGCTGGTCATCGAAGCCGCCGATGGCGTCCGTGCCGCGGCGCGGCGGCAAGGGTTCGCGGAACGCGAGGTACTGACCGCGATTACCGGTTTCAACTGGAACGATCTGCACCATGCGACGGGCAACATGTCGCTGTTCGGCGAGCGCAAGCTCATCGATCTGCGCATTCCCACCGGTAAGCCGGGGCGTGAAGGAAGCGCGGCGTTGCAGGAGTATTGTGCCCGGCCGTCACCGGATGCTCTGCTGCTGGTAACGCTGCCCGGCCTCGACTGGACGGAAGAGAAAGCGGTCTGGCTCAAGACCCTTACCGAAGCGGGAGTGACCGTCAAGGTCGTTCCACCCAGTGCGCCCGAGCTGCCGGGCTGGATTGCCGGACGACTGCAGCGCCAGCAGCAGAGCGCGGACAACGATGGGCTGCGTTTCATCGCCGAGCGCGTGGAGGGCAATCTGCTGGCGGCACATCAGGAAATCTTGAAACTGGGTTTGTCGTACCCGCAAGGAAAGCTATCGCTGGACCAAGTGCGCGAAGCGGTCCTGAATGTCGCACGCTATGATCTGGACGGTCTGCGCGAATCATTGTTGACCGGCGATGTGACGCGCTTGGTCCGGACACTGGACGGCCTGCGCCAGGAAGGCGAGGCTCCGCCGCTGGTTCTCTGGGCGATGACCGAAGAGGTGCGGGCGCTGGCGCAGGTCAAATCGGGTCTGGCGGAACGCAAGCCTGCCGATTCGCTGTTCAAGGAAGCTCGTGTTTGGGGGGCAAGGCAGGCGCTGTTCAGGAAG
>DBMG01000056.1:0-6954 GCA_002304785.1 Candidatus Accumulibacter sp. UBA704 | reverse complement strand
CCTACTTCTTTTCTTCGTTCTTGCTGTCTTCAGGAGCATCCGGTGCAAGATGCTCCCACAGGCAATCGTCGCGCCACTCGAATTCGTCGTTCAGTCCCTGGCAGCACTTGTTCTGAACCAGGCATTCACCTGCGCAGCCTTCCTCGACGACAACGATCGCCAGTTCGGGATCAACTTTCCGCTCGCCATCCCAGTAACTGCATGTTGCGCAGATTTTCACTTCGGCCGGGAGAATCAGTTTTTTGCTCATATCGGATGCTGATGAAGTAACTGTGAGCATAGGATTACGATTTCTATGAATGGTTCAATCTGGCGTTCTGACGGTGGCTATAATTGGGCTTTGCTCAAACGAATCGGGTAACCATGGACATCCAGCAGTACATGACGGAAGTCGGCGTGCAGGCGAGAGACGCATCCCGTCACATCGCTCGCGCCGACTCGAATGTCAAAAATGAAGCACTGAATAGCTTGGCTCGTGCGATAAGGCGAAATTCTACCGCACTTCTCGAGGCAAATCAGAGAGATCTCGCTGCAGCACGATCGACCGGCCTGGAACCGGCGATGATCGATCGTCTGACGTTGACCGATAAGAGCGTGGCCGCCATGGCCGAGGGCGTCGAGCAGGTGGCGTCACTGCCCGATCCGGTGGGAGAGATCAGCGAGCTGAAATTCCGCCCGAGCGGCATCCAAGTGGGCAAGATGCGGGTTCCACTGGGAGTGGTCGGCATCATCTACGAAGCGCGGCCGAACGTTACCGCCGACGCCGCGGCGCTGTGCCTGAAGTCGGGCAACGCGGCCATCCTGCGCGGCGGATCCGAGGCCATCCACTGCAATCGGGCGATTGCCGTGCTGGTGCAGGAGGCTCTCGCTGCCTCCGGACTGCCGCTCCATGCCGTGCAGGTGATCGATACCACCGATCGCGCGGCAGTCGGCCACTTGATCACCATGCGCGAGTACGTCGATGTGATCGTGCCGCGCGGCGGCAAGGGCCTGATATCACGCCTGCTGGCCGAGGCGCGGGTGCCGATGATCCAGCATCTGGACGGCAACTGCCATGTCTATCTGGACGATGAAGCCGTGCCGGAAATGGCGGTGCGGATCGTGGAGAACGCCAAGACACAGCGCTACGGCACCTGCAATACCGCCGAGTCGCTGCTCGTGGCGCGTTCGCGGGCCGCCGAACTGCTACCGCCGGTGGCGGCAATGCTGCAGGGCAAAGGCGTGGAAATCCGCGGTTGTGCTGAAACCCGGGTGCTGGTCGCGGAAGCCAAACCCGCGACAGAAGAGGATTACGCCGCCGAATTCCTGGCACCGGTCATTTCGGTCAAGGTGGTTGATGGACTGGATGAGGCCATCGGGCACATCAACCGTTACGGTTCGCACCACACCGATACGATCGTCACCGAGAATTACACGAAGGCGTTGCGCTTCCTGCGTGAGGTCGATTCGGCATCGGTGATGGTCAATGCCTCGACGCGCTTTGCCGATGGTTTCGAGTACGGCCTGGGTGCGGAGATCGGCATTTCCACCGACAAGATTCATGCGCGCGGTCCGGTTGGTCTGGAGGGGCTGACCAGCCAGAAATGGGTGGTTCTCGGTACCGGGCAAGTTCGTCGCTGAGGGGGGATTCATGCAACAGCCTTATCAGGCCATTGTCGCCGCTCCCGGATTTTGCCTCGGTGTGCGTTGCGATGAAACCGAGATCCTTTCGTTGGAATTTCTCCCGCCGCGCGACGAACTGGCTCCTGCCAATGCGCTGGCTGCCGAGGCGGTGCGCCAGTTGCGGAATTACCTTGCCGATGCGGGATTTGCGTTCTCGCTGCCCTTGCGGCCTGCCGGGACGCGTTTCCAGCGCCGTGTCTGGGAGCAGATTGCCCTCATTCCAAACCACGAGCGGAGAACTTACGGGGAGGTGGCCAAGGCGGTGAAGAGTGCTCCGCGTGCCGTCGGGCAGGCCTGTGGGGCCAACCCCTATCCGGTGGTCGTGCCGTGCCACCGCGTCGTCGCCGCAGGGGGCGGGCTCGGTGGGTTCGCGAGTCAGGGAGGAGAATTCTTCCTCGACGTGAAGCGCTGGCTGCTGGCGCATGAGCAACGCGGGTGAGGTAAGTCCGAGCGATCTCGCCGAGATCGACGCCTTTTGCGACACGCTTTGGCTCGAGGACGGACTGGCCAAGACTTCGCTCGCCAGCTATCGCAGCGACCTGGCGCATCTGGCGCGATGGCTCAAGGAACAGAGGCTGTCCTCGCTTTCCGCGGCGGATGAACTGGCGCTGATCCGCTTCGTGGCCGTGCTGTCGCAGACCCGGCGTGCGTCCTCCCAGGCGCGCTACATCTCGACCTTGCGGCGTTTTTACCGGCACCTTCTGGCGCGCGGCCGGATTGCGGTCGATCCGACGCTGAAAATTGCCATGCCGGTGAAGCCGTCACGACTGCCCAAGGTGCTTTCCGAGAAGGACGTCGACGCCCTGCTGGCCGCCCCGCCGATCGATGAAATACTCGGCCTGCGCGACCGGGCCATGCTCGAGACGCTCTACGCGACCGGGCTGCGTGTTTCCGAGTTGATCGGCCTGAAATTGCATGAGGTCAGTTTCGACATGGGGGTGGTACGAGTATTCGGCAAGGGCAGCAAGGAGCGGTTGGTTCCTCTCGGCGAGGAGGCCGTCGACTGGTTGCGGCGCTATCTGGCCGAGGCCCGGCCGGCCTTGCTCAGCGGACGCCAGAGTGACGAACTGTTCGTGACAGCCCGTGGGGCCGGCATGACGCGCCAGGCCTTCTGGCAACTGATCAAGCGCTATGCCCTGGCTGCAGGAATTGCTCCGGCTCGGCTTTCTCCGCACGTGCTGCGCCATGCCTTCGCCACGCATCTGCTCAACCATGGAGCCGACCTGCGCGTCGTTCAGTTGCTGCTTGGTCACTCGGATATCTCGACGACCCAGATCTACACGCACATCGCGCGCGAACGCCTGAAGACGCTGCACGCCGCACATCATCCGCGTGGCTGAAACGCCGCGCCTCGTCTCTGCTATGCTTCAGACAATGAGCCTTGCTCCCGGAAAACAACATGAAGTCAGAAAATGCTCCCGAAACTCCTGCGACCAAGTTCCTGCGCCAGCAGGGCATCGCGCATTCCAGCCACCTTTATGACTACGAAGAGCATGGCGGAACCAAGGTTTCCTCGCGTGAACTGAATGTCGACGAACACGCGGTGGTGAAGACGCTGGTCATGGAGGATGAATCGGCAAAGCCTCTGATCGTGCTGATGCACGGCGATCGCAAGGTGTCGACCAAGGAACTGGCGCGGCAGATCGGGTGCAAGAAGGTCGAGCCGTGCAAGCCGGAGGTGGCCAATCGGCACACAGGCTTCCTGGTGGGAGGCACCAGTCCGTTCGGGACCAAGAAGAAAATGCCGGTGTACATCGAAAAAACCATCCTCGACCTGCCGCTGATCTACATCAACGGCGGACGGCGTGGCTTCCTGGTCGGCGTGCATCCGCACGACCTGATGCGCGTGCTTGCCCCAAAGGTGGTGGAAGCCGCGCTCAAGTGAGTCACGCAGGTCAGGTGGGTAACCGGCTGCGTTCGATAATGACGCCCGTGCGCTTGACGCCGCGCATCGTGCCGAGCTTGGCGATCGATACACGCACCCAGATGGCGCCGAAATCCTCGAGCAGAAGGCTGGCCACGTGCTCGGCCAGTTTTTCCAGCAGATGGAAATGTTGCGCGGAGAGATCCGAGCGCAGCCGTTCGACGACGACCGCATAGTCGATGGTGTCCCTGATGTCGTCGCTGTTGCCGGCATTCGCCGTCGACGTTCCGATCTGCAGCGAGATTTCGATGGTCTGGGGTATGGCCTGCTCGCGCGGATAGATCCCGATCAGCGTCGGGATGCGAAGTTCGTCGATGAAGATGATGTCCATTTTTGCGCTGCGCAGGTCAGTGTAGAATCGCTACTCGTGTTCGCCGCGGGCTGGCATGCCAAGCCCGGTGGAGTGCGCATTCTACCTTAGCTGTTACTTTCATATCGTGGAAGCCCTATGCCCGAATTCGTGATTGTCGTGTTGGCAGTACTGGCCGCGTATCTTCTCGGCTCAGTCCCGTTTGCCGTCGTCTGCAGCCGGATTTTCGGGCTGGCCGATCCGCGCAGTTATGGATCGAAAAATCCTGGTGCCACCAATGTCTTGCGCAGTGGGAACAAGGCCGCCGCCGCCATGACTTTGCTCGGCGATATGGCCAAGGGCTGGTTGGCCGTATTCCTGGCGCAGTCGCTGGGGCCGAAGTACGGCTTTTTGGACGGGCTGGTAGGCGCCGTCGCCCTGGCGGTTTTTTTCGGGCATCTCTATCCCGTCTTCCTGGGATTCAAGGGCGGCAAGGGCGTGGCTACGGCCGCCGGCGTGCTGTTGGCCCTGGATCCTGCTCTCGGGCTGATTACGCTGGGCATCTGGCTAGCCATTGCTTTCACGCTGCGCTACTCGTCGCTCGCGGCGCTGGTGGCCGCCGCCGCCGCGCCGGTGACGGCCTTCCTGTTCTGGGGTAGTGGAACGTTGCTGCTGGTCGTCGGAATCATTGCCATGGTGCTGATTGTCAAGCACTGGGCAAATCTGCAACGACTGATGGCCGGCACCGAGCCCAAGATCGGCGCTGGGAAGAAAGCCTGATCAACCCATCAGTTCAGCCAGAGGCCAGCGCGGGCGGACGGCGAAGGCGCCGGCCGGCTTGAGCGAAACGCCTGCCTGGAAGCGCAGGGCGCCGGCTAGTGCGATCATGGCCCCGTTATCGGTGCAGAATTCGAATTCCGGATAGTAAACGGTGATCTTTGCCCGGCCGGCCCGCTCATCGAGCTGGCGGCGCAATTCTCTGTTGGCCCCGACCCCGCCGGCGACTACGAGTTGCCGAAGTCCGCTGCTTTTGATGGCGCGCATGGATTTCTTGACCAGTACTTCGACGATGGCGTCCTGAAAACCGCGCGCGATATCCGCACGCTGTTGTTCGTCGGGTTCGCCCAGTTCCCGCACATGGGTCAGGACCGCAGTTTTCAGGCCGCTGAAACTGAAATCGAGGTCGCCGGAGTTGAGCATCGGCCGCGGAAATTTGCACATGTCAGGCCGGCCGTGTTCGGCCAGCGCTGACAGCGCCGGACCTCCCGGGTAGGGCAGGCCAAGCAGTTTTGCCGTCTTGTCGAAGGCTTCGCCAGCCGCGTCGTCGAGCGTTTCTCCCAGAAGTGCGTACTGGCCGACACCGGTAACGCGCATCAGTTGGCTATGGCCGCCCGAGACCAGCAGGGCGATGAACGGGAATGTCGGCGGCCGACGGGAAAGGAGAGGGGACAGCAGGTGACCTTCTAGGTGATGAACCGGAATGGTGGGCACGCCCAGCGCCATGGCCAGCCCTTCGGCAAAGGCCGCGCCAACCAGCAGTGCTCCAGCGAGCCCCGGGCCTTGGGTGTAGGCGACCGCGTCGATCCTGTCGAGCGAACGCCCACTTTCAGACAATGCCTTGCGCAGCAGCGGGATCGTGCGCCTAATGTGGTCGCGCGAAGCCAGTTCCGGGACGACACCGCCGTATTCCTGGTGCATTGCAATTTGCGAATGCAGGGCGTGAGTCAGCAGGCGGCCGCCCGCTTCGGTATCGTAGAGGGCGACACCCGTTTCNNCATGGCCGCGATTCTACCCGACGCGCGCCTGTTTCGAAAAAAAGCTGGAAAACAGCTTGGTTTTTGGCGGCATGTTTGTTTATAATGCTTGGCTCAGTTGTTGTCCGTCGAATCTTGAATTTAGGATAGAGTTAATGCCTGCCATTCGCGTTAAGGAAAATGAGCCGTTCGAAGTAGCTATTCGCCGTTTCAAGCGTACCGTCGAAAAGACGGGGCTGCTGACCGAGTTGCGTGCTCGCGAGTTCTACGAGAAGCCTACTGCCGAGCGCAAGCGCAAGCTCGCCGCTGCGGTCAAGCGCCATCACAAGCGCATGCGCAGCCAAACCCTGCCGCCCAAGCTTTACTGAAATCGGATTGCAGATCGCTGATTAGCCGCCTGTCTGAAGATGGGCGGCTTTTCGCGTTTGTAGGTGGTGATTTTTGTTGGCGGGCGGAGTGCTTCCGGTCGCCGGACTAGTCGAGGAGACTCCTGATGGCCTTGAAAGAGCGCATCACTGAAGACATGAAGGCCGCCATGCGCGCCAGGGATCCGGCAACGCTATCGGCCATTCGTCTTTTGCTGGCAGCGATCAAGCAAAAGGAAGTGGATGAGCGTATCCAGCTGGATGACGCGGCGGTGATCTCTGTCATCGACAAGATGCTCAAGCAGCGCAAGGATTCCATTACTCAGTACGAAGCGGCTGGCCGGCAGGATCTGGTCGATGCGGAACGATTCGAGGCTGAGTTGCTGCAAACCTATATGCCCGCAGGACTGTCCGGTGAGGAAATTGCGGCGGCGGTCGCCGAGGCGGTGGCCGCGGCCGGCGCTGCTGGTCCCGGCGACATGGGCAAAGTGATGGGTGTGCTCAAGCCAAAGCTGGCTGGTCGCGCCGATATGACTGAAGTGTCCAAGCTGGTAAAGGCCGCTTTGGCCAAGTGAAATGTGAAACATGAAACGCGATGCGTGGAACGCTTTCCACGGTTGATGCGCGTTTCGCACGTTTCATTTTTCACGTCTCACCTTTCACTCAAGAAGTGATTCCAGAATCCTTTATTCAGGAACTGCTGCATCGGGTCGATATCGTCGACCTGATCGATGCATATGTGCCTTTGCGCAAGGCCGGGGCCAACTACGCGGCCTGCTGTCCCTTTCACAACGAGAAGACGCCCTCGTTCACCGTCAGTCCGACCAAGCAGTTCTACCATTGCTTCGGCTGCGGGGCACACGGAACGGCCATTGGCTTCCTTATGGAGTACTCCGGGCTGGGGTTTGTCGAGACCATCAAGGATCTGGCGGCGCGGGTCGGCATGCAGGTGCCGGAGGA
>DBMG01000012.1:18468-31666 GCA_002304785.1 Candidatus Accumulibacter sp. UBA704 | reverse complement strand
GCAGACATCGCCCTGATTGGACTGGCCGTGATGGGCCAGAATCTGATCCTGAACATGGACGACCACGGTTTTACGGTGGTGGCCTACAACCGCTCGACGGAGAAGGTGGACCAGTTTCTGGCCAACGAAGCCAAGGGAACGAAGGTTCTCGGGGCGCATTCCATCGCCGAGATGGTGGCCCAGCTCAAGAAGCCGCGCCGCGTCATGATGCTGGTCAAGGCCGGCAAACCCGTCGATGAATTCATCGACCAGCTCATACCGCATCTCGAGGCGGGCGACATCATCATCGACGGTGGCAACTCCCTGTTCGACGACACCAACCGTCGGCAGAAATACGTCGAAAGCAAGGGGCTGCTGTACATCGGCACCGGCGTCAGCGGCGGCGAAGAAGGCGCCCGCAACGGCCCGAGCATCATGCCGGGCGGTTCCCCGGCCGCCTGGCCGTATGTGAAGGATATTTTCCAGGCCGTGTCCGCCAAGGTTGAAGGCAACGTGCCCTGCTGCGAATGGGTCGGCGAAATGGGGGCCGGGCATTACGTCAAGATGGTGCATAACGGCATCGAATACGGCGACATGCAGCTCATCTGCGAAGCCTACAACATCATGAAGACCGGTCTCGGCATGAGCGCCGACGAGATGCACGAAGTCTTCGCCGAGTGGAACCGCGGCGACCTCGACAGCTACCTCATCGAAATCTCGCGCGATATCCTGGGCAAGAAGGATGACGACGGCCAGCCGCTGGTCGACAAGATTCTCGATACCGCCGGACAGAAGGGCACCGGCAAATGGACCGTGATCAATTCCCAGGATCTCGGTATACCCATCACCCTGATGGCCGAAGCGGTGTACTCCCGCTGTGTTTCCGCGCTCAAGGAAGAGCGCGTGCTGGCTTCGGCGACGCTGGGTGGCCCGAATCCCGCGCTGAGCGAGATCGCCGCCGATCCGGCGAAGAAGGCGGCCTTCATCGCCGACATCAAGAGCGCCCTTTACGCCTCGAAGATCGTCAGTTATGCCCAGGGCTACATGCTCATGCGCGCCGCGGCCAAGGACTATGGCTGGAACCTCAACTACGGCGGGATCGCCCTCATGTGGCGGGGCGGCTGCATCATCCGCTCGCGTTTCCTGGGCAAGATCAAGGACGCCTTCGACCAGAATCCGGCGCTCTCCAACCTGCTGCTCGACGGCTATTTCAAGGGCGAGATCGACAAGGCCCAGTCCGGCTGGCGCAACATCGTCGCCACGGCGGCGTTGAAGGGTATCCCGGTACCGGCGTTCAGCACTGCGCTGGCTTTCTACGACCAGTACCGCAGCGCCGTGCTGCCGGCCAACCTGCTGCAGGCGCAGCGCGACTACTTCGGCGCGCATACCTACGAGCGTCTCGATCAGCCGCGCGGCCAGTTCTTCCACACCAACTGGACCGGCAAGGGCGGGACGACGGCGTCCAGCACGTACAACGTTTGATTGTTGATTTCATCTGTGGGATGCGGCGGTGCGCTCGGCTCATGAGTTTGTTGCCCCACCGAATTTGATTATTCGTCAATGTAGTCGAACGTATCAGACATCCAATTAGCAATTGGGGAGTAGCGCGGAGTGAAAACTGACCGGCGTCGCTTTTTGACCTTCATTTCGTACCTGACTGCACTGCTTGTTCTTTTTTTCTCGGGCACGGCTGGCGCCCAAGTGCGGGAGAGAAGCCTGGTTCTGGGCATCGGTCTCAATGAGGACCATCCTCAGGGACTCGCTGTAAAGCGCCTTGCCGATACACTCAGAAAGGAATCGGCAGGGAAAATTCAACTGGCGCTGATGGCCGGTGGCAAAGTGGGCAACGATCTGACCATGATCCGCGACGTCCAGAAGGGAACGCTCGATATGACGGTTCCGGATTCTTCGACGCTCGTGGGCCTTAACAAAGGATTCGGCGTGATCAACATGCCGTTCCTCTTTGAGCGCGAGGATGATGCGGACTCGCTTCTCGACGGTGTATTTGGAACCCGGTTGCTGGACTCCTTGAAAGAGCATGGGATAGTCGGTCTGGGGTGGTGGGAGAACGGCTTCCGGAGCACGACCAACAACGTCCGACCGATCAACAAGGCCAAGGACTTCGAAGGCATCCGAATTCGGGTGATCCAGAATCCGCTGTTCAGGGAGGTATTCAAGACGCTAGGCGCAGAGCCGGTCGAAATGCCGTTTCCCGAGGTGTTCAACGGTTTGAAGGACAACAAAGTTGAAGGGCAGGAGAACCCAGTCATTACGATCTACAGTTCGAGATTTTTCGAAGTGCAGAAGTATCTGAGCCTTACGCGGCACATCTACAGTGCCTGGCCGCTGTTGATCAGCAAGAAAACGTGGGACGATCTCTCTCCCGACGAACAGAATCTTTTTCGGAAGGCTGCGCGGGAGGCAACGCTCTACGAGCGCAAAACCATACGCGAGGCTGCGGCCAGGGCCGTCGCCGAACTGCAGAAGGCCGGGATGATCGTCAACGAACCGACGCCGGCGACACTGGCTCATTTCCGGCAACTGCTTCGCCCCGTCAACCAACGATATCGTTCGGAGTTCGGGCAGGAGTGGATTGACGAACTCTATCTGGCTCGCCTGAAAACAGAAAGTGATCGCGTCAAGGCTATATTGGAAACGGAAGGGCGGAAACCTGCGCCCTGACTCCCTGTTGCCGTATTCGGAAATGACCTATTCGGAGAACGAATTGAAAGTAACCAAACTAACTACGTATCGTCTGGCACCGCGCTGGATGTTCCTGAAGATCGAAACCGACGAAGGGGTCACCGGCTGGGGTGAGCCGGTTATCGAAGGTCGGGCGCGTACCGTCGAAACGGCGGTCAATGAATTGTCCGAGTATGTGATCGGTAAGGATCCGGCGCGCATCAACGATATCTGGCAGGCCATGTACCGCACCGGCTTCTACCGCGGCGGCCCGATCCTGATGAGCGCCATCGCCGGAATCGACCAGGCGCTGTGGGACATCAAGGGCAAGGTGCTGGGGGCTCCGGTGTATGAACTGCTGGGTGGACTGGTGCGCGATCGGATGAAGATGTATAGCTGGGTCGGCGGTGATCGCCCGGCGGATGTCATTGCCGGTATCAGGAAGCTGCAGGGCATCGGCTTCAATACCTTCAAACTCAACGGTTGCGAGGAAATGGGCCTGGTCGACACGAGCAAGACTGTCGACGCGGCGGTAGCCGTGGTGGCGGAGATTCGCGCCGCGTTCGGCAACGAGATCGAATTCGGCCTGGATTTCCACGGCCGTGTCGCCGCACCGATGGCGCGCGTGCTGATCAAGGAACTCGAACCGTACCGCCCCCTGTTCATCGAAGAGCCGGTGCTGGCCGAACAGGCGGAGTACTACCCGCGCCTCGCCGAGATGACGCACATTCCGATCGCCGCCGGAGAGCGCATGTTCTCGCGCTTCGAGTTCAAGCGCGTCTTTGCCGCGGGAGGCATTTCCATCGTCCAGCCTGACCTCTCGCACGCCGGCGGCATCACCGAATGCGTCAAGATCGCCGCGATGGCCGAAGCCTACGACATCGGCCTCGCGCCGCACTGCCCGCTTGGCCCGCTGGCGTTGGCTTCCTGCCTGCACGTCGACTTCGTTGCACGCAACGCCGTGTTGCAGGAGCAGAGCATGGGCATCCACTACAACCAGGGCGCTGAACTGATGGACTATGTGTTGAACAAGGAAGACTTCCTGTTCCACGACGGCTACATGCTGCCGCCGAAGAAGCCGGGTCTCGGCGTGGACGTCAATGAAGAACTGGTGATCGAACGCAGCAAGGTGGCGCCGGACTGGCGCAATCCGGTGTGGCGTCACGCGGATGGCACCGTGGCTGAATGGTAGGATGTTCACCTTCCCGTTTCAGGAATCACGAACCATGAATACAGCAGTTGTTCCTCCTCCCCAGTTGTTGGCCCTGGACTGGGGTACCTCGAGCCTGCGCGCCTTCCTGATGCGTGACGGGCGAATCATTGAGACCCGGCAGTCCGGGCACGGCATTCAGCACCTACCCGCGCCGGGAACGCCCGGCTACCAGCAGGCGTTCGCTCAAATTGCCGAAGACTGGCTACGGCAATGGCCACAATTGCCGGTTGTAGCCTGTGGCATGGTCGGCAGTGCGCAAGGCTGGAAGGAGGCGCCCTATGTGCGCTGCCCGGCCGATATCCAGACCCTGGCCGGGCAGGCCATCTCGGTGCCGAGCGGACTGGGGCCGGACATCCTGATTGCTCCCGGTGTCCTGTTCGACGAACCGGATGAACTGCCGGACGTAATGCGCGGAGAAGAGATCCAGATTGCCGGAGCGTTGCTGACCAATCCGCAATGGGCGGTCCGGTCCTGCATGCTGCTGCCCGGTACACATTCGAAGTGGGCGCAGATTGAGACCGGCAAGATCGTGCGCTATGCCACCTACCTCACCGGCGAATTGTTCGCCGTCCTGAGCAAGCATTCGATCCTGGGCCGCCTGATGCCTGCCGAAACCGATGGCAAAAAGGAATCCGACCCGGGAGCCTTCGAACTGGGGCTGTCAACTGCGCGCAGCAGCGGTCCCGGAGACCTGTCGCACCAGATCTTCGGCACGCGCACGCTGGGGTTGACCGGGCGGTTGCCGCATGCAGCGCTGGCCGATTACCTGTCCGGTCTGCTCATCGGTCATGAATTGGTGTCCGGGATGGCCGGATCTGGCGATCTGGCCTCGGTGCCGCTCGTCATGATCGGTGCGCCGTCACTGTGTGAACGCTATGCCCATTCCCTGCGCTATTTTGGCCAGTCGGTCGATGCAGTGCTCGACAACACCGCGCCGGTCGGGTTGTGGAATCTGGCTATGGCGGCTGGCCTGGTTGGAAAGCACTGAATACACCGAAAAAAGGAATAACTACATGTCGACCCATTCCATGGCCGAGCGGTTTGCCGAAGCCAACAAAGCGTTGCCGCTGGTGGCCATCCTGCGCGGGCTCAAGCCGGAAGAAGCCGAGGGCATGGCCCTGAAACTCTACGAGGCCGGTTTCCGACTGATCGAAGTGCCGCTCAATTCGCCCGATCCGTTCAAGAGCATCGCCATGATTCGCCGGGTACTTCCGGACGATGCGCTGGTCGGCGCCGGCACCGTGCTGACGATCGAGCAGGTTTGGCAGTTGAAGGACTGCGGCGGCGAGTTGGCGGTCATGCCACATGCCGATACTGCGGTGATCCGCGCGGCCAAGGAGGCGGGACTCGTCTGCGCGCCGGGAATCGTCACGCCAACGGAGGCGTTCGCCGCGCTGGCGGCCGGTGCCGATGCGCTGAAGATCTTTCCGGCGGAACTGGTGACGCCGGCCATTCTCAAGGCGATTCGTGTCGTGCTGCCCAAAGGCACGCGCCTGCTGCCGGTCGGCGGCATCACGCCGGACAACATGCAGCCGTATGTGGATGCCGGGGCCACCGGCTTCGGGCTGGGTTCGGCGCTCTACAAGCCCGGAATGACGGCTGATGAAGTCGCCGGGGTTGGCCGCCGGTTCGTGGCTTCCTGGAAAGCGCTGGCCGAGCGCTAGGACAGGATCGCGCTGCTCTCTCGTACGCCGGGAACGACCGGCGTCTTGCGGCCAATGGCGCGATACACGACAGTATCGCCCTTGCCCTTGAGATAGATCGTCTGCGGCGGCTGGAAATCGAAACTGTGCCGCAGTTTGAGATAGGTGGCCTCGTCGACCTGCACGATGCCGGGAACGCCCTCGCTGGTGATGCGGCTAGCCAGATTGACGGTGTCGCCCCACAGGTCGTAGATGAACTTCTTCTTGCCGACCACGCCGGCGACGACCGGCCCGGTACCAATGCCGATGCGCACTTCCAGATGCATTTCATTGACCTGGAAGTCGCGCTGCAACAAGTCGCGCATCTCCAGCGCCAGGTCCGCCAGGGCTTCGGTGAAATCCTCCCGCTGGTCGTTCAGTCCACCGGCCGCCATGTAGGCATCGCCGATCGTCTTGATCTTCTCCAGCCCGTATTTTTCCGCCAGTTCATCGAACGACGAGAACACCCGGTTGAGCATCGAAAACACCTGTTGCGGACTCAATCCTTCGGCGATGCGGGTGAAATTGACGATATCCACGAACATCACGGAGACATCGGCGAACCCGTCGGCAATGGTCTGGTTGCTGTTCTTCAAGCGCTCGGCAATGGGGCCGGGCAGGATGTTCAGCAGCAGCCGTTCGGAGCGTTCCTGTTCCAGTTGCAGCAGGCGATGCGCATCTTCCAGGCGCAACTGCGCTTTCTGCTTCTCGATTGCCGAATAGCGCAGCAGCAGGAAAACGATGGTCGATACGGCCGCAAAGTTCAGGGCGAAAAAGAAGACCGTCGTGCTGGTGGGAATCTTCACCGGGGGCGGCAGCATGGTATCGGCCAGGTAATAGTCGAAGCTGCCGGAGAGCGCGGTCAGGAAGATGTAAGCGAAGAACCACGCCAGCGCCTCGCGGGCGCCGACGACCAGCACCGCGCCGATCGGCGCGAGCAGCGCCCACAGGCTGAGGCCGCTGGCGGTGATGAAGTTGCCCATGCTCCACTGCGCGACGAAGGGCATGAACAGGAACAGGGCCAGCTGGGTCTGCCGGAAGAAATCGAAATTCAGCGTCTTGAGATAGAACGCCAGGTTGGCGATCAGCAGCAATTGGAAGACGAACGGAATCGTCGAGGAGATCTGCGGGCCGAGTTGCCAGTAGATGAACAGCCAGAACATCGAGGCGAAGCTGATCAGCCCGGTGGCGAAGATCAGCAGGGTTTTCTGTAGCCGCAATTCTTCGGAATCCGTTGGCTGGATTCCGGCATGGCGAAGCCTTTCGGCAAGACTCCCTGGCGAGTTCATGAGGCGGTTCAATTTGGAGGACGGCTTCGATTTGAACCCAAACGGCAGGCAGGGTCAACCGGATTGAGTATCCGTAACGGCTATCACGGCAGCTTGCCTGCGGCGATGAGACGGTTGTAGAGAATATTTGCTGACAGCCATAGGACGATGTCGTCGAAAGCGGGCGACTGGGCGGCGTTTACGAACACCGGGTCGTTTGAACTTGGCCAGTTTGCCAGTTCGTCGGCGGACGTTGGTGTGGCACCGCCGTTCTTGCCGTGCGAGATCAACATGGCGACGGCGGTTGTGGTCAAGGCGACACTGGAACCACAATTGGTTGGAGAAATCCCCGTGGCGCTATTGCATACTGCCAAGTCGGGCGAGGGTGCGCTAGACCAGTTGTTCTTGAGGCCGTTGTTGGTTGTGAACAAGTTGGGGGTTGTGGTCGTCGCAGTGGTGACAGCATAGCGAATCCGATTGCCCCAGGCGTCCAGCACGTAGCCTTGGGCGTCGGTCGGGCCGATGCCGAGCGTGATGCCGGGCAGAAAGCCGTTCCACGAATTGGCGCAGGCTCCACCGCCGGCAGGATTCTCGACGCCGGTGACGTTGGGAGACGCCGGGCAGGGCAGGCGACCGTTGGCGGCGGCGAAGCCGAGCAGGGCATCCCGGATCTCCGCCAATTGACGTTGCGTGTCGTTGGCGGCCTGGACGTCGCGTTGGGCGGACAGCGGGATCAGCATGCCGCCGATCAGCAGGGCGACGATGACCAGAACGATGGCTAGTTCGGTGAGCGTGAAGCCACCAGCGGCGCGGATTGTTTTTGAAACTCTCATGGATAGCTCCGCAACTGGTCGTTGCTGTTCGTGTTGGCAGTGCCGGGCGTGACGAAATTGAGGTCCGGATTCCAGGCATCCACGTTGCCAGGGTCTTCGAGATAGCTGGACAGCGTCGTCGACGGGCGTGTCTGAGCACCATGCGGCGTTCCTGGTGCGATGATGACATAGTGCTTATTCTGCCCACTTACGTTCAGGGTGGTCGAGCAGCCTGAGCCGCTGCCGTCCATGGCGTCGTTCTTGTTCACGGCATAGGTCATCACGCGGCCCCAGCCGTTCTGCTGGAACCAGCTTGCGACAAAGGTAGAAACCGAGTCTTCAGGCAAGCGGCCAATGCAGGTGGTGCTGTCGCTGGCGCATACGGTAGGGGAACTTACGTTGGGGATCGCCGCGGCGCAATTGGCACCGCTGGCGCTGGCTGGGTTGGGGTATTTGCCTCCGTTGGCTGTGGCGAAGGTCGACAGGGCTTTTTCCGCTTCCCGCAGCGCGCGTTTCTCGACGGCTGCCATGAGTTCCCGCGCGCTGATGCCGATGACCACATCGTTGACCACCGTGTCGCCTTGCGCATTCCTGGCCGGACCGGCGATGAACGGGCCGCCGGCTGATGCGTTGTTCCTCCCATTGCCGCTGTCCAGATAGCTGGTCACTGCGTCCGGCGCTCCGCTAGGATCCTGTCCGGTCAGTGGCCTCCCGGGCGCAATGACAATGGCGGCCAGTTCATCGCCGCTGCCGGTCAGCAGGGTGCTGCCGTCAGCCGCGTACAGGAGTAGCGTGCCCTTGGTGTCGCTGTTTATCGCCGGGAAAGAGCCGGCGGTGGCCTTGCGGAAATTGTCGCTGACCGCATACCACAGGAGATCGCCGTCGGCATCGTGCAGATCCTCAATTCCCAAGGATTTCCACGGCAGTCGGCCGATGGACGTGCCGCCGGCAGTGGAACAACTGACGCTTGCGTTCCCCGAGTTGAGTGTGCCCAGGTTGTATCGGTCGGGGCACGGCAAGGAGCCTGGTCGAGGATAGGTTCCCGATCCGTTGTCCCCCTGCAGGACCGACCAGGCAATCAGCGCCTGCTTGGCCTGTGCCAGTGTCGCCAGCGTTTTCTTCTGTCGCTGTGTTTCCAGGTCGGTTTTCGAGAGGCCGGAAAGCAGGATCGAACTCAACACCATGGTCACCACGAACAACATGAGCAGCAGCGCCGCCCCATCTTGCCGAGCTCCGCGTGTTAACTGCACCGCTTCTTTAGGCCGACGCATCGGAATTACGGCCGGCTCTTGATGATGACGCGTCCGCCGCCCAACAGGTCCGCCGTTTCACCCGTGTTGCGGTTCACCGTCCCTCCCACTCCGATTTCTGCCGGGGGGGCTTCACTGCCTTGGACGACGACGCGGGCCGGATTTTTCCCCCTCGGGCTGGCGATCACGCCACTGGAAACATCCGTGTCATCCTGGGCGGCTCCGTTGATCCACACCGTGCGTTTGCCGCTGCTGCGCGTGACCACGCCGTTGATCGTGAGTGTCGGGTCCTCGGGGATTTCCCTGCGTTCCTGGATGTTGAACTGCCGTTGCCGGTCCAGCATTTGCCGGCGCTCCGGGGTAAAAAACAGGCGGCCGAGTTCCTCGCTGCCGGTCGGAAAAGGAATGCATGCCAGGATCAGGAGGAATGCGGGAAGCGACCGCCCAAGACTCGCAGGAATGGCGGATCCGTGCGTCGTCGCCCTCATTTTCCGCCCCCTTTGCCCTTGTCAGGTTCGTGCAGAGTGACCCAATCGATCAGGCATTCGGCCTGCAGGAAGCCCTGAAGGGTGTTTTCCGCGCCGCGGTGGGGGATTCGCGAGACGTCGCAGCGTCTGGTCTGGACCAAGGCGTGGGCCTGGCGGCGCAGGTCGTCGAGCAGGCGGATCAGGTCTTCCTCGTGCAACAGGCTCAGTTGCAGCTTCATGGTGCTGGCGTACAGGGTGAGACTGCCGGTCGGCGTTTTTTCCAGAGGCTGTTGCGGGGCGATTTCGTAGCGCAGCTCGATCAGGCGATGTCTTTCGCGAATCCCCTTGAGCAACTCGACCCATTCCAGCCGTTGCTCCTCGCCGATCACCCCGCGTGCCTTCAGTGCGTTGAACAGTGCCGCTTTCTCGCGAATTTCATGTTCTTCGCTGCGAACGCGCTTCAACTTTCCGTCGATGTCATTGCGGTCGCTCTGCGCGGCGGCGAAAGCGGAATTGGCTTGCCTGACACTGTCGCGCGAAAAGAGGACGGCTCCCGCGCCAATCGCCACCATCACCAGCATGGCCAGCAGGCTGATCTGCAATTTCGGAAAGTCCTTGGATTCGAGCTTCATGATCCGATCTTCCGGATGAGTTGCAGACTGAAGTTGCGCGGCTTGCCGTCTTCCTGTGACGTGTCTCCGCCGCGCAGGGACTTGCCCGATTCGATATCGAAAGGCTGCTGCAGTACTTCCACCTGCAGCTTCGGGTTGGACCGGAGCGTGTCGACGAAACGGTTGAACGTCGAGAGCATCTGGCGGGTATTGGGGCTGGATCCCAGACGTATCGTGCCGCGTACGACGGTGCTCTCGCTGTCCTCGGGAACGGCCCTGATGTCGGCGTTCTGCCGGATCGAACCGGTGGAGGCGGGGTCGGCACCGCCGATCTTCCAGTCGAGGCTGTCCAGTTCGATGGCCGGTTCTGCTTGCAGGGCTCGGCTGATCTCGTGATACATCGCGGTCGGCACGGTGCTTCGTCTTTCCTGGACTCGGTAACGGTCGATAACGCTCTTGAGCGTATCGTTGTCCGTGGGGACGCTCGGGAAGGTCTTGACGATATCGCCGTAGCGTTGCCGGGAGAGCGCGGTTTCGCTACGCAGCGCTTCTGCCTCCTGCATGACCTCGTGGGCGTCGAACCAGAATTTTCCGGAAAGCAGCAGGCAGCCGATCAGGGTCATGGCGCCCGCGCCCTGGAGGAGCGCGCGGATCTGGCCGATCTGGTAGTTGTGGCGCAACTCGTCGTTGGCGAACTGGATCGGCGGTGGATTGGCTACCAGCAAATGCAGGAACAGAAGTTCGCTGTGCGTATCCGCTGGCACAGTCTTCAATCCCGTACGGCCTGCGCATTCGGTGATGTCGAGGATGTTGAAGCGGACGGTCGGCGTGTCGACGCAGCTGTTCTGGATCGCCTTGAAGGCGCCGGGATGGGCGAGGATGTGGGCGGTGATGGCCTGGCTGCGTCCGATCAGCCGCTGGCTGGCAAGGTATTGCTGGAGCTTGAGCGATTCGGTGGCGAAGGTCTGGGCAATGCCGCCGATGCTGCTGTGCTGGAGAGGGGTCAGGCGGCTGAAGTGCAATTCGCCTTTCTCGAAATAGCTTTGCCGGATGCTTTGGTCCTGAACGGTGAGCAGCAAACTCGGCTCAGGAGGGAGGCGAAGTTTCCTGAGCAGCATCGGGGCGAGCAGCGGCAGCGAGAATATTCCCGCGAGCGGTGCTTCCGATGATCTGATGATGTCGAGCCATGGCTGGAGAAACGCCGGATTGGTCAGCGCCGTCAGGAGGACGCGCTCGTCCTTGCGCCGGCTTTTCTCGTGACCCAGCGACATCGCCGTGCAGAGCGGCGTGTTGAAGAAGGCCTGCCCGATCTTGCGCTCGAGAAGGGCTTTCCGGTCGGCTCCGCGCAGGTAAGGGATGGTTTCGATGTGGAAGCCTTCTTCCGCAACGTTGGCCAGCAGCGAAAAAGTGCTTTGCGGATGGTGCGCGAGATAGTTCGAAAACTGTTGGAGCCCGGTTTCCGTGATCGAAAAAGCTTGCTCACACGTCAGCGTGCCGGACTGCCAGTGGTAGGCGGCCATCTGGTGCGAGCTGAGGTAGAGGAGGCGCTGGGATTTCATGGGCTTGAGTCGAGTTATGTCTTGATCCGGCTGATGACATCATAAACCGGACCGAGCACGGACAGCATGATCCAGCCGAGCAGGCAGCCGAGAACCATGGTCAGCATCGGTTCGATCAGTTGTTGCACTTTTTCGACCGATTCCTTGACGTCACGGTTGTAGAAATAGCTGATGTTGACCAGCGCCTCTCCTAGCGCCCCGGTACTCTCTCCCACCCGCAGCATACGGATCACCAGCGGCGGGAAAAAACCGGTCTGATGAAACGCCGCGGTTACGTTCTGCCCCTCGCCGATCAATTGCTCGACGCGTTCCAGTCCGCGGCGGACGACGAGGTTGCCGACGACATCCTGAGTGGTGCGGATCGACTCGAGTATCGGAATGCCCGAAGAATAGAGAAGGGCGAAGGTGTTGGAAAAACGCGAAAGAATGATCTTGCGCAGGATCTCGCCGACGAATGGAAACCTGAGCTTCAATCCGTCGAAGCGGACCCGTGCCAGCGGATTGGCATTTAGCAGTATCTTGATGCCGACGCCCAGCAGCACGGGCAGCAGCAACGCGACATACCAGTAGGCAACCAGCAGGTCGGAAACGAAAAACAGGATCTGCGTCTGCATCGGCAGAGCTTCGCCCATGTTCTTAACGAACTGCTTGAGCTGCGGCACCATGTAAACCATCAGGAAAAACGTGGCCGCGATCACGATGGTACCGACGAAGGCCGGGTACATGGCGAGTTTCTTGGTCTGCGAGGCGAGTTCGTCCTCCCATTTGAGCGTATCGGTCAGACTGCGCAGCACTTCGGGAAGCTTGCCCGTGGCTTCGCCGGCGCGGATCAGGCTGACGAATACCTTGTCGAAGATCCTCGGGTGGGCGTCCATGGCCTGCGACAGGGTCTGGCCGCCTTCAATGCCGTCCACCAGGCTGGCGACGACCTCGCGGAAGCGGGGGTTCTCCAGGCTGTCGCGCAAATCCGCAAGTCCGTCGAGAATCGGTACCTTCACCCGTACCAGGTGTTCTAGGTGAAAACAGAAATGGATCAGCTCGCGACGCGGGACGCTTCTTGATCCGAACAGGTTTCTGTTGTTCACCGGGTCGCCGTTGATGAGGTCGAGGTCCATGCGCCTCAGGCGCATTTCAAGGTCGACGATATTCATGGCGTCGACACGGCCGGTAACCGAATGTCCGTCCGGATCGACCGCCCGGTAGTTGAAAAGCGGCATGGTGCTTACATCCTGTCGGTCAGGTCGACCACCCGGGCAAGTTCCTCGAGCGAAGTTGAACCGTCTAGAACGCGTCGCAACCCATCGTCCGCCAGCGGTACGAATCCGATCCGGGCAGCCAGCTGCCGGATTTCTCGGGCCGTGGCGCGCTTGGCCACAAGTTCGTCGAGGTCGGCATTCATGCGCAGGATTTCCATGATCGCCAGCCGCCCGCGGTAGCCCTGGAAATCGCAGCGTTCGCAACCGCAGGGGCGGAAGATGATCGGGCGCGGGGTTTCGGCCGGTGTGCCCAGCAAGCGGGTCTCGTGATCCTCTGCCTGGTAGGGTGTCTTGCAGTGCGAACAGAGCCGGCGAACCAGTCGCTGGGCGACGACACCAATGACGTTTCCGGCCATGATGTCCGGCAGCACGCCGATGTCGAGCAGGCGCGGGATGGCGCCGATGGCTGAATTGGTGTG
>DBMG01000012.1:12051-18458 GCA_002304785.1 Candidatus Accumulibacter sp. UBA704 | reverse complement strand
CCGACCAGGATGACATCCGGATCCTGGCGCATCATCGAGCGGATGCCGTTGGCGAAATCGAGCTTGGCCGATTCGGCCACCGAGGTTTGCCGGACAAGCGCCATCGGATACTCGACCGGGTCCTCCAGGGTCATGATATTCAGGCCCTCGGAGTTGATGTGGTTGAGAATGGAATAGAGTGTCGTCGTCTTGCCGCTGCCTGTCGGCCCGGTGAGCAGGATGATGCCTTCCGGGCGGGAGATCATCAGCTTGAGCATGTTCAGCTGCTGCTCGGTCAGGCCCAGCCCTTCCAGGGGTACGAGACCTTTTTGGCGGTCGAGGATCCGCAGCACAATATTTTCGCCGTGGATGGTCGGCTGTGCGGAAACGCGGAAGTCGATCTGGCGGCCCCGAATATTGAGGGTGATGCGCCCGTCCTGCGGCGCGCGAGTTTCGGCGATGTTCATGCCGCTCATGACCTTGACGCGCACGGCCATGGCCGGCCAGTAGGATTGGTGCAGCGAACGGATCTGGCGCAGCATGCCGTCGATGCGGTAGCGGATGCGCAGGAAGCCGGTCTCCGGTTCGAAATGGATGTCCGACGATTCGCGCTTGACGGCGTCGGTCAGGATCGAGTCGATCAGGCGGACGACCGGCTGGCTGTATTCGTCGGAAGAGGATTGCAGGCCACGGAAGTCAATTTCGCCGGTCTCGATCTCATGCAGGATGCCGTCGATCGACAGTTCGTAGCCATAGGCCTGGTCGATGGCCCGCGCGATCTCCGTCTCGCCGGCCAGCAGGGTGTCGATTTCGATGGCGCCCTTGGCCAGGCTGCGGATACGGTCGAGCGCGACGATGTCGTTGGTGTCGGCGATGGCGACGGTCAATCGCTGGTGCTCCTCGTCGTAGTCGAGGGGTAGCAGGTGATGGCGCTTGGCCAGTTCGCGCGGGACCAGGGCCAGGGCCGAAGGGTCGATGATGGCGTTGGCCAGGTCGATGCTTTGCTTGCCCAGGCTTTCCGACAGCGCGTCGCGCAAGGTGGCCTCGGTAACGAAGCCCAGGGAAACCAGCAGCTTGCCGACTGGCTGGTTGGACTTCATCTGCTCGAGCAGGGCGATACGCAGTTGATCCTCGCTGAGGATGCCCTTGGCGATCAGGACTTGTCCGAGCTGTCGTGGATGGGGGGCGTTCATCGGGTGCGTATTCTCGAACGCAGAGCGTGGTTATGGCTGCAGTTCCAGGATACGGATCCTGGCCTGGTTGCGGTCGAACGACACGGTCCGCGTTTCGCCGGCCGTCAACGCCATCTGGTAGTACTGCCCGGCCAGCTTGTTCTGCCGCAGGTGGTCGAGGCTGACAGCCAGGTTGAAGATGAAGTCGGGGTTGTCCGGCTCGGTCGCATAGGCCCGGAAATAAACCTGCTGTGCCTCGCTCCAGCGTCCTTGGCTGGCGTACAGGTTGCCCAGCGCGAAGAGCAGGGCCGGCGAGTCGGGCTGGCTGGATAAAGCGGTCTTCAGCCGGCTTTCGGAAAAATCGGCATCTGCTAGCCCGCGCGTACTGATCACGCCGGCTTGGGCAGTCGCGTCGTTCGGATTCGACTCCAGTGCGCGTAGGTAAAACCTCTGCGCCTTTTCGGCCTGTCCCTGCTGTCCGGCGATGGTGGCGAGACCGAGCAGGGCGTCGGTGTTCTTTGGGTCGTTGCGTAGTACCTGTTCATAGTCGCGCTGAGCGTCATCGAGCCGGCCGGCTTGCAGCGCATCGTACCCGCGTTCAAGTGCCGGGTCTGGTCGGGGGCGACTTCGGCTTAAACGAACCGGACTGTCGACTGGCGCCTGCCCCATCGAATCTACCGACGACGATATTGGCTCTTGTCTTCGCTCTGCCACGACAGAGGAAGCCGAGGGGTTGGCGGAGAGTCTGTTGGCGGGAGATTTCAGCTCTTCGGATGGGGGAGCGGCGGCGGGTTGGAGCGATGGGGCGGGGTTGGCCGGCGCGCCTGCGATGGGGGATGCCGGTGCGGGGAATGCAGATGCCGCGGCGGCGCTTGTGGCAGGCGTCGGAGGCAGCGGCTTGGCGAGCGTATGTGTTGGAATTGTTTGCAGCTGCCACCAGAAATATCCTCCTGCAGCCAGCGCGGCGAACAGGCCCAGGGCCGCAACAAGCCAGAGGTTGTTGTTCTTGTCCGGGGGGTGTTTGGCCGAAAAGACGTTGCGCGCGGCAGTTCGCTCGGCGGCTCTGTTGTCTGCGGGGGGGGGGTCGGCTGGCCGCATGATGGCGCGCGGGGGTGCGGGCTCGATGCCGATCTCTTCGGCGTTGAACGGCGTTGAAAAATCGGGTGGCGCTTGTCTGTCCGGCAGGGGTGCAATCCGGTCGCCGTTGGATGCCGCCATCGACGGAACGGAAGCCTGGTGGTTGTCCGAGGATTGGCGCTTGGCCTCTTCAGCCTTCTTCAGCGCTTCCATCAGCAAGCTCACTTGAGCGGCTCCTGCAGTTGGTTGGGGCCGGAAAATGGCTGATAGACCTGGTCCGTCGTGAAGAACTCCTTGCCCGGCAGGGAATTTGCCAGATGGCTGAAATCGCCGCTGATGGATGCATCCTTGATCACCGTCGGGCGCAGCACGATGACTAGCTCTGTCTTGGTCGAGGCGTTGCTGCGCGTGGTGAAAATCTCGCCGAGCAGGGGAATATCACCCACGCCGGGCAGACGGCCGCTCTTGTTCTCCATCCGATCTTCCATCAGGCCGCCGAGCACGGCAATGTCGCCGCTTTGCACGCGCATCATCGATTCGATTTCACGAGTACGTATCTGCGGAACCTCGTTCTTTACCGTGAGAGCTGGATTAGGATCTTCCTTGAGGGCGGCAATGCTGGAAATGGACGGGCGGACGTTCAGCGTCACGACATCGTCGTCGCTGATCTGCGCGGTGAGGCTCATGAAAAATCCGATCGACACCGATTGCGGCGTGGTGGTGGTCGTCGTTACGGCGTTGGTGTTGTTGTTCCCCGCGGCGATATCCTGTTTGACATTGAAGTACACGAAATCTTCGGACACCTTGAGCGTCGCCGTCTGGTTATTGAGTACAGTGAGCTTTGGACTGGATAGCACCTTGGCCGTGCCGAATCCGCGCAGCATTTCGACGATTACATTGAGTCCGCCCGAAATGTTTCTGTAGGTCAGGGTGAACGGGTTGACCGTCGATCCGGCGGTCTGTGTATTCGTCGCACGGGACAGGGAGAACCCGGTTTGCGTTGCCGCCTTGGTCCAGTCGATGCCTTGCTGGTAATTGTCGCCCAGATTGACCTCGACGATGGTGGCCTCGATCAGCACCTGGCGCCGGGCGCTGCGCATGATGCGGTCGATGAATTCCTGGACCTTCTCATGCTGACGGGATGTCGCGCGTACGGCAATGACGCCCGTTTCGGGGTTGGCAATTACTGAAGCGGCCTCGCGGAAGGTCATTCTCTTCACCACGGTGGCGCCACTGTTTTGCAAGGTCGCCGCATTGGGGCTGGACGCCAGCGTTTGTTGTGCCAGATTGCTGCGCGAAATATTCGTTCCCACCGGATTGGGCGCGCCAGTTCCGGTCGTGCTCTGCGCCGAATTCTGTTCAACGACCGTTTCCGTCGAACCTTCCGGGAAGACCTTGTCGGTTTCGTGCAACAGGTCTTTGAGGTTCTTCTCGAGTGATTCCCAGAACCTGTTCTTCGACTTGTTCTCGATCTGGATGCGCGACACATTGCCGCTGGTCGACGCGCTGCCGGCGGTCGACAGTGCGCTGGTCGATATCTGCGTGTTGGTCGACACCGTGCCGGTCACTTCCCGGGCCAGATTTACATAGTCGACGCGGTAGTGTTTCAGGAAGGGGGCGTCGGGCATGACCGCGAGGTTCGGGCCGTCGAGCTCGAAGCGCATGTCGACCTGCTTGGCAATGCGGCTGAGCAACTGCGGCAGGGTCTGGTCAATGGCGTTCAGGGTGACGTTGCCGGAGATGCCGGGATGGATGTCCACATTCAGGCGGGCGTCGCGGGCCAGCGCAAAGAGAAGGTCATGGACCTTGATGTTGTTGACGACGACGCTGTAGGTCTCCGTCTTTCCTGCACTCTTCGGACGAGGGAGCGGAATGTTTTGTTGAACCGGCTGTGGAATGGAGCCCTGCGCCTTTGTGACGTTCTCGGCCCGCAGATGCCCGGCAGATGGTCCACCGCTCAATGTCGTGGGAGCACACGCAGCAACCAGAAAGGCTGTCAGGATCGCGCCGGCAAGTCTCAGCATGCTTGTTGTCGTCCGGTGGAAATTTGAAATTATCATATCACGTAAAGATTTTTCTTCAAGTGATTGATTTGTATTGATTGAGTATTGTCGTTCTGACGTCGGCGCGGCGCTGCTATTTCAACTTGCTCACAGTTCGGATGTAGGGGCGGCCGGCTGGGGTGATTGCGGAGAGGAGGGGCAGTTGCTCGCTAGCCGCCTCCCGCGTGGGGTAGTCGCCATAGATGACGCCGAGGCGATCGCGTCCGCTGAGCCGTGAGCGATAGACGCGAATCTGCAACGGATCAACCTTGCCGGAGAGGCTGTCGATAAATAGCTGGACGTCGGTGAGATTGTTTCCGTCCGTGCTGAGAAGCTGGATGAAATAGTGCGAATCCGGCGTAATCTTCAGCCATTCGTCGGTGGCGGCAATCCGTTCGGTGAGCGTTGATGCGTTTGCCAACGACGCGGGACCTTCGGTTACAGGGTGGGGCATGACCCTCGCGACTGGCGGGTTTTCGGCGTTGGCAGGGAGGGTCGGATTGCCCTCTTCCGTCCGAGCGGATTCGGGCGCTGCCGTTGATAAGGGGGGCGGCGTTATGCCGACCCGCCAGGCGATGAATGCCAGTACGAGCACTGCGGCAACCGCAAAGCCAGCCATGGCTATCGGCGAGCGGTCGTTCCGTATTGGTATAAATTGGGCGTCGCGGATGGCTGCCCTGATCTGGCGATTATCCACGATGTGCCGGCCATCCGCGAAGGCCGAAAGCAAACCCTTGTCGGCCAGGATGTTGATTCGGCGCGTCAGCCCTTGGGACGCTTTGCTGACCAGTCTTATGGCGCTCGCCGTGAATAAATCCGGGCCGCGATAGCCTGCTGCGCGCAGACGGAACATAAGGTAATTGCCAATGTCACCGTGGTGCAGCGGTTCCAGCGCGAAATTATGGGTGATGCGGTCCTTCAACTGGCGCATGCCTTTCTCGCTCAGGCGTTCGTCCAGTTCCGGCTGGCCGAAGAGAACGATGTGCAAGAGTTTGTGCCGGTTTGATTCGAGATTGGAAAGCAGGCGGATTTCCTCGAGCGTTTCGGCCGGCATGGCATGCGCTTCGTCGATCATCACGACCACTTGGCGCCCGGATGCATAGATTTCCAGCAGGCGCTCTTGCAGGGCCCGCATCATTTGTTGGGTGCGCAGGACGGGCAGGTCGATCTTCAACTCGTCGGCAATGGCGTGGAGGATGTCCTCCCGCGAAAGCGATGGCGTGGCCAGATAGGCCGTTTCGACGTGATTCGGCAGTTTCTCCAGGAGCATCCGGCAAAGCATGGTCTTGCCGCTCCCCACTTCGCCGCTGACCTTCACGATGCCTTCGTCGTGCGTAATGGCGTAGATCAACGCTTCGAGCGTGTTCCCACGGTTGGCTCCGGCGAAGAAGAATTCCGTGTGCGGAGTGATGCTGAATGGAGCCTCGCGCAGGCCGAAGTGTTCAAGGTACATCACGATTCCCCGGACAAGGATTCCATGCGGTTGTAGAGCGTCGTGCGGTTGATGCCGAGCAGGCGGGCGGCCTGGCTCACGTTGCCGTTGGCCAGGCGAAGCGCTGCTTCGATGTAGCTGTGTTCCGTATCGGCCAGCAATTGGTCGAGGCTGAACGGTTGTTGTTCCTGTAGGCGGCTAATGGCGGAAGCCAGCAGCGCTGGGCTCTGTTGCTCGGCTTCAGGCGGAGGTTCCAGGGGGATCGGAGCGTTTTCGTCCTGCAGATCCAGCTCGGCTTCCAGTTCTGCGTGACTGACTGTATGGCCCGGATACTTGGCGGTAAGGCGAATGACAATGTTGCGCAACTCCCGCACGTTGCCGGGGAAACCGTATTTGGCCCACAGGCGCCGTGCTTCCTCCGAAAGTTCGAACTGGGGGGTTTGCGATTGGGTGGCGTAAAGCCGGCGGAAGTGGTCGAGCAGCAACTGCTTGTCGCCTTCCATTTCGCGCAATGGCGGCACGCTGACCGTACAAACGGACAACCGGTGATACAGATCGGCGCGGAAACTGCCGGCTTTAACTTCCTTGCGCAGATCACGGTTTGTTGCCGCGACGACGCGCGCCCGGCTGATCCTCTCCTGGGTCTCTCCCACCCGATGGAATCCTCCATTTTCGAGGACGCGGAGTAACTTGGCCTGGAGTTCG
>DBMG01000012.1:7264-12044 GCA_002304785.1 Candidatus Accumulibacter sp. UBA704 | reverse complement strand
GCCGTGGTTGCTCCAGTAAAGGCGCCTTTCGCGTAGCCGAAGAGCGTGGGTTCGACCAACGTTGGCGAAATGGCCGCGCAGTTCAGCGCAAAGAAAGGCTTGCCGCTGCGTCTGGTGTTGTGATGTAGATAACTGCTGGCAACGATCTCCTTGCCTGTGCCCGACTCGCCTTCAATCAGGACGGGAAACGGAGTATCGGCATACTGCTGCAACTGCAGTCGGAGTTTTTCGATCGCCGGGCTGTTGCCGATAAGCAGCGGCACCAGTGGGGGGGCTTGGCGTTTCTCTAGCGCTCGGTAGCTCAGCGCGCGTTCCAGGATGATCCGCAGATCGCCTGGGTTGCAGGGTTTTGCGACGAAATCGGCGGCGCCAAGCGCCCGGGCATGGCGAGCATTGCCGGCGTCACCTTGCCCGGAGAGCACAACGATCTTTATTCCGGGAGAAATCGCGAGCAGGTCCGAGATAAGCGCAAAGCCTTCGTCCGGGCGGTGCGGAAACGGCGGCAGGCCCAAGTCGACTAGTGCCAGTTCAGGCATTCGCTTCAGTTGGCGCAGCAACTGGGTGCAGTGCGCGCGTGCGTGGCTGGTGATGACCTCGAATGCGGTTCCCAAGGAATAGAGCAGCGTGTCGGTGATGAGAGGGTCATCGTCGACGACGAGCAACAGCGGCTTCTCTGCGGCTATTGTCGATGTGGCGTCGGTCATGTGGTTGCGTTTTCGATCCACGGGGTCGGACTGTCATTATTTCATAAATGTGCGACTGCGGATTTTCGCCGACGTCGATCGGGCTCTTGTTTCAGATGCCGCCAGAGAGTTTCGAATAATCAATTGGGCTAGGGTATAATCCGCGCTTATTTTTGTTTCGGGATACTGTTGTGCCGGCGGACAGCTTGGTCAAGATCACTGACGTAAATTTTGCCTATGACGATCGGTCGATCCTCAAGGGAATCGACATGGAGATTCCCCGCGGAAAGCTCGTTGCGATCATGGGTAATTCCGGGTGCGGAAAAACCACCCTGTTGCGCCTGATCGGCGGCCAGCTCAAGCCCACCAGCGGAGAGTTGCTGGTCGACGGGCAATCCGTGCCCGCGATGAAGCACGATGAGCTCTATGCCATGCGGCGCCGAATGGGCATGCTTTTTCAGTTCGGGGCGTTGTTTACCGATATTTCGGTGTTTGATAACGTGGCCTACCTGATGCGCGAGCATACGAACCTTCCTGAAGAAGTGATTCGCGACATGGTGCTGATGAAGCTCAACGCTGTGGGGCTGCGCGGGGCGCACCATCTGATGCCGGCCGAGCTTTCCGGCGGCATGGCCAGGCGCGTCGCGCTGGCGCGGGCGATTGCGCTGGATCCGATGCTGATCATGTACGACGAGCCCTTTGCCGGCCTTGATCCGATTTCGATGGGGGTGATCGGGCAGTTGATCCGCAAGCTCAACGATGCGCTCGGAGCAACGACCATTCTGGTGACCCATGATGTGCAAGAGGCCCTATTGATCGTTGATTATGTCTATTTCGTCTCCGACGGCCAGATCGTGGCGCAAGGGACACCAGACGACATTCGTGCGTCCTCCGATCCTTTTGTGCATCAGTTTGTTTTCGGCGAGGCCGATGGTCCCGTGCATTTTCATTATCCTGCTGCTCCATTCGAGCAGGAATTGATGCGTGAGGTGGCTGGTGCTTAAGTGGACATCTTCTGTCTTGATCGAGCTGGTTCGTTCTGCCGGTCACCGCATGAACAATGCCTTACAGACGCTAGGATTCGCCGCCCGTTTCTTCATGCTGATCCTGGTTTATTCCGGGCAGTCGTTCCGGCGCCTTCATCTGACGATTCGCGAGATCTACTTCGTCGGATTCCAGTCGCTTCTGATCATTCTCGTTTCCGGTCTGTTCATCGGCATGGTGCTCGGCATGCAGGGGTACGAAACCCTGCAGCGGTATGGTTCCTCGGAGGCGCTGGGTGTTCTGGTGGCGCTGTCGTTGACCCGTGAACTGGGACCAGTCGTGTCCGCTTTGCTTTTTGCGTCTCGCGCCGGGTCTTCGATTACGGCCGAGATCGGCTTGATGAAGGCAACCGAGCAGCTTACGGCGATGGACATGATGGCCGTCAATCCGATTGCCCGTGTTGTCGCCCCTCGTTTTTGGGGTGGGGTCATCTCCATGCCCCTGCTGGCTGCGCTGTTTTCGGCGATTGGTGTCTTCGGCGGCTACCTGATCGGCGTGGTGCTGATTGGAGTGGATGAAGGCGCTTTCTGGTCGCAGATGCAGGGGTCCGTCGATTTTCGCTTTGACGTATGGAACGGTATCGTCAAGAGCTTTGTGTTCGGGACAGCCGTGTCCCTGATTGCCGTTTTTGAGGGGTACGATGCCGTTCCGACGGCGGAAGGGGTTTCCGCTTCCATCAAAAGGACGGTGGTGTATTCGGCGCTGGCCATTCTGGCGCTGGATTTCGTGTTGACCTCGTTCATGTTCCGGGGGGTTTGATGAGTCGCAAGCTGCTTGATTTGTGGGTCGGTTTCTTTGTTGCCATCGGTTTTACCGCCGTGTTGTTTTTAGCGCTACGAGTCGGGAACCTTTCGTCGGCGAATTTTGCCGAAACGTATCAGCTGACAGCCAAGTTTGATAACATCGGAGGCCTGAAAGTGCGCGGTCCGGTGAAAAGCGCGGGCGTCGTAGTCGGCCGGGTTTCGGATATTCGTTTTGATCCGCAAGCGTACGAAGCCTTGGTAACTGTGACGATCGACAGCCGGTACCAGTTTCCCAAGGATACCTTCGCCTCGATTCTGACGGCGGGGTTGCTGGGGGAGCAATATATCGGTCTCGATGCGGGAGGCGATGAGAAGATGCTGAAGCCCGGTGACGTTTTTGCCAAAACCCAGTCGGCCGTGGTCTTGGAGAAACTTATCAGTCAGTTCATGTTCAATAAAGCCTCAGAAACCCCGGACAGTAAATAACAGAAAGGGATTGTTCGTGAAGAGTCATCTTGCAGGACGATTGTCTCGGGTCGCCGCCGTAGCCGCACTTGTGGCCGGCTTGGCTGGGTGTGCGACGACAGCCAATAATCCAAAGGATCCTTTCGAAGGGTTCAACCGGGTCATGTTCTCTGTTAATGAGGGAATCGACGTCGTGGTCAAGCCTGTTGCCCAAGGCTATGACAAGGTCGCTCCGGCGCCCGTCAAGACTGGTATCGGAAATTTCTTCGGTAACATTGCCGACATCTGGATAGCGGTCAACAGTTTCCTGCAGGGCAAGCCCGCTGACGGGTTCTCAGATATCGGCCGGGTCTTGGTCAATTCGACGCTCGGAATCGTCGGACTGATCGACGTGGCTAGCGAGATGGGGCTGGAAAAACATGCCGAAGATTTCGGCCAGACCCTTGGCACATGGGGCGTGGAAGGCGGTCCGTACCTGTTCTGGCCGGTCATCGGGCCGCGTAATGTGCGCGACACGTTTGGGTTCGTCGTCGATGTGTCGGCCGATCCCGTCCCGCATGTCGAACACGTTCCTACACGCAATACCCTGATGGGGGTTCGTTTTGTCGATCTGCGCGCCAGCCTGCTGCCCGCTGACAAGGTCGTAGAGCAAGCGGCCTTCGACAAGTACAACTACATCCGCGATGCCTATTTCCAGAATCGGCGGAGCGCCATCTATGACGGGAATCCGCCGCCCCTCGAGGATTAACGGGTAGGGTTTCGATCAATTATTTGGAAGTCTGAAGCTATGAAAGGTTTTTTTTCGCTCTTGTTGGGGTTGTTGCTTTCGGCATCCTCCGTCTTCGCGCAAGAGGATTCTCCGGATGCACTGATCAAGAAGGTCACCGAGGAAGTCCTCACGATCGTGCGTCAGGACAAGGATATCCAGAACGGGAATACGCGCAAGGCCATCGAACTCGTTGAAGTCAAGGTCTTACCGCACTTCAATTTCCAGCGCATGACGGCGTTGGCGATGGGTAAGGACTGGAACAAGGCGAACGCCGATCAAAAGAAGCGCTTGTCGGAAGAGTTCAAGACGCTGCTCGTCCGGACGTATTCCAATGCCTTGACCAGCTATCGCGATCAAACGATACGTTACAAGCCGACCAAGATGCCTGGTGGGGATGCGGACGTCATCGTCAAGACGGAAATCTTGCAGCCGGGCAGCAAGCCGGTCCAACTCGATTACTCGCTGGAGAAGCAACCGGAAGGCTGGAAGGTATACGACGTGATTGTCGCCGGCGTCAGCCTGGTGACAAATTATCGTGATACCTTCACCCAAGAGGTGCGAGCCAATGGTGTCGACGGCCTGATCCAGATGTTGTCCGCCAAGAACAAACAACTCGAATCCGGCAAGAAATGATCGATAAGGCAGAGAACCGCTACCGCGTGACGGGCCGGATGTTGATTGCCGATGCACGGACCCTGCTTGAGGCGGGGCGTGGTCTATTGCTTGCGGAATCCGGAAAGGAAGTGTTGCTGGATCTTGCTTCCGTCGAAGAAGCCGACTCTTCCGCACTTGGGGTTCTGTTCGGATTGATGCGTACCGCCAACGCGCGCGGGGTGCAACTGCGCCTTGCCAATCCGCCGGCCGGCTTGATCAGTCTTGCCGGACTCTATGGCGTGTCCGAGTCTCTTCCCTGCGCTTGATCGTCGGTCGCCGTTTTCGCTACCACAGGATGCCATGGGCGTCGCTGTTTCCATTCAGCAAATCACCAAGACTTTCGGAGCTCTGAAGGCGCTCGATCGCGTTTGTCTGGAAATCGCCGAAGGAGAGTTCTTCGGACTGCTTGGACCCAATGGTGC
>DBMG01000012.1:0-7259 GCA_002304785.1 Candidatus Accumulibacter sp. UBA704 | reverse complement strand
CGGCTGAGCGTGATGGGTTTCGACGTGCAGGGGGACTATCGCGAAGCGCGCAAACTCTTGGGAATCGTTCCGCAGGAACTGGTTTTCGATCCTTTTTTCACCGTGCGCGAAACGCTGCGGATCCAATCTGGCTATTTTGGTATACGCAATAACAATGACTGGATCGACGAGATTCTGGATAACCTTGACCTGACCACCAAAGCGGATACCAACATGCGCCGCCTGTCCGGAGGAATGAAGCGGCGGGTTCTGGTGGCACAGGCGTTGGTGCACAAGCCGCCTGTAATCGTGCTCGATGAGCCGACAGCTGGCGTGGACGTGGAACTGCGCCAAGGGTTGTGGCAGTTCGTCCGGAGGCTCAACAACGAAGGGCATACGGTCATTCTGACCACGCATTACCTGGAAGAAGCGGAGGCGCTCTGCGCACGTGTCGCCATGCTCAAGCAGGGAAGCGTCGTGGCGCTGGATTCGACCCGCAACCTGCTGGATCGCTATTCAGGGCATATGCTGAGTTTGCGTCTGGTGAACGGCGACAACCTTCCTCTCTCCATCCGCCAGCAGGCGTCACAGAGTGGGGGATATCTCAACTTTCATCTGGCGTCTTACGACGAGGTCGAGCCGCTGCTTGCGGCGGTGCGGCAATCGGGAGGGGCGATTCAGGATATGCGGATGGCCGAGGCAGATCTGGAGGACGTGTTCATCGACGTGATGCGGGGGCGTAATGGCGGGCGAGAGAGAGCTGGGCCATGAGCGGTTTTCGTACACTGCTGTACAAGGAGGTGCTGCGATTCTGGAAAGTCAGTTTCCAGACCGTGGCAGCCCCGGTTCTGACGGCCCTGCTTTACCTGCTCATCTTTGCCCATGTGTTGGAGAGCCGGGTCGAGATCAACGGCCTCCGGTATACGGCATTTCTGGTCCCCGGGCTGGTCATGATGTCGGTGCTGCAAAACGCCTTCGCCAATAGTTCATCCAGCCTGATCCAGGCCAAGGTAACCGGCAGCATCATCTTTGTGCTATTGCCGCCCATATCCTATGTCGAGTTCTATCTGGCCTATGTTGCCGCTGCAGTGTTGCGCGGCCTGATGGTTGGTCTGGGGGTTCTTGTTGTGACCGGGTGGTTTGCTTCGCTGGAATTCGCCGCACCGGCATGGATAGTTGTCTTCGCCATGATCGGTGGCGGGATCATGGGGTCGCTCGGGATGATTGCCGGCATTTGGGCTGACAAGTTCGATCAGCTGGCCGCCTTCCAGAATTTCCTGATCATGCCGCTGACCATGCTGTCCGGCGTCTTCTATTCGATCCATTCGCTTCCGCCGTTCTGGCAGGAAGTGTCACATTTCAATCCCGTCTTCTATATGATCGACGGCTTCCGATACGGTTTTTTCGGGGTGTCCGACGTTTCTCCCGGGGTCAGCCTGGGAATTACTTCCGTATCATTTCTTGCCGTGGGGCTTGCTACATTGGCTCTCCTGCGCAAGGGCTACAAATTGAGGTATTGAATCATGATGCAATCCGAGCAGATCAAGAAAATCATTGCCGATGGGTTATCCTGTGAAGCTGTGCACGTCGAAGGTGATGGCGAACATTTCGAAGCGCTTGTCGTCAGCGCGCAATTTGCCGGTAAGAGTCGCGTCCAGCGCCAACAGATGGTCAATGCTTTCCTGCGCTCCTATTTCGACAGCGGCGAGCTGCATGCCTTGTCGATGAAAACCGTCACGCCAGAGGAATGGAGCGCGCTTCGTGGATAAGCTGTTGATCGAAGGTGGTGTGCCGCTGGTCGGCGAAGTGGCGATTTCCGGCGCAAAGAATGCGGCCTTGCCGATCCTCTGCGCCAGCCTGCTCTGCGGCGACACGTTGCGTTTGTCCAATATCCCGCATCTGAATGACATCTCGACGATGCTGCGCCTGATTGGTCAAATGGGGGTTGTCGTGACGATGGACGGCAATGAAGCCCTGACCCTGGACAGCAGCGGACTGAACAATCCGTTCGCGCCCTACGATATGGTCAAGACCATGCGTGCTTCTATTCTAGTACTGGGACCGTTGCTGGCGCGGTGTGGCGAGGCGCGGGTGTCTCTCCCCGGCGGTTGCGCCATCGGGGCTCGTCCGGTCGATCAGCACATCAAGGGCTTGCAGGCGATGGGGGCCGAGATAACGGTCGAAGGTGGTTACGTGCATGCCACGGCGAGTCGCCTGCGGGGTACCCGTATCGTGACCGATATGGTGACGGTCACTGGAACGGAAAACCTGATGATGGCAGCCGTGCTGGCTGACGGGGAAACTGTCATCGAAAACGCGGCTCGCGAACCGGAAGTAGTCGACCTCGCCAACTGCCTGGTGTCCATGGGGGCACAGATTAGCGGCGCTGGAACGGATTGCATTCGAATACAGGGTGTGGATAAGTTGCATGGTGCGGCACATTCGGTGATGCCCGACCGGATCGAAACGGGGACATATCTTTGTGCGGCCGCCGCGACACACGGTAACGTGCGATTGACCCGTACCTCCGCCGTTTGGCTGGACTCGGTCGTCGATAAACTGCGCGAGACCGGCTGCGAAATTGATTGTCAGGCAGACGCCATTGTCCTCAAGGCGCCGCAGCGGCTAAAGGCTGTGAGTATCCGTACTGCCCCGTATCCGGCTTTTCCGACGGATATGCAGGCGCAGTTCATGGCCATCAATTGTGTGGCTGAAGGTTCCGCTGTCATTCGTGAAACAATCTTCGAAAATCGGTTCATGCACGCCGTCGAGTTGATCCGGTTGGGCGCGGATATCAGGATCGACGCTAACAATGCACTCGTCACTGGCGTCCCCAGGCTCGACGGGGCGACGGTCATGGCGACGGATCTGAGGGCTTCCGCCAGCTTGGTCATCGCTGGCTTGGTGGCCCAGGGCGAAACACTGATCGAGCGCATTTACCATCTCGACAGGGGCTATGAGCGTATCGAGGAAAAGCTGTCGCGTCTCGGGGCTCGCGTAAGAAGAGTCAGATAGCTCATTATTTTCTGAAGGCCGGGGCGATGGCGTTCGGTCGTTCCCTGTGCTGCGTATAGCGCACCATGTTGTGCATTATTGTTGCATTGGGCGTCTTGTGATTGCACGGCTGGCGTTGTAAACTTCATCGCGAATTATTCAAAAAATCACAGGGATGCCAGTTGCTTAGGTCGGCTGGCCACACGCTTTAAGACGCAAAAGGAACAGCCTCTTCCAGAACGGCTCTTCCTTCATCATTTTCCGTTGTGCGGTTTGTCGAGGTTTTCCTTACGGGGAATCCGAGCAGCATTTTGTTTTTGGTGGCAGCGATCGGCTCAAGGATTTGCCGAGCGGCGTGTCAATACATGCGATTGGAAATGAATCCATTCTAAATTCTGCGTTTGGCAGGGGCTTTGGAAAATCCTGGCTTCTGGGGGCAGCTAGTCTTCAAATCCGGCGGCATTTGTATTTCCGCAGGATTGCGATAGGGAAGTATCCGAGAATCGGCTATATTCAGAATTTCTACAGCCAGCGAATCGAAATCGCGAACAACTATTGGAGGAAGGCAGCGTGGACGTACATTTGTATTTTTCTCTCATACCCGAGGCATTGATTGCTTCCAATTTGCCTCCGGAACAATTCGGCCAGTACTATGCGACGGGTACGGGATACAAATCGAAAGGGCAATGCCTGTTCTTCGAAGTCGATCCGGAGTTTCGTAGCGATTACTTCGATATTCCCACCGCCATCGAACGGTGCGTTCCGACGCCCGATGGTACGCCCAAGCATTCCGTCTATGTTTCGGTCTACCGGGTTCTCGAACATCTTCCGCTGAGCGCGATAGGGAAACTCTACCTGACGACGGCGTATGGGCACACTCTGGAGCTAGCGCGCGGAACGTTGCCTGCCGAAAAAGAGGACTGCCTCCACCTCTATCAGGATCTGGTTCCCGTGAATAGTCTGGTCGTGAGCAATCTGGATCCGGTCGGTTTTTACAACAACGTGACGGTCAATCCGTCCAAATTCATTCGTTTTCCCGGCCTTTTCTTTGTCGAACTGGAATTAGGTGCATTGGCCCGTGACCCGGAGAACGGTCCGGCGAACGATCTTCCCTATTCATTCATCCACCATTTGCGCGAAGCGCTGATGGTTCTCAAGCCGGGAGCGGGCGATTCGTTGGCAGCCAAGGAAACCAAATTGGTGCATCGCGTGCATTCAATGGAGTTCCCGTATCGCATGGTAAAGAAGGGCTTCTATATCGGTAACGGGGCCGATTTGGCGTTCTACCCGATGATCTCGCATCAGGAGCTTCGCGACAAATACAACTCGTGGTGGCGTTCGGCCAACATTTGACCCCTTTTCGCATTTTCCTAATCGAAAAACCATTATAGGAGGCCATTGTTTTGAACAACTATCTGATCATCGCCACCCTGTCGGGAGTGGTTGCTCTTGTTTTTGCCTATGTGCTGAGCGTCGGGATCGGTAAGGCTGATCCGGGTAACGCACGCATGCAGGAAATCGCGGGCTTCATCCACGAAGGAGCCATGGCGTTTCTCTACCGCGAGTATCGCTACCTTTTTGTGTTCATTGTCATTGTTTTCGCGGTGCTCTCGTTCTTCATTAACTGGCAGACGGCGGTGTGCTTCCTTGGCGGAGCATGTTGCTCAATCCTGGCCGGGTTTTTTGGCATGCAGGTGGCCACTAAGGCCAACGTACGCACGGCTGCAGCGGCACAGAACGGAATGAGCATGGCGCTCCGTGTCGCGTTTTCCGGCGGGGCCGTCATGGGCATGTCGGTGGCCGGGCTCGGGATGTTCGGGCTGGGAGTTCTCTATCTCCTGTTCGATCAGAACGTCAACTATATTACCGGGTTCGGTCTGGGCGCGAGTTCCATCGCGCTGTTTGCGCGCGTTGGCGGGGGTATTTACACCAAGGCCGCGGACGTCGGCGCTGATCTTGTCGGTAAGGTGGAGGCCGGCATTCCAGAGGATGATCCCCGCAACCCTGCGGTCATCGCGGACAACGTGGGCGACAACGTGGGCGACGTTGCCGGCATGGGGGCTGACCTCTTCGAGTCCTACGTCGGCTCGATCATCGGTGCCTTTGCACTGGGGGCGATTCTGTTCAAGAATGGCGAAGGCATTCTCTACGTCTTCGCGCTGTGCGGGCTGGGCATTCTGGCGTGCATTATCGGTGTTCTGATTGCCCGGGCGAGCAAAGGAGATAATCCGCAGGCCGCGCTCAACCTCGGAACCTATGTGGCCGGCGGCATTACCACGGTGGCGGCTGGTGTCCTGAGCCAACTCGTTTTTGGAAACTTGAAGGCATTTGCCGCACTCACTGCTGGTCTTGTTGCCGGTATGGCCATCGGCAAGATCACCGAAATCTACACGTCGGGCGATTATCGGTTTGTCAAAAACATTGCGCGACAGTCCGAGACCGGTCCGGCGACCACGCTGATCTCCGGGATGGCGACCGGGATGTACTCCACTATGTGGCCGATGGTGTGCATGTGCGCCGGTATGTTGGTTTCTTTCTATGTCATGGGGGGGGCGCAGGATACGATGTTGGGGCTTTTTGGTATTTCGCTGGCCGCCGTAGGGATGCTCTCGATCACTGGCATTACCGTTTCCGTCGATGCATATGGCCCCATTTCGGACAATGCGGGGGGTATCGCTGAAATGGCTGAAATGCCTCACCGCATACGTGAAATCACCGATAAGCTCGATGCGGTCGGCAATACCACTGCCGCAATAGCCAAAGGCTTTGCCATCGGATCAGCGGCGCTGACGGCTCTGGCACTTTTTGCGGCCTATGCTCAGGCTGTCGGATTGAAGAGTATCGACTTGCTGAATCCGCTGACTCTGGCCGGGCTGATGCTTGGTGCGATGATACCGTTCCTCTTCTCGGCGTTGACCATGGATGCGGTTGGCGAAGCGGCGACCGACATGATCGAGGAAGTGCGCCGGCAGTTCCGTACCATTCCCGGCATCATGGAGGGCAAGGGCAAGCCGGACTACGCCAAGTGTGTCGACATTTCCACGGCAGCATCGCTGAAGAAAATGCTGTTGCCCGGTTCGCTTGCCATCGTGTTGCCTTTGGGCATGGGGCTGGTTCTGGGAACGGCGGCGTTGGCCGGGTTTATTGCCGGGGCGTTGGTGACGGGCGTTTTGCTGGCCATCTTCATGGCCAACTCCGGCGGGGCCTGGGACAATGCCAAGAAATACATCGAAGGAGGAAATCACGGTGGGAAGGGCAGCTTTGCGCACAAGGCCGCGGTGGTCGGTGATACTGTCGGCGATCCTTTCAAGGATACTTCCTCGCCCGCGATGAACATCCTGATCAAGCTAATGACGATCGTTTCCCTCGTGTTTGCCCCGGTAATCGTTCAATTTGGTGGGATGATCGAAGTATTCATGAAGTGAGTTGTGTGCAGCATTGCTAACGAAGAAGGCTCCGGCAAATATCGGGGCCTTTTTCGTATCTGTTTCGCCTGGTGGCTGTCGCCTGCGGTCACGTCGGGGCGGTGTGTATCCCCGTAGCGCATCGTTCCTCCGGGGTTACGGTAGAATCGCGCTTTTATCAAGCAGGGAATTTGCCGTGGATGGCATCACCATAGCCCTTTCGAAGGGGCGAATCTTTGAAGAAACCTTGCCGTTGCTGGCCGCGGCGGGTATTGAGCCTCTTGAAAACCCGGAGACCTCGCGCAAGCTGATTATTCCGACCAACCGCGCGGATGTGCGGGTGGTCATTGTGCGAGCTACCGATGCGCCGACTTACGTGCAGTATGGCGCGGCGGACATCGGTGTGGCCGGCAAGGACGTTCTGATCGAAAACGGGGGCGAAGGGCTTTACCAGCCGCTCGATCTGAAAATTGCCAAATGCCGGATGATGGTGGCGATTCCTGCTGGTTTCGATTATGAAAACGCTGTGCGTCAGGGTGCGCGGCTCAAGGTTGCGACCAAGTACATCAATATCGCCCGTGAGCATTTTGCGGCCAAAGGGGTGCACGTCGATCTGATCAAGCTCTATGGATCGATGGAGCTTGCGCCGCTTGCTGGTCTGGCCGATGCGATTGTCGATCTCGTATCGACGGGAGGGACGCTGAAGGCCAACAATCTGGTGGCCGTCGAGCACATCATTGATATTTCGTCACGCCTGATTGTCAATCAGGCGGCACTGAAGCTCAAGCGCGAGAAGCTCGTCCCGATCATGGAAGCCATTGCCAGGGCAGTAGGGCCGTGATTGCCATCAAGCGTTTTTCCAGCGTCGACGCCGATTTCGAG
>DBMG01000074.1:31575-33004 GCA_002304785.1 Candidatus Accumulibacter sp. UBA704 | reverse complement strand
CCCATCACGTTGGTCCGCGCACGCAGGTGCGCGACCTCGCGCAGGTACTCCATGCTGTGCGGCTTCGGCTGGATCGGATAGGTGTCGGGGTCGTCGACCCAGCCGACGACCTTGACCTCGGTCGCCTGCATCTCGAACGGCTGGCCCTTGGCCGGCGACGGAACGATGACGCCGGTGGCCTCGACCGAACAGCCTGCCGTCAGGTGCGCGACCTCGTTCGCGTAGTTGGACAGTGTGCTCGGCGCAACGACCTGCACCGGATGGAAGCATGATCCGTCGGACACGTTGACGAAGGAAATCCCGGCCTTGGAATCGCGGCGCGTGCGCACCCATCCCTTGACGGTCACGGGTTGGTCGGCGGGAGCCTGGCCCCCGAGAATCTGCTTTACGCTGGCTGTGATCATGACGGCTCTCCCTTTTTCTTCAGCGGCGGAACGAACTTGTAGTCGATGTCCCACGGGAAGTAGACCCACTTGTCCTGGCGGAACTCCTTGACGCACAGGTCGACGACCTCGCGCCCCATCGGCTTGGCGTAAAGCGTCGCAAAGTAAGCTTTGGGCAGCAGCTTGCGGATCACCCGCGCGGTGTTGCCGGTATCGACCAGGTCGTCGATCAGCAGATAGCCCTCGCCGTCGTGGTCAACGCCCTTGAGGATCTTCACCTCGCTACGCTTGATCTGCGCACCCTCGCCGTCTTCCGACGCTTCGTCGTAGCTCGACGCGCAGATCGTGTCGAGCAGCCGGATTTCCAGTTCGCGTGCCACCAGCGCCGCCGGAATCAGCCCACCGCGGGCGATGGCGATGATGCCCTTGAACGGCCCTTTTTCCATCAGGGCGTGGCACAGCACGCGGGTATCCCGGTGCAGTTCGGGCCAGGAGATCACGATGTCGTCCCGGTAAGGGCTGATGAACGAAGATTCCATGCCGAATTCCTTGCGTCGAATAAATTTGAAGGGTCGAATTATAGACGTTCGCGCACGCCTTCATGAAGCGAAAACGCGGCCCGCAGGCCGCGTTTTCTGAAGCGCATCAAATCACTTCGGAACAGTGCCTTCCACGCCCTGGACGTAGAAATTCATCTTCTTCAGTTCGGCATCGGTATAGACCTTGCCAGCAGCCAGGAACTCCTTGCCGGACTGATCCTTGAGCGGGCCGGTGAACGGATGCAGCTTGCCGGACTTGAGGCCGTCGCGGCGTTCTTCCGCCAGTTTCTTGACGTCGGCCGGAACCTCCGAACCAAAGTTGTCGATATTGACAGCACCTTCCTTCACGCCCCACCACAGGTCACCCTTCTTCCACGTGCCCGCCTCGACATCCGCGAGAACCTTCTTGTAGATCACCCCCCAGTTCAGGATCGAAGCCGCGAGGTGCGCCTTGCCGCCGAACTTGGTCATGTCCGAATCCCATCCGAACGCCAGCACGCCCTTCTC
>DBMG01000074.1:24998-31558 GCA_002304785.1 Candidatus Accumulibacter sp. UBA704 | reverse complement strand
GCAAGCGCGGCTTCGCGTTCCTTGCCCGGATCGAACCAGCCGTTGACCCAGATGACGCGGGTGGTGATGTTCGGGTTGACGCTGCGCGCTCCGATGGTGAAGGCGTTGATGTTGCGGATGACCTCCGGAATCGGAATCGATCCGACGATGCCGAGCTTGTTGCCCTTGGTCATCTTTCCGGCAACCACGCCGAGCATGTACGAGCCTTCGTAGGTGCGCACGTCGTAGACACCCAGGTTCTTGTCGGTCTTGTAGCCCGTGGCGTGCATGAACACGGTGTTCGGGAAGGCCTTCGCGACCTTGACCATCTGGTTCATGTAACCGAACGAGGTACCGAAGACGACCTTGTGGCCCTTCTGCGCCAGATCGCGGAACACGCGCTCGGCGTCGGCCGTTTCCGGCACGTTCTCGACGAACGTCGTCTTCACCTTGCCGCCGGATTGCTCTTCGAGCATCTTGCGGCCCTGATCGTGGGAATAGGTCCAGCCGTGGTCACCGGTCGGGCCGATATAGACGAACCCCGCTTTCAGCGGGTCGGCAGCGTGGGCTGCGGACAGGCAGGACACAGCCAGTACCGCAACCGTCGTCAGCGTTTTGAGGCGGGAAAGCAGCATGCTTTTTTTCTCCTGGGAATGGAAGGCATTGAAGGGAAAGAAGACGACAAAAAACCGGTGTACTTTATCAGTTTCAGCGGACTGAACTCATCCTGAAATCGGTTCCCGCGCAGAAAAAAATCGTCTATCGGCGCTGCTTCGCACTGCCGATCCGGGTGCGAAGCTCGGCTGTCGCCCGCGCCGGATCGCACTGGCCGCAGATGGCCGACACCACGGCCACGCCCTGCGCCCCGGCAGCGAACAGCGGCGCGCAATTGCCGCCGTTGATCCCGCCTATCGCCACCACCGGCAGGCGTGCCGCCGCCACCAGGTGGCCGAACAGCGAGACGCCCGTTGCCGCTGCCGCATCGGGCTTGGTGCCGGTCGCGTAGACCGGGCCGATGCCCAGATAGTCGACGTCTTGCGGCACTGCGGCGAGTTCAGCGGCATTCGAAACGGAAAGGCCGAGAACCTTGTCCGGCCCGATCAGCCGTCGCGCCTCCGTCGCAGGAAGGTCGTCCTGCCCGACATGCACGCCATCCGCGTCGATCGCCAGCGCGACATCGACATGGTCGTTGATGATCAGAGGCACCCCGAAAGGCGCCAGCACCGCCTTGAGTTCGCGAGCGGCCTCCAGCCATTGTCGCCGCTTCCAGCCAGGCGCCCGCAACTGCACCACCGTCGCTCCGTTCTCCGCAGCCAGCCGGGCGGTTCGCACCATTCCTTCCAGGTCACGGCACAGGTCCGGATCGAGCACCAGGTAGAGCGAAAGATCGATCGGGTTGTAACTCATGCAGCCTGCTCGCGCAGCTTTTCCGGCGTCAGCAAATAGAGCGCATCCAGGAAATCGGCCTTGAACGAGCCCGGCCCTCGGCTGGTCGACGCCGCCCGCTCGCCGCACAACCCGGCCACCGCGCAGGCCGCCGCCACGGCATCGAACCGGTTCGGCGCGTGCGCCGTGAATGCCGCCACCAAGGCCGACAGTGCGCAGCCGGTGCCAACCACCTTGGTCATCACCGCATGTCCCCACGGCGTCGCCCAGGTTAGTTTGCCGTCGGTTATGAAATCGGTTTCGCCGGTCACGGCAACAATGGCCCCGGTTGACCGGGCAAGCTGTCCTGCCGCCTCGATCGCGGCATCGGAACCCGCTGTCGTATCCACGCCACGACCGCTGCCATCGAAGCCGGCCAACGCCAGGATTTCCGAGGCATTGCCGCGAATGGCGGCCGGCTTGCAGCGCATGAATTCCCGGCACGCCAGCGTCCGGTACTCGAGCACGCCCGCCGCCACCGGATCGAGCGTCCACGGCACTCCGGCCCGGTTGGCGGCCGCCACGGCCTGCTTCATCGCCGCGAGCCGGGCTGGGTACAGCGTGCCGACATTGACCAGCAACGCCCCGGAAATGGCGGCGAACGGTGCAACCTCTTCTTCCGCCACGATCATCGCGGGCGATGCTCCGACAGCCAGCAGGACATTGGCGGTGATTTCCTGCACGACCTCGTTGGTCAGCAGATGAACGAGGGGATGCGTCGCGCGCAGCCGCGCCAGTTCGTTGGCGATGATGTCGAAAGGAAGAGTCGTGATCATGAGCGGGGCATCAGCAGAGGGAAAGTCCGGAAGTATACGCAGGCTCCGCAGCATTGTGTCGCGAGATGAAAGGTCCGGTCGGATCTGTCACTCGCGAAGAAGAAATACCGCCTGCCGCATGACAACAAGAAAAAGGGTAAGCTTGGAATGAAACCGCGCAGCATATCGCCAAGCCCGCAACAGGATCATCATGACCCGCAGTCTTTTTCAGTGGCGCTCGCTGAAAACAAAAATATCTCTCGCTACCCTGGCCATTTTCCTGGCCAGCATCTGGTCGCTCTCGCTGTACGCCAGCCGGATGCTGCGTGAGGACATGCAGCGCCAGTTGGGCGAGCAGCAGTTCGCCACGGTGTCGATGGTCGCTGCCCAGATCAACAGGGAACTGGAGACCCGCCTTGAAGCCCTGAGAACCGCTGCCGACATGGCGGCCCTGATCCTCCGGGAAAACCCATCGATCCTGCAGATCTTCATGGATCAGCGCGCCGCGTTGCAAATCCTCTTCAATGGCGGAATCGTCGTCCATGACATGCAGGGCACGGCGATCGCTGATTTTCCGCTATCAGCCGGGCGACTGGGGGTCAACTATGGCGACGACGAATATGTCATCGCCGCGCTCAGGGAGGGCAAAGCGTCGATCAGCAAACCCATCATCGGCAGAAAGCTCAAGGCACCAATCGTCGTCATGACCGTCCCGATTCGAAACACGGAGGGACTGATCATCGGCGCGATGAGCGGTGCCATTAACCTGGGGTTGCCGAATTTTTTCGACCAGATCACCGGCAACCGCTACGGCAAAACCGGCGGCTACCTGCTCGTCGCCCCCCAGCAACGACTGATCATCACGGCGACCAACAAGAGTCTAATCATGCAGCCGCTGCCCGCGCCCGGCGAGAATGCAACGATCGACCGGTTCAGCGCGAACAATGAAGGAACGGCCGTTTTCGTGGCGCCGGAGGGCGTGGAAGTGCTTTCCTCGTTCAAGACGATACCCGCGTCCGGATGGCATGCGGTAGCCACATTACCCACCGACGAGGCATTCTCTCCTATCAGGGAAATGCAGCAACGCATGCTGGCAGCCACCCTGCTGTTGAGCCTGCTGGCTGGAACCTTGACCTGGTGGTTATTGCGACACCAGTTGTCGCCGCTCGTCGACACGGCCTCCGCGCTGGCCGGAATGGCTGAAGAGAGCCAGCGCCTGCATCCTTTGCCGATCGCGCGCAAGGATGAAATCGGACGCCTCATCGCCGGGTTCAACCGGTTGCTGACGACCCTGGAACAACGCGAAGCGCTGCTCAAGAACATTCTCGACACGTCAAGCGTGGCGATCTTTCTCGTCGACAATGACGGTCACATTACTCGGGCAAACCAGCGCATGGCGGAAATGTTCGAACGCCCGCTCGAATCGCTGTTGGGGGACGAATACGTGACGCTGATTCACCCCTCCGAGCGAGAAACCGGCAGGCAGCGAATGCTGGCGCTTTTGAACGGCGAACTGGACTTCGTCGACCTGGACCGGCTCTACTGGCGTGCCAACGACACCCAATTCTGGGGCCATCTCACCGGGCAGCGACTCTACGACGCCGACGGGAGGAAGCTCGGCCTGGTCGGCGTGATCGCCGACATCGATGTGCGCAAGAAGGCGGAGAAACAACTCGAAAACATGGCGCACTACGACGTGCTGACCGCCTTGCCGAACCGCGTGCTGCTGGCCGACCGTCTGCACCAGGCCATGCCCCAGGCGCAGCGACACGGGCAACTGCTGGCGGTCGCCTATCTCGATCTGGACGGCTTCAAGGCCATCAACGACAACCATGGCCACGAAGCCGGCGACCAGTTGCTGGTGGCCCTGGCGCAACGCATGAAGGGCACTCTGCGCGAAGGAGACACCCTCGCCCGTCTCGGCGGCGACGAGTTCGTCGCCGTGCTGCTCGACCTGCCCGATTCGTCGGCGAGCATCCCGATGATCACCCGGTTGCTTGCTGCGGCGGCCCAGCCGGTGAACGTCGGGAACGTCGTCTTTCAGGTTTCGGCCAGTCTCGGCGTCACCTTTTACCCGCAAGCCGAAGGCGTGGACGCCGACCAACTGCTGCGGCAGGCTGACCAGGCCATGTACCAGGCCAAGCTGGCCGGCAAGAACCGCTACCACGTCTTCGACGCCGAGCAGGACCGCAGCGTGCGCGGACATCACGAAAGCCTGCAGCGCATCCAGGAGGCGCTGGCGGCACGCGAATTCGTGCTGTTCTTCCAGCCCAAGGTGAATATGCGCTCGGGCAAAGTCATCGGCGCCGAAGCGCTGATCCGCTGGCGGCACCCCGAAAAGGGCTTGTTGCCGCCAGACGTGTTCCTGCCGGTCGTTGAAAACCACGCGACGGCAGTCGACATCGGCGAATGGGTGATCGATGCCGCCCTTACCGAGCGGGAACGCTGGCTGGCCACCGGACTGGACATCCCGGTCAGCGTCAATGTGGGCGCCCGCCAGCTGCAGCGACCGGACTTCGTCGACCGTCTGCGCGAAATCCTGGCGAAGCACCAGGCCATCGAGCCGGGCGACCTCGAATTGGAAGTGCTGGAAACCAGCGCGCTGGAAGACCTGCCCGGAGTCTCCCGGGTGATCGCCGGCTGCCGGGAACTCGGCGTAACCTTCGCCCTCGACGATTTCGGCACCGGATATTCCTCGCTGACCTATCTCAAGCGTCTGCCGGTTTCCGTGCTCAAGATTGACCAGAGCTTCGTGCGCGACATGCTCGACGACCCGGACGACCTGGCCATTCTCGAAGGAGTGGTCAGTCTGGCCGCGACATTCCGGCGCAACGTGATCGCCGAGGGCGTGGAGACGATCGAGCACGGCAACATGCTGCTGCAACTGGGGTGCGAACTGGCACAAGGTTATGGCATCGCACGCCCCATGGCCGCCGATGCCCTGCCGTCGTGGGTACGACTGTGGCAGCCGGATTCGGGCTGGAAGGAGATCGAGGCCATCGACCGTGACGACCTGCCCCTCCTTTTTGCCGGCGTCGAACACCGGGCCTGGGTTATCGCCATGGAGCAGTACGTTCGCGGAGAACGCGACGACCCACCTCCGCTGGATGTGCACCAGTGCCGCTTCGGCCAATGGCTCGACAACGAAGGGAAAGCCCGGCATCTGACACACCCGGGGTTCGAGGCCATCAGGATGCTGCACACGCAAGTGCATCACGTCGCCGTGAACCTTTGCAAATGCCGCTCGGACTCACCGGTTGACGCCGGCATTGACCGACTCGGGGAGCTTCATGCCCTGCGCGATGACCTTCTGGACCGACTGCAGTCCCTGACGCGGTCAGCCGTGTAGCGCTCCGAACAGAAGTCCCGGCTGCACCCGTACCGGATCGCCCCCGCCGGTGATCAGCGCCTCACCCTCCTGGATGGTGCATTGCAGATTCATCGAGCGGTTAACCAACCCCGCCAGCGCCTGCATGTCGTCGGAAGAGAGCCGGTACACCGTGAGGTTCGACAGTTTCTCCAGCCTGGCGCGATTCTGCTCCCACCAAACATCGGCCACGCGGTCGCCGTAACAGACGACGACGACCCGCGCCGCTCTGCCGGCAGCCTTGCGCAGCCAGCGCTCGTCGAGTTGGCCGACGTAGATCCACAGGTCGATGGCGCCGGTGAGATCCTTGCGCCACAGGTCCGGCTCGTCATCGGTGGACAGTCCCTTGCCGAATTCCAGGCGCTCGTCGGCGAACAGCATGAAGGCCAGCAAACGCACCATCATGCGGGTATCGTTTTCCGACGGGTGTTGCGCCAGGGTCAGCGAGAAGTTCTCGTACACGTTGCGGTCGAGGTCGGCGACCGAAAGTTCGACCTTGAATATGGTTGCCTTGAGTGCCATGAATGCCGATCGACGCCGAACCTCTGTTGCTGCCGCAGGATTGAAACAATTGATAACAGACAGACACGCCGGTTAAGCGTCGTTAAGAATGAAGGCCGCTATACTAACGGAAAAATGCCTTGGGCCCGGGTTCGATGAGATCGCGCAGCAAATACCAATTTCTTCCGACAATCGCCGTGCTGGCTGCCGTGCTATCGACCAAAGCCGCCGCCTTTGGCCCACCGGACCCCTTCGACACCAACTCCATCACCCCGCCGCGCCCCATGCTTGCCCCGCCGGCCGGCAGCAGTTTCGTGCCTTGCCAGGCATTGCCGCCCGACACCATATACGGCGTCCTGGAGGTGGTCGACCAGGCCCTCTGCCGCAATCCGAAAACCCATGAAGCCTGGGCCAATGCCCGCGCGCAGGCGGCGCAGGTAGGCATTGCCCGCTCCGACTACCTGCCCGACCTGGACGGCAAGATCGCGGCGAGCCACTTGCGCACGGACAATCAAAGCTCCGATCTGCGCAAC
>DBMG01000074.1:20606-24903 GCA_002304785.1 Candidatus Accumulibacter sp. UBA704 | reverse complement strand
CAGGAATCGGAGAAAGCCAGCCGCGAAAGCCTGACAGCCGCGGAAACCCGCTACCGGGTCGGCACGGCGACACCGGCCGATCGCCTGCAGGCGCAGACGGCCTGGTCGCAGGCAGTACTCAATCGCATCAGGATCGAAGGCACGGTCAAAACCACGCTGGGTACGCTGGCCAATGCGATGGGCTTCGATGCCAGCCTCCCGATCCGCCTTGACGAGATTCCCCGTGCGATGCCGGACGCGACCTTCGAGCGTGACATCGAAGCATTGATCGCCGAAGCGCGCAGACGCCGGCCCGATCTGCAGGCGGCCGAAGCCCAAGTGCGAGCGGCGCAGGCCAATGTCGACTACACCCGCGCGTCCGGACGGCCAACGCTTTCGCTGAACACCGGCCCGAGTTGGCAGGATACCGGCTCGATCAGTTCGAACAGCAGTTCGATCGGGCTGACCCTGACGCTGCCGCTTTTTTCCGGATTCGAGACCACCTACCGGGTGCGTGCCGCCGAAGCGCGGGTGGACACCGCTAGCGCGCAACAGGAAGCGCTTCGCCAGCAGGTCGCGCTCGACGTCTGGACGAATTACCAGAGCCTGCTTACCGCCACGCACTCCATCCGCACCACCGCCGACCTGCTGGCCAGCGCCGAGCAGTCCGAGCGTGTCGCGCTGGGCCGCTACAAGGCTGGAGTCGGCACCATCCTCGACGTGCTCAACGCCCAGAGCGCGCTGGCCGCCGCCCGCGTCCAGCGCATCCAGGCCGCCCTCGACTGGTATGTTTCTCGCGCCGCACTGGCCAAGGCCGTGGGCTCCCTCGACAACCGACTGCTGAACCCTGCCGCCGAAACCCCGATCCCATGAAACCGATCCTGAGAAATTCACTCATTGCCGTATTTGTCCTCGCCCTGGGCGGCGGCGGCTACACCTACTGGCGCAACCATCAGGCGCAGGCCCCGGAAAAACGCTACCGGCTGCAGGTTGTCGAAAAGGGCGACCTGATGCAAACCGTTTCGGCCAACGGCACGCTCAATCCGGTGGTGCTGGTCAACGTCGGCACCCAGGTTTCCGGCACGGTGACCAAGCTCTACGTCGATTTCAACGACAAGGTGGAAAAGGACCAGCCCCTGCTCGAACTCGACCAGTCGCTGCTTTCCGCGCAAGCCCGGCAGTCGGCGGCCAACGTCGGCAACATCTCGGCGACACTGGATCTGGCCCGCGCCAACGAGGCGCGCATGAAAGCGCTGTTCGATCAGGAATACGTCTCGCGCCAGGAGTTCGACCAGGCCGTGCAGGCGCGCAAGTCGGCCGAGGCGCAACTGGCGCAGGCCAGGGCGGCCGCCGACAAGGACAAGGTCAACCTCGGCTACACGGTGATCCGTTCGCCGGTCTCCGGCATCGTCGTCGACCGCGTCGTCGACCTCGGCCAGACCGTCGCCGCGAGCCTGCAGACGCCAACCCTGATCAAGATCGCCCAGGACATGTCCGAAATGCGCATCGATTCGAGCTTTGCCGAAGCCGACATCGGCAAGATACAGGTCGGCCAGAAAGTGCGTTTCACGGTCGATGCCTTCCCCGACCGCAACTTTACCGGAGAGGTGCAGCAGATCCGCATGAACGCGACAACGACCCAGAACGTCGTCACCTACAACGTGCGCGTTTCTCTTGAAAACCCGGATCACATCCTGCTGCCGGGCATGACGGCCTACGTCAATATCGGCGTCGCGCAGCGCAAGAACGTGCTGCTGGTGCCCAACGCCGCGCTGCGCTTCAAGCCGGCCGATGCCGAGGAACAGGCGGGTACAGCGGCAGCGCAACCCGCCTCCGGGCCGGGTAATCGAAACGGAGGCGGCGACGCCAGGGGCCGTGGCAAGAAACGCGATGGCGCCAGCGGGCGGGTCTATGTCGTCGAAGGCCGCACCATCAAGCCGGTGCAGGTCCAGCTCGGCATTACCGACAGCCGCAACACGGAAATTGTCGGCGGCGAACTGAAGGAAGGCGATACGATCGTCGTCAGCGAGGCGCCGACCGCCGCCACCAAACCGAGCAGCGTCGGTATGAGACTGTTCTGATGGCTGAACGCGCTTCCGACGAAATCATCCGCGTTGTCGGTCTCGGCAAGTCGTACATCACGGCGGCCGGGCCGTTTCCGGCACTGAAAGGGGTCGACCTGACGATCCGAGGCGGTGAGTACGTGGCGGTCATGGGGCCCTCGGGGTCCGGCAAGTCGACGTTCATGAACCTGCTCGGCTGCCTCGACACGCCGACGATGGGCGACTATTTCCTGGTCGGGCGCAACGTCGCGCACCTGGAGAGCGACGAATTGGCCATCCTGCGCAACCGTACCATCGGCTTCGTCTTCCAGGGCTTCAACCTGCTCCCGCGCATGTCGCTGGAAGACAACGTGGCCCTGCCGCTGGTCTATACGCGTGTCGAACGCGAACCGCGCCGTGCAAAAGCGCGCGAGATGCTGGCCAAGGTGGGTCTGGAAGGCTACGCGCAGTCCCTGCCGGCGCGCATCTCCGGCGGACAGCAGCAGCGCGTGGCCATCGCCCGCGCCCTGATCAACTCGCCGAGCCTGATCCTCGCCGACGAGCCGACCGGCAACCTCGACAGCCACACCAGCGAGGAAATCATGGCACTGTTCCGCGAACTGAACGAGGAAGGCATCACTATCGTACTCGTCACCCACGAACACGACATCGCCGTGCATGCCAAACGCCAGGTGCGCTTCCTCGACGGCCTGATTGTCAGCGACATCCTTACTCCGGCACGGGAGGTGCAGCCATGCTAGGACCCATGCTCGGCGAAGCCTGGCACGCCATGGGCTCGAACAAGCTGCGCACGGCGCTGACCATGCTCGGCATGGTTATCGGCGTCGGTTCGGTGGTCCTGATGATGGCCATCGGACAAGGCGCACAATACGCCGTCGAGCAAACGATCAGCACCATGGGCAGCAACCTGTACGTCATCATCGCGGGCTGGACGCAGGTTTCCGGCGCTCGCACGGGGGGAGGCTATGGATTCACCCTGCGCCTGGGCGATGCGGACGCCATCGCCGAACTCGACGATGTGGTCACGGTCGCGCCCGTGCATCAGGTCGCGCAACAGATTGTCTATGGCTCGAAGAACTGGAATGCGAACATCGTGGGTACCACGCCTGCCTATCTCGACGCCCGCTCCTGGGCGCTGGTCAGCGGCCATGCCTTCAGCGACGAGGACGTGCGTTCGGCGACACGGGTGGCGCTGCTCGGCAAGACGGTGATCGAGAACCTGTTCGACCCAGGCGAGGATCCGCTCGGCAAGATCATCCGGGTGCGAAATACGCCGTTCGAGGTGATCGGCACGCTGGCGCCGAAGGGCCAGAATCTGGACGGCCGCGATCAGGACGATGCCATCATCGTTCCGCTGTCCACCGCGCAGCGCAAGATATTCGGCGTGCCGTTCGCCGGCTCCGTGCGCTCAATCATGGTCAAGGCGGAATCGGCCGAGGCGATGCCGCTCGTGGAGAAATCGGTCATTGCCCTGCTGCGCCAGCGGCATCGCCTGCGCGACGATCAGGAGAACGATTTCTATATCCGCAACCTCGCTGCCGCGGCCGATACCGCCGCCGAAACCACGCGCGTGATGTCTCTTCTGCTGGGCGCCATCGCGTCGGTCTCGCTGCTCGTCGGCGGCATCGGCATCATGAACATCATGCTCGTCTCCGTCACCGAGCGCACACGGGAAATCGGCATCCGTATGGCCATCGGCGCACGCCAGAAGGACATCCTCGCGCAGTTCCTGCTGGAGGCGATCATGCTTTCCATCACCGGCTGCCTGATCGGACTGGTTCTCGGCATCGGCGGCGCACTGCTGGTCAACGCGCTGACCAACATGGTGATCGTCATCTCCGGCGGATCGGTGCTGGTGGCATTCGCCGTGGCGGCCGGCGTCGGCGTATTCTTCGGTTTCTACCCGGCACGCAAGGCAGCCGCGCTCGATCCGATCGAAGCGCTGCGTTATCAATAGCATTACGTCGGTAACGCGTAAATCCCGGTAATAGGCGAGGGCGTTTACCGCCATTGACAGCGCGAGGCGGCAGAATATCTCCATGGCATCGACAATCCCGCTTTGCCTGATTNNTACTTGGAGATAGACCGTGAAGACACTTCAGCCGACGATATTGATTCTGGCCATGGCCATGGCGTCCGCCCCGTATGCCGCTGAATGCGGCAATCCTCCCCCGCCGCCACCGCGCGGAGAAATGAATGGGCCGCCGCAATTCGATGCCAGTCTCTGCAAGGACAAGGCGGCCGGGACGGCCGTC
>DBMG01000074.1:17679-20532 GCA_002304785.1 Candidatus Accumulibacter sp. UBA704 | reverse complement strand
CCAACGGATCAACGGGCTCCATGCGCTGTCGTCGGTTCCGGGCGTCTGCTAAGATTGTGGTTTTCCCCCCTGCCCCTACGGCCCCGGAAGTGGTTTAATTGCGACTTTTCATTTTGCCGCTCTACCGGACCCAGGAATACCCATGCCCGTTTACGCCCTCGGCTCCCTCACACCAAACATTCACCCACAGAGCTGGGTCGCTCCCAACGCTGCCGTAATCGGCCAGGTCGAGTTGGAAAGAAACGTCTCCATCTGGTGGAACTGCACGCTGCGCGGAGACACCGACCTGCTCGTCGTCGGCGAGAACACCAACATNNCAGGACGGATCGGTGCTGCATACCGACCCCGGCCTGCAATTGATCATCGGACGGGACGTCACGATCGGGCACCGGGTCATTGCCCATGGGTGCGTGATCGGCGATGGCTGTCTGATCGGAATGGGGGCCACCCTGCTCAACCGCTCGGTGATCGGCAAGCACTGCCTGATCGGTGCCAACGCGCTGATTCCGGAAGGCAAGGTCATCCCGGAGCGATCACTGGTCGTCGGCGCACCCGGGCGGATCGTGCGCCAACTGACCGACGAGGAACTGCAGAAGATGGCACGCGGCACGCATCATTACGTGGAAAACTGGCAGCGCTACAAGCAGGAACTCCGGCAAATCTGAGAACCGACGGAGCAAGCCACCGAAGGGAGTCCCGCATGGACTCCCTTTCTTTTTCTACGCAAGATGTTTCTTGAAGTGCGCCAGCGTCCGTTCCCAGGAGAGCTTGGCCGCAGCTTCGTTGTAGCGCGGCGTCGAGTCATTGTGGAAACCGTGCTGTGTGCCGGGATAAGTGTGCACCTGGTAATCGACCTCGGCAATTTTCAAGGCCGCTTCGAACGCCGGATAAGTGGCGTTGATCCGTTCGTCGTGTTCAGCCAGGTGGCACACCAGCGGCGCCTTGATATTGGCGACGCTCGCCGTGTCCGCCGCCACACCGTAGTACGGCACCCCAGCCTGCATGTCCGCCCCGAGCGTCGCGGCCAGATAGTTGACGATGCCGCCACCGTAGCAGAATCCCGTGACCCCGAGCTTCTTCGTNNGATAGCGTGTGGTTCTTGAGGAACAGCGCGCTGTTCGTCAGGTCGGTGCGCAGCTTCACCTGGTCCAGCTTGGCCTGCATGGCGCGGCCGTCGTCGTCGTTGCCGGGATAACCTCCGAGCGGATGCAGTCCATCAGGGGCCAGCGCCAGGAAACCCTCGACCGCCAACCGCCTCGCCACGTCTTCGATGTACGGATTCAGGCCGCGGTTCTCGTGGATCACCAGCACGGCCGGGAACGGCCCCGTCCCGCTCGGCTGCACCAGATAGCCACGCATGGTGCCGGAGTTTCCGCCGGGCGAGGGGTAGGTCACGTAGGCCCCCTTGAGCCGCGTATCGGTGAAAGAGATGGTCCGCGCCTGTGCGTAGCGCGGCAACAGCGCTTCGGCCATGGNNCAGGCCTGAGCCTCCGGCCACGGCAATCGCCGCGGCACGGGAGAAAAACTCGCGCCGGCCGATCCGTCCGTGGCAGTACTCGTCGTACAGGTCGAAAACTCGCTGATCGATTTCCTGCTGCGTAATGCCTTTCAGGGCGCTGGTTTCAACGCGGGGATCGCTCATGGTTCGGCTCCTTGTGAAATTGTCGTGAATCGAAGAGAGGGACGAGAAATCGTCCGCTCTAGACAATTTCCGTTGGAGGAAGTGCCCGAAAAGAAACTTCCACTGCGGGTTCCCGCCAAACGGCCGGCCCGGCAATGTGAAATGGCCTATCTTGAGCATATGAGAAACAGCAGAATTTCCAGACTCTTCACGCCCGGCGAGAGTTCCGAAGGAAGGGCTTTCGTCGTCGGAATTGTCGTTCTGTTCGCCCTCGCGTTGCTCGACTATTCGCTGGGAGAAGATTTCCGCCTGCACAGCCTTTATCTTTTTCCTTTCGCCTACATCGCGATCCATTGCACGCGGCTCCCCACGGTTGTTTTCGCCGCGGCCGTGACCTTCGCGCTCCAGGGAGCCGTTCTATTCTTCTACCCCATTCCGATTGCTACGAAAATCGTTTCGACACTGGTATCGCTGAGCATCCTCTGTCTTACCGGGGGCTTGGCGCGGTCCCTCAGAAGAACGCTCGTCTCCACACACCATGACGCAACCCACGACGCGCTGACGGGGCTGCACAACCGCCGCAGCTTCGATGATTTTCTCGTAGCGGAGATAGCTCGCCAAAAACGCTACGGATCACATTTTTCGCTTCTGCTGATCGATCTCGATCGTTTCAAGGAACTCAACGACGAGCGTGGCCACAATGCGGGCGACATTGCACTGCGGCTCGCGGCGAAGGCCCTGAAACAAAGCACTCGGGATTCGGATATCGTCGCCCGCTTCGGTGGCGACGAGTTCGCCATATTGCTGCCGAACAGTTCGCATGCCGACTGTTCAACCATCTGCGCGAACATCATCAGGAACGTGGATGCGGAGATGACCGCTGAAGGCTATGCGGTCACAGCCAGTGTCGGATCGAGAACTTTCGACGTCGAACCGGACAGTCCGTCAAGCGCCATCAGGCAGGCGGACGAGGCGCTCTATACAGCCAAGGCACGAGGACGAAACCAGTACGTCAGCGTCTGACCTCAATTTGGGCTGGCGGCGACCNNATGGCGGCGCACCTTGCGAGTGGTCCAGGCTTACTTCGCAATCCCGCCCGGATAACACAGACCGCCGGTGATTTCCAGCGTCGTGGCATTGATCGCCTCGTTCTCGACGCAGTGGCCGATGAGACGGGCGATTTCGTTGGGGTCGACCAATCGGCCGAGATGCACGTCGGCGAGAATCGCCTT
>DBMG01000074.1:9266-17647 GCA_002304785.1 Candidatus Accumulibacter sp. UBA704 | reverse complement strand
GCGCATGAGGAACTCGCCGACGACGATCTTCGGCAGCAGCGCATCGGCGACCTTGGCCGACGAGTAGTTGAGCTGGCCGACCTGACCTACCTTGTTGACCGAAGAAATGGTCACCAGCAGGCCCGGCCAGCCGCCGTTCACCATCGCCTCGGCCGCATCGCGCACGGTCAGGAAGGTTCCGGTGAGATTGGTATCGATGACCGGTTGCCACTTGTCGAGGCCCATCTTGCGATTGACCTTGCCGGTTTCCTTGTCCAGCGACAGCATGGTGCCGTCGCGGATGATGCCGGCGCAGGACACGGCGATGTTGATCTGTCCGAAAGCCTCGATGGCGGCCTTGATGAACTTCGCCGTGTCGGCTTCGCTGGTCACGTTGGCCTGCACGCCTATGACCTCGCCGCCCATTCCCTGGATGTCCTTGACGACGCGATCGATATTCTTCTGCGCCATGTCGACGATCACTACTTTGGCGCCGTTCTGCGCGAAATACTTGGCGACGGCTTCGCCGATCCCGTTTCCTCCGCCGGTGATGACGGCTACGCTACCCTTGATTTCCATGATTTATGTCCTTGTTTATTGAGACTGGCAATGCGCCCAGTTCTGCGCCCGGTTCTTCAAAGCTGTTTGGGGAACGAGGAACTGTCCTTGTCCCAATAGATGAAGTTGGGGTGCGTCACGTCCGGCGGCACAATCTTCAGGTCGCCGATCGTCAGGGGATGCGCGACATCCGGGCCGACGCAACGCACGCCCACCGGAAAGACGGTCTTGATCAGTGCCCTGGCTCGCGCTTCGATCTCGTCCGCCGGCACGCCGGCGAACAACCCGGCCCCGACCACCCCGGTCTTGCCCTCGGCAGTCCGGTAGGTGATCGACCAGCGTCCCTGCCCCTCCTCGACCGAGAACTCCATGTCGTTGTAGGTAAAGCTTGTCATGATTATTCCTTTGCCGTTTCTGCGTTCATCTCTTCGTCCTCTATCGCGCTCACTTGGGCGCCTTGAGCACGGAGACGCAGTTGGTGACCGACGATCCGCCGACATTGAAAACCACGCCGATGTCGGCCTTCTTGGCCTGCACGCCGATAGCTTCGCCAATCAGCTGCTTGTAGGCCAGCGCGTGCATCGAAGCGCCGGTGGCGCCCACCGGGTGCCCCTTCGACTTCAAGCCGCCGGACAGGTTGATGGCCACCCGGTCGTCGCGGGTAAAACGTCCGTCGATGTAGTCGTAGCCGGCGCGTCCGTCCTTGGACAGGCCAAGTGCCTCGGTCGACAGGATCATGTTGATGGTAAAGCAGTCGTGCACCTCGGCGAAATCGATGTCGGAGGCCTTAATGCCGGCTTCCTTGTAGGCCTTGGCCACGGCATCCTTGCCGGCCATCAGTTCGTGCATATTGGGGCGCACGTTTTCCGCTAGGCGTTCGACCGAATGGCCAATTCCGGCCACTTCGACGGCGCGTTTCTTGTTCACCACGCTGGCCGTCGGCGTAATGACCAGCGCCGCGGCCCCGTCGGTAACCAATGAACAGTCATGCAGACGCAGCGGCGGGGCGATCATCATGTTCTTGCACTTGCCCTTGGCGTCGAGTTCGTTCAGCTTCATGATCTCTTCGACGCTGGTGGGGCCCGTCCTCACATGCGCCAGGGGATTCTCGGCGCCATTCTTGTAGCACAGGGCGCCGGCCGTCCACAGCATGCGTTCCAGTTCCTCGTTAGGTATCCCGTAGTGGGCCTGATAGCCCTTGGCGTAGGCAGCAAAGAGCATCGGGAAGGACCAGCCCCTGGCTCCCTCACTCGGCCAGTGTGAACAGCAGGCCAGCACGTGCGTCATCTGCGGCGTCGGCAGCAGGTTCATCTTCTCCACGCCGATCACCAGCACGTTGCGGAAGCGGCCGGATTCGACGGCGTAGATGCCGTCGTAAAAAGCCACCGACGACGACGCGCAGGCACATTCGCAACGGGTCATCGGTTTGAAGCGCAGGGCCGGATCGATTTCGGCGGCGAGCGGCGCGACATGTTCCTGGTTGACGAACGAGGCCGGCGAACACGACCCGACATAGATTGCATCGATATCGGCCGGTTCCAGCCCGGCGTCCTTGATGGCGCCGCGCCCAGCCTCGACCAGCAGATCGTAATAGCTGCGGGTGTCGGTGATCAGGCCGGTGGCCTTGTCCTTCTTGACGAAGGCACCGAACTGCGTGTTGTAGGCGCCGATGATGCTTGCTTTTGACATGACTGTTACCTCTTGACGATAAAAGACGTGGGCATTGCGGACCATTGGCCGGTAATGCCCGTTGAAGCTAGCGACCGAGAACGTCCGGGCGTATGCCCATCGGTTCATCCTTGAAAATCCTGAGATCCATGATCTTCAGGGTCGGGCTGATCGATGGAATGAAGTCCATCAAGGCCAGGACATCGCGCTCGAGATCCACACCCGGGGCAATCTCGATCAGTTCCAGGCCGGTTTCGACCAGGCGGAATACGCAGCGCTCGGTGATGTACAACACGGTCTGCTTGCTCTTGAAGGCATATTCGCCGCTGAAGGTACGATGCTCGACGGCCTTGACGAATTTCTTCGTCTCGCCTTCCCTGATGATCTTCAGAGCCCCGTTGCTGACGGTCACTTCGAGATTCCCGGCGGTAAAGGTACCGACGAAGACGACCTTCTTGGCCGTCTGGCTGATGTTGATGAAGCCGCCAGCCCCGGCCAGGCGCGGACCGAACTTGCTGACGTTGAGGTTCCCCTGCACATCGGCCTGGGCCAATCCGAGGAAGGTTATGTCGAGGCCGCCGCCGTCGTAGAAATCGAATTGATACGGCTGGTCGATGATGGCCTCGGCGTTGGAGGCTGCACCGAAGCTGAGGCCGCCGGTCGGTATGCCGCCCACCACTCCGGGTTCGGCGGTCAGGGTCATCAGGTCGTTGATTTTCTCCTCTGCCGCTACCGCCGCCACTCCTTCTGGCATTCCGATGCCGAGATTGACAATGCTGTCCGGCCGCAATTCCATGGCCGCGCGACGGGCTATGATCTTGCGCTCGGAAAGTTCCATTTTCGGAATCGACGACATGGGCACGCGGATCTCGCCCGAGTACGCCGGACTGTACATCTCGCTGAAGGTTTGCATGTGGTATTCGGGCTTTTCGGCCACCACCACGTAATCAACCAGGATGCCGGGAATCTTGACCTGGCGGGAGTTGAGCGTGCCGCGCTCGGCGATGCGCTCGACTTGCACGATGACGATGCCACCCGAGTTGTGCGCCGCCGCCGCGATGGAAAAGGCTTCCAGTGTCAATGCCTCCTTCTCCATGGTGATGTTGCCGTCCGGATCGGCGGTGGTGCCCCGGATGATGCCGACATCGATCGGGAACGCCTTGTAAAAGAGGTATTCCTCTCCGTCGATTGTCATCAGTTCGACCAGGTTGCGCTTGGTGATACTGTTGATCTTGCCGCCGCCATGGCGCGGATCAACGAAAGTGCCGAGCCCGACGCGCGACAGCAAACCGGGCTTACCCGCCCCGATGTCACGGAACAGATGGGCGATGACGCCTTGCGGCAGATTGTAGCCTTCGATTTTTTCACTTACCGCCAGTTTCTGCAGCTTGGGCGCCAGGCCCCAATGCCCGCCGATGACACGACCGACCAGCCCTTCATGGCCGAGGTGGTTCAGGCCACGATCCTTGCCGTCGCCCTGCCCGGCGGCATAAGTCAGCGTCAGGTTGCGCGGGCTGCCGGCCGGGGATTGCGGGTCGTTACCCAGGAAGCGCTGCTCGATGGCGACGGCAATGTTCTCGGCGAAACCGATGCCGACGAATCCGTCGGTGGCCACGGTATCGTTGTCGCGGATGTGACGCACGGCTTCGGCCGCACTGACGATTTTGCTGCGCTTGGCGGGGGATTGTTGCGGCTCGGTCTGCGCCGACTGAAGTGTTTGACTCATGTCATGTTCCTTGAAGAAATCCGGGGGTTCGCATCAGGGGAAGTCAGGAGCCCCGCGAAGCGAGGCTCCCGACCCGGAGAAGGTCAAACCACTCCCATCGTGCCAAGGATGATGGCGAGAACGCAGACGCTTACCGGAATAACCACCGAAACCATGCCGATGTCGGCGTAGCTCTGACGGTGGGTCAGTTGGGTGATACCCAGGAGCGTAACCACGGCTCCGTTATGCGGAAGGCTGTCCAAGCCGCCGCACGCTATGGCCACAACTCGGTGCAATACTTCCGGGTTGATGCCTTGCTTGAGCGCAGCCTGGTAGAACGTGTCGCCCATCGCGCCGAGGGCGATGCTCATGCCGCCGGAGGCCGAACCGGTAATGCCGGCCAGGACGTTGGTGGCAATCGCCGAGGTGATCAGCGGGTTATCGGAAATCCCCAGCAGCGCTGCCTGGATGATGGCAAAGGCCCCGAGCGTCTTGACAACGTTGCCGTAACCGACTTCGCTCGCCGTGTTGAGGATCGGCAGCATCGACCCGAACACGCCCGCATTCACCGATTCCTTGACATTGCCGAAGCGCTTCCAGTTCACCACGATGGCGAAGACGACGGCCACCACCAGGGATATCACCAACGCCCAGATGCCGCGCACGGCGCCTAGGTTTGTTTCGAAAGGCTTGGCCTTGAGGTAGTCAAAGCCGGTAGCGTTGGCCGAGAAGACGTACTCGGAAAGGATGAAGTTGAGCACCAGCACGATGATGATCGGCAGCAACGCCACGCCGAGGCTCGGCAGGTTGGAGTTGTCGAATTCCTTGATGACCTCGTTCGGATGATCTCCGTAGAACTCGCCGCGCGCGTTGGCCTTCTTGGCGCGCGCCATCAGCCACCAGGTGCCGAGCGCAAACATCAGGAAGCCGCAGATCGTCCCTAGGATCGGGGCGGCGTACACCGTGGTCTTGAAGAACGGCATCGGGATGGCGTTCTGGATCTGCGGCGTGCCGGGCAGAGCCGTCATGGTGAAGGTAAACGAACCGAGGGCGATGGCGCCGGGGATCAGGAACTTCGGCGTGCCGGCTTCCTTGAACAGGTGGGCGGCGATCGGATACACGGCAAAGGCCACGACGAACAGCGAGACACCGCCGTAGGTCAGGATGCCGCAGGACAGCACGACGGCCAGGATGGCCCGGCTCTTGCCGACGCGCGCGGCGATGTCATGCGCAATCGCCTTGGCGCACCCGGAGTCTTCCATCACCTTGCCGAAGATGGCGCCAAGCAGGAAGACCGGGAAGAAAAGCTTGAGGTAATTCGCCAGGTTGGGCATGAACACATGCGTGAAGGTGGCCATCAGGGGCATGCCCGAGAAGACGGCGGCGACCAGTGCAAGGATCGGTGCCAGGATGAGAACGGTGATGCCCCGGTACGCGAGGTACATGAGCAGGCCGAGAGACAGGATGATGCCGATTACGCCAATCATGAGAGTTGCTCCTCCGTTTGCTTGTTATAGGCATCATTGACGCCTTTGATTGTGGAGGCGCCGAACAGCGCGCTGCGGGAACACCGCAGCCACCGCCCTGACGCCTTCCGCCCTGCACCAGGGATTCGAGGAAAACCGGCTGAACATCGCCGCTCTCCCCCTGGCCAATGCTGACAATTCCAATAAACCTTCCCGTGCGATCCCGGCTCCGTTTTGTCGCTCGCCTGGGATCCGCGGCGCCTCCGCGCGGGTGACGCCTATTCTTTGGCGAGATGCGTTAGCACAGGGCGTGCCATGAAAGACAACCACTTGATTTTTTGCTGTTTATTCTTAAGCCAGTGGATAGCCGATAGTTCGGCCGGGATGGTTGTCTCAAATTTGAGACAAAAGCAAATCATTAAGCTTCTTATAAACAACTACTTAAGATATAGTCGCAAAAATGCGACTTGTCTCATTATTGAGACACCATCCCGAGGTTATGCAATTTGCGATAGAGGGTCGCACGTGCCATCCCGAGCATGCGGGCCGCTTCCTCGACCCGGTCATTGGCCGCCCGCAGGGCGTTCGCCAGCACTTTTCTCTCGAAGGCTTCCAGCTCAACGGCATAGAGGCGGACCGCTTCGGCGGCCAGGGCTTCCTGACCTGCATCGGTGGGCATCGCCGCCAGCGCCTCTGCCGGCACGACTCCATCCAGGTCGGCCACGCCAATCCGTGCCTTGTCGGAATGCATGAGCACTTTCTCGAGTACATTATGCAACTCGCGCACATTGCCCCGCCATTCGCACCGGCGCAGGCGGTCGATCGCCTCCGGCGTCAGTTCGCGATGGGCCAGCCCGGTGCGATGCTCGATTTGTTCGAGGATGTTCTCGCACAGAGCTTCCATGTCGGCGGCGCGTTCCCTGAGCGGAGGAACGTGTATCGCCAGCACATTGAGCCGGTAGTAGAGGTCGGCCCGGAACAGCCCTTCCTCGACCTTTTTCTGAAGATCCACACTGGTTGCGGCAATCACCCGCACATCGATGCTTTTCACCACATTCGATCCGACCGGTTCGAATTCCTGCTCCTGCAGCACGCGCAGCAACTTCGACTGCAGTTGCAGCGGCATGTCGCCGATCTCGTCGAGGAACAGCGTGCCTCCGTCCGCCAGTTCAAACTTGCCCTTGCGCCCGCGCTTGTCGGCCCCGGTATAGGCTCCCGATACGGCGCCGAAGAACTCTGTTTCCAGCAAGGCATCCGGAATGGCCGCCACATTGACGCCGACGAACGGCTTTTCGGCCCGTGTCGATGACGCGTGGATTGCATGCGCCAACAGTTCCTTGCCGGTCCCGGTTTCGCCCAGCAACAGCACCGTCGCGTCGAGCTGCGCGGCCCGACGCGCATGGTGCTTCACTTCCATGCATACGGGACTCGACCCGACAAAATTCGAGAAGGTGTATTTCGTGCGCCGTTCCTCGGCCAAGCGTTTCTTGGTCGCCGCCAGCTCCTGCTGAATGGCTTCGAGCTTGGCAAACAGCGGTTTCAGGGATTGCACCTGGTCAAACAGGGCAAATCCGGCCGCGCCGATGATTTCGCCGCTCTCGTCTCTGAGCGGGAAACGCATGACCACAAACGTCGCCTCCTTCGTCTCCATCAGATCGAGCAGGATGTGCTGACCGGTCGTCACCACCTTGCGCATCAGGCTGTTGGGAATGACTTCCTCGACAGGCTTGCCGATCGCGTCCGCCGCGGACTTCGCGCCCAGCCGCGTCGCGTAGCGCTCGTTGATCCATACGATGCGCGCTTCTCGATCGACGACGACGGTCCCCTCGCACAGCTCTTCGAGGTTATCGAACAGGAACTGCATCGAAAGCCGACGAATCTGCTCGTGGTCACGCAGCATCTCGGGCATGGCATTGTCGAACATCATGCGAACTCCGGATTTCGTGTTTCCATCAACGACTCCGGACGGAGCCGCCGAAACTGGACCAAGGTTTTGAAAATAGCACATTTCACCGGCAAAAAAGCAATCGCGCGACGACAGACATCCTCTATCATTCGGAGTGTTTGCAGGTCGCGCATGAACCATTTCAAACCATGAATTCTCCCTACCCCCGCGACACATCGCGGTTCCAGTCACGCGTTCTCTGGATCACTCTCGCCGGAATTCTCCTGATCCTGCTGAATCATTTTCTGCCGCGCATCGAGGCCTGGTTTGCCCCGACCGACTCGGCGCCGCGTACGGTCACCGCGCGCGGCGATCTGGCTGCCGACGAGAAGGCAACCATCGAACTGTTCGAAAAAGCCAAGGACTCGGTGGTATTCATCACCACCCGGTCCCAGGTCCGCGACCTCTGGACGCGCAACGTGTTCACCGTGCCGCGCGGCACCGGCTCGGGATTCATCTGGGACGACGCCGGGCACGTGATCACCAACTACCACGTCATCGAGGGGGCGAGCGAGGCGATCGTTCGCCTGTCCGACGGGCGCGACTACCAGGCGGCTTTGGTCGGCGCCAGCCCGGCGCACGACATCGCCGTCTTACGCATCGGCGTCGGTTTCAAGCGCCCGCCACCGGTGCCGCTCGGCACCAGCTACGATCTGCGCGTCGGCCAGAAGGTGTTCGCCATCGGCAACCCCTTCGGGCTCGACTGGACGCTGACCAGCGGCATCGTTTCCGCACTTGACCGTTCGCTGGGCGGAAATGATGGCACCAGCGGCGGTCGAAACGTCGAGCACCTGATCCAGACCGACGCGGCGATCAACCCTGGCAACTCCGGTGGTCCGCTGCTCGATTCCGCCGGGCGCCTGATCGGCATCAACACAGCGATCTACAGCCCAAGCGGCGCCTCGGCCGGCATCGGTTTCGCCGTTCCCGTCGACACTGTCGCGCGCGTGGTTCCGCAACTGATTGCCAAGGGCAAGTACATCCGCCCGGTACTGGGCATCCAGATTGACGAGGGATTGAACGAACGCCTGATCCGGTCCCTCGGCATCAAGGGCGTCTA
>DBMG01000074.1:0-9165 GCA_002304785.1 Candidatus Accumulibacter sp. UBA704 | reverse complement strand
ATCGATGATTTCAAGGTCGGAGAAACGGTGACCCTGACCATCAAACGGGGCGAGCAGCAAATGGAAATTCAGGCCACGTTGCAGCCTGAGTCCTAGCCTGGCCGGTGGGGCGGTAGAATAGTGTCTTTTACAGACTTCCCCATTCCAAAAAAGGAATGACGCTGCTTTTTCGCGACTAAGGCGTGACCCGGGGGTTTTCGTCCTGACCCGGTCACCACCGGATGTCCCAAGCCCTGATCGCCTCGACCCTGAAAACACCATGAAAGAACCCGGCAGCACGTTCCCGTCCCTGAACGACCGAAGACCCATTGTGCATTGGGGCGTCTTGCTCGCCCTGTCGCTGATCTTCGCCAGCGTGTTCGATGCCTTCCGCCTCCCAGCCGCTCTGCTGCTCGGGGCAATGCTGGGATCGATCCTTGTCGCCATTGCCGACGGAACGCCGCGCATCACGCGCACCGCGTTTGTGGTTGCCCAAGGCGTCGTGGGTTGTCTCGTGGCACGCAGCATCACCTCGGAAATCTTGGTCTCGTTGCGTGAAGATTGGCTGCTTTTCGTCTCGGTCACCGCGATTGTGATTCTTGCCTGCGCGGGCATGGGCTGGATCCTGGCTCAAAGGAAGATCCTCCCGGGAACGACGGCCGTCTGGGGATGTTCTCCCGGCGGAGCCGCCGTCATGACTTTGATGTCCGATGCGCATGGAGGAGACATGCGCCTGGTGGCAGTCATGCAATATCTGCGCGTCGTGATTGTGACCGTTCTGGCCACCATTGTTTCACACCTGTGGATAGATCAGACCGCAACTCCGCCTAGCATTTTCGCCCACTGGTTTACAGAAGTTTCCTGGCTGCGCCTGGCGGGCACGCTCGCTCTCGCCGCCGGCGGCGCTCTCGTTGGCCATCGACTCAAGATACCGGGAGGCGCGTTGCTGGTGCCGCTCGTTCTCGGCAGCACGTTGCAGGCCAACGGCATGATGAATATCGTCCTGCCACCGTGGATCCTGGCGCTCACCTATGTAATTCTGGGCTGGAGCATAGGGTTGCGTTTCACCCGCCAGGCGTTGATACAGGCTGGACGAGCCCTGCCGTCGATGTTCCTGTCGATCGCCTGCCTGGTTACGGCATGCGCCGGAATAGCGTTTGGACTGACCCGTTTGTCCAATATCGACCCGCTCACCGCCTATCTGGCTACCAGCCCGGGAGGCCTGGATTCCGTGGCGATCATCGCCACATCGGCAGGCGTGGATATTCCGTTCGTGATGGCCTTCCAGACCGCACGCCTGCTCATCGTCGTTTTTACGGGCCCCGCTCTGGCACGTTTTCTTGCGCATCATCTCTAGGGGTGGATCTGGCAGCGCTCGAACCTGCCTACCGGAACGGGAACACCCGGACGTGTGAATTGACGGCAATCCGTGGTCGCGACGAGCAACAGCCGGTTAACGCCATAACCCGCCAATAGTCCAGCGCGGCCGTTGCCTGATCCGGCCGAAGACTTTCGGGCGGACCGCGCTGAAATCCTGCCAGCGCGGAGGCACGGATTCCGGCACCAGTTCGAGCAGGCGGCGAATGCGCTCTTCGGTCGCCGGGTGGGTACGCAGCCATGACGGCTCGGGGTTGCCCCATCCGGGCATCAGCACGTTGCGCCACGACGCGGAACTTCCTTCGATATGTGCCAGCGCCGACGCCAGCCCGCGCGGGTCGCCAGTCAGCCGGGCCGCGGCGAGGTCGGCGTCGAATTCGCGCACGCGCGACAAGCCCAGTTGCGAGAGCGTCGCCAGGTGCGGCGAAAACACAAGCAACAGAAACCCGGCCCAGTTGATCGCCTCCTGACCGCCGAGCAGCAGCGGCAGGGAAAACAGGATCAGCAACTGCCCGAGCAGGGCAAACAGGCTGGTCAGGCGGCTTACGTAATCGGCCAGGCCCATGACGCGCAGATCGCCATGTGCGATGTGTGCCGTCTCATGCGCCAGAACACCGGCCAGTTCGCGCGGCGGCAACTGCTCGAGCAGGCCGTGCGTCAGCGCAATCGCGGGATGCCGGCGGTTGCCCACCGCAAAGGCATTGATCAGCGGACTCGGAATGTAGTGCAGTTCGGGAACTGCCGGCAACTCGGCGCGCCGGGCTATCTCCTCCATCAGGCGCCAGAGGTCCGGTGCCGAACGGGGATGAATCGGGCGCGCCCCGTAGAGACGCAAAGTCAGCCTGGCCGTCGCCGGCTCGACGAGCAAAGCCACAGCGCACGCAACCAGAGCCATCCACACTCCATCTGGGCCGACCAGCAGAAACCCGGCCAGCGCAGTAATGGCGATCAGCGAAACCACCAGCAACACGGTTTGGATGCGGTTGCTCCAGGCGTGCCGGTGCCAGCTTTCGCCAGACATGGTTCGGTCACCCGCGCGCGGAGCGGCCGACGATCAGGCGCAGTTCATCCATTTCCTCGAGCAGGTCGGCAACCAGCGCCGCAAGTTCCGGCACGGCGTCGAAAATTCGCTCCAGTTCATGCATGCGCCGGGCGCGTAACAGGCAGGTTCCCGAAAATCGCCAGACGCCGGCCACGCTTTCCGCATCGGGGAACAGGCCCTCGTCGAGATGTCGCAGCAGCCACTCGGGTTCGGCGCGGCAAGCCGCCGCCATCTGCTCGATCGTCAGCCAGCTCTCCTCCATCAAGGTGCCGATCAGGATTTCATCATTGCGCATGGCTCAACTCCGGGACGGATGGCGTGGATCAAATCCAAGCTCGCGCGCCATGGTTGCGTAGAGTTCGCGGGCTTTCGGCGTATCCGCCGGGGGCAGCACGACTTGGAGAGTCAGGATCAGATCGCCGGGCGGATTGCCGGGAATGCCCTTGCCGCGCACGCGCAGCGAGCCTCCGCTCTGCGCCCCGGCCGGGACGCGCACCTTGAGCTGGCTGTCCGGCAGGTCGACGCCGACGACTGCGCCCAGCGCCGCTTCCCAGGGTGCGATGGGCAGTTCAAGATGCAGGTCGCGCCCTTCGGCGCGCAGGCGGTCGTGCGGACGGAAATGCACCTCGAGCATCAGATCCCCTGCCGGTGCCCCGTTGAATCCCGGCGCGCCCTGCCCGGCCAGACGGATGACCTGGCCTTCGCGCACCCCGACGGGAATCTTCACGTTCAGCGTGCGATTTTCCAGCGTCACGTGCCCCTGCGCGTCGAGTTTGGGCACGCGCAACGAAATCTGCCGGGTGGCCCCGTGAAAGGCATCTTCGATATCGAGCACGACCTTGGCGTGGTGATCTTCGCCGCGCGCCTGATAGGCACCGGCACCGCGATGGGCACGAAAGCCGCCCATGCCGTGTGGGCCCATGCCGCCAAATAGCTGTGAGAAAAAGTCACTGAACCCGGCGGCCTCGCCGGGCGAAAAACCATGTGTGGAAAACTCGAAACCGGCGTCCCAATCGGGCGGCGGACGAAAATCCTGGCCGGGCTGATATCCGCTCCCAACTTGGTCATAAGCCGCGCGCCGCTCGGGATCGGAGAGGACCGTGTAAGCCTCGTTGATCTCCTGCATGCGCTGCTCGGCGTCCTTTTCCTTCGAAACGTCCGGATGATACTTGCGTGCCAGCTTGCGGAAGGCCTTCTTGATGTCTTCCGCCGTGGCCTCGCGCTTCACTCCGAGGATTTGGTAGTAGTCCTTGAATTGCATGAAAGCTCCATTTCTAGAGGCTCTCGAACAGCCGTCATGAATTCAAGATGGCACCGGCCAGCCGACAATTCAAGTCATGCGACAGACGCCCCGAACAGGATGCCGACGCCGAAAGTAATGGCCGCGGCCACACCGCCGAAGACAATCTGACGGATGGCGGAATAGCCGAAGCTGCGGCCGTTGAACAGCGAAGTCACCATACCCACGGCGCCCAGCCCGATCAGGCTGAGGACGATGCTGGCAACAATGGCCTGTGAGTTGTCCAGCCACAGGAACGGGAAGATCGGGAAAATCGCGCCCAGGGCGAAGAGCAGCAACGACACACCCGCCGCACTCCAGGGGTTGCCGCCGAGTTCGGACGGGTCGATGCCCAATTCCTCGCGCACCAGAGTATCCAGCGCCGTTTCCCGGTTCTCCATGACCTTCGAGGCGATCTCCCAGGCATGTTCGCGTTCGATGCCCTTGGCCTGATAGATCAGCGCCAACTCCTTCTTCTCCGCCTCCGGCGTCTGCTCCAGTTCCTCGGCTTCCTTTTCGATCTGGGTGCGCGCCAGTTCGCTGGCGTTGGTCACCGACAGCCATTCGCCGAGCGCCATCGACAATGCTCCGGCCACCAGACCGGCGACCCCGGTGAGCAGCACGGTCGCCGATGCGGCACCTGCACCCGCCACGCCCATGACCAGGCAGAAGTTCGACACCAGGCCATCGTTGACGCCGAGCACGGCCGCGCGCAATTCGTTGCCGGACCCGCCACGGTGCCAGCGTTCCGCCCCGGCGATGTCCGCCCCACCCACCGGGCCGCCATGGCCGGCGGCCGCGCGGATCACCGCCGCATGCCCGTGCTCGTCGGCAGACATGCGCAGGGCATCGGACTGGCCGGCGTATTTGTTGCGGTCAGCGAATTCGTTGGCAGCCACCACGGGCAGGACGAATCCCGGGCCAAAATAACGCACCAGCCTGATCAACAAACGGGTTTTCAAGGACGGCCCGAGCGGAAAATCGCTGACTCCTGCCGCCATCAGCCTGTCGCGCCAAACATCGGCGTGTTCGTTTTCGGCCTGGGCCAGTTGCAAAAACAGGTCCTGGCGCGTCTCATCGCGCTCGTGCCGGGACAGCGCCGTATAAAGCGCAGCGCCGTCGATTTCGTCCTGCAGGTTGTCGCGATAGCGTTGTATCTGGCTCATTCCATTCTTTCCTTTGTTTCCGGTTTTTTCCTGGGGTCCTCGTCGAACTGGCGCCGCAGGCGGTTCAGTCCCTGGCGAAACGCCTCGGCGTCGCCGTGATCAAAAAACCGGGGATAGCGCTCGTGCGCCGCCTTGATTCGTCGTGCATGCTTGATCGGACACCAGTACTGCTCGGTGCGCGCTGCCACCTCACGGGTGTAGGCAGCGACACCGTTGCCGTAGGAGCAGTAAAAACAATTGAATTTCTCGATGATATTCAGGTACGGCAAGTCTTCCCGGTCGAACACCAGGTAGTCCGAGCGCTTCACCTTCGGGATGCGATAGACCGGAAAGCAGATGGTCTGGTAGACCGTCACGAACAGATCCATCAGCAGGAAGGGAATCCACCCGATGTAGATGACCGGCGCCGTGATGATGTCGAGAAAATTGCTGCGCAACAGGAAGCGGAACAGCCCGATCTTGTAGCGCTTTTGCTGCCGCAGGAACTCTTCGGCCAACTGGGCCTGCTTTTCCTGAAGTTCCTCGCGGGCCTTGCGATACTCTTCCTCGACGTCTTCCTGCAACGTCTGGATACGCGCCAACAGGTCGTTCAGGTTGTTCTTGATCATGGAGTGTCCACGGCAGGAAAGCCGTGAGTTTAAGCCATACCGGCCGTGGCCGGTATCGCGGACGCCGCGGGATTAACGGCCGGAACCCGGCTCAAGACGGATGAGCCGTCCGCGCCCGTCGTCGGTCAACAGGTAAAGGAAACCGTCCGGCCCGTTGCGCACGTCGCGGATACGCCCGACCGTGCTCTCCACCAGGCGTTCCTCGCGGACGATGCGCTCGCCGTCGAGTTCCAGCCGAACGAGCATCTGCCCGCGCAAGGCGCCGACGAAGAGATTGCCGCGCCACGCCGGAAATCTGTCGCCGGTGTAGAAGGCCATTCCCGAAGGCGCAATCGACGGCGTCCATTGCCACAGCGGCTGCGCCATGCCGGCCTTGTGCGTACCCTCGCCGATGGGTGTTCCGCTACCGTAGTTGCGCCCGTAGGTGATCACCGGCCAGCCGTAGTTGGTGCCCGCGCGAATGATGTTGATTTCGTCGCCGCCCTGCGGACCGTGCTCGTGCGCCCAAAGCACCCCGGTCACCGGGTGCAGCGCGGCGCCCTGGATGTTGCGGTTGCCGAGGGTGAACTTCTCCGGCAGGGCGTTCGGCACCGCCACGAAGGGGTTGTCGGCGGGAACCCGCCCGTCGTCGTGCAGGCGGATCACCGATCCGGCATGGTCATCCAGCCTTTGCGCCCGATCCATCTCGCCCCGGTCACCGAGGGTGATGTACAAGTAACCCTGCCGGTCGAACGCCAGGCGCGACCCGAAATGATGCCCGGTCGTTGTTTTCGGGCGCATGGAGAAGATCACCTTCAGATCGCGCAAGGCATGTCCTTCCAGCCGGGCGCGCGCCACTTCGGTGCCGTACCCCCCCGGCCCGTGCGCCGCATAGGAGAGATAGACCCAGCCATTACGCGCAAATTCCGGATGCAGCGCAACATCGAGCAGGCCCCCCTGCCCCACGGCGGCGACGGCCGGCACGCCAGCGATCGGCCGCGGATCAAGCCGGCCATCGGCACCGATCAGACGCAAACGCCCTGGACGCTCGGTAACCAGCATCTTCCCGTCCGGCAGGAAAGCCAGTCCCCAAGGATATTCCAGCCCTTCCGTCAGCGTAACGGCACGGAATGGCGGCGATGATTGGGCCGTTGCGACTTCCGCGTGAACAAAAAGGACTACGGACGCCAGGAGCGCCGGCATCAAACGGCAAGGGGTTATCCGGTTCATGCCCCTCGGACAGGCAATCGGGACCGAGGGTTCCTGGCCGAACAGCGCCTGCCTACTTCGTGGCCGAGGCGATGTCCGGTATGGTGGTCAGGACATATCCGGCCTTTTCCAGCCCGTCGCGCAGGGCTTTGGCGGTGGTCACGGCCTCGGCGTTGTCACCATGCACGCAGATGCTCTGCGGATGGACCGGAATGCGCTTGCCGGTGATCGACACCAGCGCCTGTTCCTCGACCATGCGCATGACGTGCGCCAGGCTGGCTTCGGCGCCGTGAATCATGGCCCCCGGCTGGCTGCGCGGCACCAGGTTGCCGTCGTCGAGATAGGCCCGGTCGGCAAACACTTCCTCGACGATCGGCAGGCCCTGCTCCCGTCCGGCCAGGATCATCTGCGACGCCGCCGGGGCGAGCAGGATCAGCGTCGGGTCGAGTCGCTTGACGGCACGGGCGACGGCATCGGCCACCTTGCGGTCGGCGCAGGCGATGTTGCTCAGGGCGCCGTGCGGCTTGACGTGGGTAACGCGCGTCCCTTGCGCCCTGGCACAGGCGTCCAGGGCACCAATCTGGTAGATGAGCAGCGCTTCGAGTTCGTCGGCCGGAATGTCCATGCGCCGCCGTCCGAAGCCCTGCAGGTCAGGGAAGCCGGGATGCGCGCCGACGCTGACGCCGTTGTCGCGCGCCAGGGCCACGGTCTTCAACATCACCGCCGGGTCGCCGGCATGGTAGCCGCAGGCGACGTTGGCCGAATTGACGATGCCGAGCATGGCGCCGTCGCTGCCCATCTTCCACGGGCCGAAGCTTTCGCCGAGGTCGGCGTTGAGATTGAGGAGTCGGGTCATTTTCTTTCTCCGATTGAGTTTCCGTTCGAATTCCGGTTATACCGCGGCGCAGTAGAAGTCTTCGTCGTCGTCCGTCGTCGCCGCCGTGGCGGCGGCCGTGGCCGGCGCGACGGTCTGGATGCCGTCGCGCCAGGCGCGCCAGCGGGCTTCCCGTTCGAGGAGCGCGGCCTTGGCTTCTCCGGCGCCGACGGCGCGAAAGCGCAGCGTCTGGCCGGGTTTCAATTGCGCCAGGCGCGGCAGGTCGGCGGAGATGACGGTGGCGATCTTGGGGTAGCCACCGACGGTCTGGCAGTCGGCGAGCAGGATGATCGGCTGGCCGTTGCCGGGGACCTGGATGGCGCCGGGGGTAACGCCGTCGGAGACGATGTCGGCGCAGGCGGGGGTGCGGTGCACCAGCGCCTTGCCTTCGAGACGCATGCCCATGCGGTCGGTCTGCGCGGTGACGGTGTAGTCGGTGCCGAGGAAGTCCTGCACGGCGTCGGGGGTGAAGTGGCCGTCCTGCGGGCCGAGCATGACGCGCACGGGTTCGTCGGGGGAAGTCCAGGCAACGGCAGTACGTTCGCCTTGCTGCCGGTCGGCCAGGGCGCCGCCGGGGATCAGGTCGCCCTTGGCGAGCAGGCGGCCGCCGAGGCCGCCGATGAGGGCGCGCTGGTAGGTGGAGCGGCTGCCGAGTTGCGGGGGGGTGGCGATGCCGCCGCTGACGGCGAGGTAGGCGATGCCGCCCTTGACGGTGCCGGTTTCGAGTTCGTCTCCGGCCTCGAGGGTGACGCTGGCCCATGCCGGCACGGCATCCTGCCGTCCGTCGGCGCGGCGTACCTTGGGGGTCATGTGGCCGGCAATGGCCACGCGCACCGGGCCGTGTTTGATCCGCAGAACGGGGCCAAGCACGCGGATTTCGATGCAGGCGGCTTCGTTTCCGTTGCCGACGAGGGCGTTGGCGCAGTGGGCAAGGAGCGGGTCGAGGCTGCCGGAGACGGTGATGCCCATGTGCCGGTAGCCCAGGCGGCCGTCGTCCTGGATGCCGTTGCCGAGTCCGGGGTTGAGGACTTCAAGCAGGCCGTGGGTGACGTTGTTCATGACGCTTCTCCTGCGTCGGCGACGAGAAATTGCCGGCGTTCGAGCAGCCCGGCCTGGCCGGCGCGTTCCATCTCAAGGTAGGTGGCGCGGTCGATGCTCTGCCAGCACACGCGGTCGCCGGAGGCGAGCAGCGCAGGCTGGGGGTCGGCGGCGCTGAACAGGGGAATCGGGGTGCGCCCGAGCAGCCGCCAGCCGCCGGGACTTTCCCAGGGGTAGACGGCGCACATTTCGCCGGCGACGGCCAGCGTGCGTTCGGGTACGGCTTTCCGCGGCGAGGACAGCCGCGGCATCTGCAGTTCGGCCGGCAACCCGCCCATGTACGGGAAGCCGGGCATGAAGCCGATCATGTACACCTGGAATTCGGTCCGGGTCATGAGGTCGATGACCGCCTCGCCCGTCAGTCCCTTGCTCTGCGCAAGATCCGCCAGGTCCGGGGCAAAGTCGGCGTCGAAGCATACCGGAATACGCCAGTGCCGGCCCCGCGCTCCCGCCGATCCGGCCGTCCCCGCCAACCCGAGCAGCTCCTCCCCCAGACGCCCCCCGTCACACTTCAACGGATCAAAATGCACCGTCACGGATCGGAACGTCGGTAC
>DBMG01000122.1 GCA_002304785.1 Candidatus Accumulibacter sp. UBA704 | reverse complement strand
AAAAACGGGGAAAGACGTTTCATCGCCTTTCCCCGTTGATCCTCCCGGACCCTTCTTGATGTTCCGTTCAGCCTTCCAGTTCCTTCAGGCGTGCCGCAAGCAGTCCTTCCAGCGCTTCCAGCGCCTTGGTGAACCCGGCGATGCCTTCGGCCAGTTTTTCCGTGGCCATGCGGTCGACGGCGTGCATGCGGTCGAAGGCGGCCTTGTCGACGGCGATCTTCTCCACCGAGGCCGTCGCGGCCTTCGCGGCATCGAGCTTGCGCGGCAGTTCGCCTTCGGTCGCCTTGAGTTCGGCGAGCAACGACGGGGCGATGGTCAGCAGGTCGCAGCCGGCCAGTTCGGTAATCTCGCCCATGTTGCGGAAGCTGGCGCCCATGACTTCGGTCTGGTAGCCGAACTTCTTGTAGTAGGTGAAGATCTGCGTCACCGACAGCACGCCGGGATCCTCGTTGGCCGGGTAGGCATCACGGCCGGTGTCCTTCTTGTACCAGTCGAGGATGCGTCCGACGAACGGCGAGATCAGGGTAACGCCGGCTTCGGCGCAGGCGATGGCCTGGTGCAGGCCGAAGAGCAGCGTCAGGTTGCAGTGGATGCCTTCCTTTTCCAGCACGGCGGCCGCCTGGATGCCTTCCCAGGTCGAGGCGATCTTGATCAGGATACGCTTGCGCGAAACGCCCTGGGCTTCGTATTGGGCGATCAGTTCGCGGCCCTTGGCGATGGTCGCCTCGGTGTCGAATGACAGGCGGGCATCGACTTCGGTGGACACCCGGCCGGGGACGATTTCGAGGATTTTCAGGCCGAACGCCACGGCCAGGCGGTCGAAGGCCAGCGAGACGACCTTGGCCGCGGGCGCCGACGCGCCGCAATCGAGGCGGGCCTGTTTCAGCGTCGCATCGACGATGCCCTGGTACTGCGGCATCTGGGCGGCGGCGGTGATCAACGATGGATTCGTCGTCGCGTCGCGCGGGGTGAAGGTTTCGATGGCCTGGATATCGCCGGTATCGGCGACCACGACGGTCATTTCCTTCAGTTGTTCGAGCAGGTTCTTGGACATGATGACTCCCTTTCTGGGTCTGATGGTGTTGCGAAACCTGTGCCGGGCCGACACGCCCCGAGAGACTGTCGATTCTAGCAAAACAAGCCCGCGGAGACCCATACACGGCTCCGGCAAGGAGTCGTCGCGCCCCGGGGCGGCCGAACGGCGCGGCGCGCTCAGAGTTGCGCGGTGGAAGCGCGGACAACGAGCGTCGGTTCGAGGTAGGTAACCGTCCCGGCACGCGCCGGATCGGCCAGCCTAGCGCAAATGCTCTCGATTGCCGACTCCGCAATTTGGGAAAAAGGCTGGCGAACCGTGGTCAGGGAAGGCGAGGTGTAACTTGCAAGCTGGATATCGTCCACGCCGATGATCGAAATATCGTCGGGCACCTTGACGCCCAGCTTGTGAAAACCGGACAGCATTCCAATGGCCAAGAAATCATTCATCGCAAAAACGGCCGTCGGGCGAGGCTGCATGGACATGATCTGCCCAGCCACGAGATGTCCGAATTGGGCCAGATCGGCATCATTGTGAGATGTCGAATGAACGGGAACGTCTTCGTCGGTGATGACCACTCCGTCACCCAGACCATTACGTTGCATGGCGTTCCGAAACCCACGCAAGCGCGTCAGCCGATGCGGCGTCAAGGGAGTTGCAGTGACGAACGCGATCGATTTGTGTCCCTGCGAAACAAGGCAGTCGACAGCCCGTTCGGCGGCGAGCACATGGTTTATCGAGACGATGTCCACTCGCTCCACTCCTGGGTCGGGGCCGAGTGTTTCGAACAGCACGAATGCCACTCCGCGCCGGATGAGCGCGGACATGGCGTTCGCGTTCTGCAGTACCGAAGCGGCCAGAATTCCGCGCACCCCATAGGCCACGAGTTCGCGGACAAACGCCATCTCGCGCTCAGGGTCACGTTGCGTATTGCACAGAATCACGCGGAAGCCTTTCTTCTGCGCGGCGGCGTCCACCGCCACGGCCAGTTCCCCGTAATAGGGATTGACAACCGTCGGGACCAGCAGGCCGAGCATCGGCGCGTGCCCGGTCTTGAGTTGCCGCGCCGCGCTGTTCGGCGTATAGCCGAGATCCCGGATCGCCCGGGCAATGCGTTCGCGCGTTTCCAGCCGCATTTCGCCCATCCTGTCGTTCAGGTAGTTCGAAACGCTTGTGGACGAAACTCCGGCGGCTTTGGCTACATCCTGTATGGTCACGCCTCGAGATTCCCGCACGACTGCTTGCTCCAAATAATACGTTGGCTTTCCGGCCGGCCGCACCTGCCTGAGGCAAGGATGATACCAGCCGCCACGCGACGGCGCCGTACCGGCGCTACCCGCCCGTTCGCCCCGGAATGACGTTCAGCGCCTCGTAACACGCACCCATGGTGTGATAGTCCGCCTTGTTGTTGTAGGACTTTCTGTCGTCATAGCGTGCGTTGCTGCGGGTCAGAACCCGATACCAGGCGCCATAGGTATGGTCCACAAAGTAGGTGAAGCAATAATCCCAGAGGCTGTCGTACCAGTTCCAATAGACCTCGCAGCCGGTGCAATCCGCGAGCAGCGCGGACGCGGCAATGCTTTCCGCCTGAACCCAGAAGTACTTGTCCTGATCGTATGGATTGCCCGCGAGGTCGTAGCCGTAGATCAGCCCGCCGAACTTATGGTCCCAGCCGAACTTCATGGCACGGTCGAACATGTCGACCGCGCACTCCAGCCGCCACGTCTCGGGACGATGCCTGTCGAGAATCAGCAGCAGCTTGGCCCATTCGGTCTGGTGGCCGGTCTGCACGCCCCACGGACGAATGCTGTTGCTGCGGTCATTGCGGTTGTAGTCGAGGTCGGGTTCCCAATTGCTGGTGTAATGTTCCCAGAGATGCCTCCCGGTTTTTTCGCGTTGCCGGATGGTCATGTTCGCGGCCAATCGGGCCGCTCGATCGAGAAAACAGTTATCGCCGGTCGCCTCGTAGGCACAGATCAGCGCTTCGCAAGCGTGCATGTTGTCGTTTTGCCCGCGATAAGTGCCGACTTTCCAACTGCTGTCGGCCTCGCAGGCGTAGAGACCGAACGCTTCGCTCCAGAAGCGGTTTTCCATCAGGTCGAACGTTTCGTAGATCCAGGACCGGGCTTCCGCCACACCTGCTTTCATCGCGCAGGCATAGGCCAGCATTACGAAAGCCAGGCCATAGCAATGATTGGTCGCATCGATGACCCGGCCGTCGCTGATTTTCCAGGCATACCCGCCGGTCTTCGGGTTCCTGTGCACGGTGCGAAGATAGTCCAGACCGTGGATCACGTAGTCCTTGTACCTCTGACTGCCGAACTGCCGGGCGGCCATGGCGTAGTTGAAGACGAACCGGCACGAGGCTACGAGCGTCCTCAAGCCGGGATTGAAAACGTCTCCGTTATTCATGAAGCAATGAAAGAAGCCACCCGACGGATCGAGTATCCGGTCGTCGTAGAACGACAAGGTGTGACGGATATGCTGGAGCAGGAAGTCCCGGTTCCTGAAATCGATGGGGTAGTTCACGCTCGTCCTTTCCTTCCGGTTTGCCGGGGCACCCTCCGGGTGCCCCTCTTGCATCGGACTGCAACGATACAGCGCCATTTCACCTCCGTATCCGGTCCGCACGGGTGGGGTGTTCATCACATGAACTGAGGCGAGATCAGCCGCGGCAGGAAGAGAATGATGTCCGGGATCATGCACAGCAGGAACAGGATTCCCAGCATCGGCACAAGGATGATGGCCACGTCCTTGAGCACTCTGTGGATCGACATCTCACCGATCCGCGATGCGATGAGCAGACACATGCCGTAGGGGGGAGTCACCAGGCCGAAGGCCAGGGAAACGACACCCACCAGCGAAAAGTGGATCGGGTGAATGCCCGCCGCCTGCGCCACGGGGAACATGATGCTGCCCATGATGATGATGGCCGGGATGGCATCGATAAACAGCCCGACGAAAAGGAAAACGGCCGAGATGACGAGGATGATCCCTTTCGGACCGAGCCCCCAACCCTGGATCATTCCCACCAGTGCCTGGGGAACGTGGTAGAAAGCCAGCAGCCAGCTGAACACCGACGCTGTGCCAACGCAGAAGAGCGAGACACCGATAAGCTTGGCAGTGTCACTCAAATGGTGGATGAAGCCGCGAGTATCGAGGGAACGATTGGCGATCCCGATGAGTATCGAGTAAACGACGGCAATCGCTGATGCTTCGGTCGGCGTGAAAACACCGAACGCGATCCCGAACAGGATAACGAACGGTGTCACCAATCCCGGGCCCGCTCCGATAAACGCCTTCACGAAGTGTGCGAAGCTGGCTTTCTCGTAGCGCGGATATTGGTATTTCACGGCGTAGAAATATACCGTCACCATCATCGACAGGCCGAGGAGAATTCCCGGGATGATCCCGGCGAGAAACAACGAGCCGACGGAGATGGACATCGTTCCGCCCCAGATGAGCATCAGGATGCTCGGTGGAATGATGACCCCCATGACCGAGGAGCAAGCCGTGATCGCGATCGTGAAGCTGCGGTCGTAGCCCTGATTGAGCATGGCCGGAATAAGCACCTTGCCGATCCCGGCCGCGTCGGCGGTCGACGAACCCGAGACTCCGGCAAAGAGCATGCTGACGAAAACGTTGATCTGACCCAACCCACCGGGAAAGTGTCCCACGGTGGCGGTGGAAAGATCGATGAGCCGGTTTGTAACGCCGGTCGCGTTCATGAGGTTGGCGGCCAGCAGGAAGAAAGGTACCGACAGCAGCAGGAAGGAGTTGTACGAATTGTAGGTTCGGTCGATGAGTGCGAAAAAGGAAACGTGATCGGTAAACAGGATTACCGGAACGCACGCCAGTCCCAAGGCGAAGGCCACGGGGACCCGCAGAAACACCAGCGCGATGAAGAGCCCGAAAAGAACGATTGCGGCAACCAGAGGATCCATGACTAGCGAGCTCCCTTGCGGATTTTCTTGAGGACGATTTCGGCGAGAAAGATCAGAGAGAGCCCGCCGAATGCGGGAATCGCAGCGCCCACCCAAAGCATCGAGATTTCCGAGATATCGGAAACGTCCCAGCGCAACACCTCGGCATACGGCAGGCCACGGAAGAAGAAGATGGCGCAGAAAGCCACTTCCATAAGCAGAATGAACCCTTGCCAGACGATGTTCACGATCCGGGACTTGTGCTCATCAAGCACTTCAAGCACGAAATGGGTTCGCTCCCGGACTCCGATCGCGCCGCCGAGAAAAATGACCCAGACGAGCAGAAAGCGGGAAATCTCCTCGGTCCACATGGCGCGAGGAAGTACCGGAATCCAGCGGGAGGCCACCTGATACACCACCATGGCGAGCAGGAACCCCATAAGCACGGCTTGAAAGACGGAGACGCCCTTGTGCAACGCACCGACAAGCTTTTCGAACTGTTTCATTGGACAAGACACCCTTATGCCGGACGTCGTAGAAGCCGGTCCGGACGTTTTCGGCGCACGGCCCCCGCATCACGCGGGGGCCACCCGTTTCTTCAGGCTATTTGACGGCCTGGATCTTGGCGTACACGTCCTCGAGCTTGGCTTCTTTCACGTACTCGAGCAGGGCAGGCGTCGCAAGTTCGCGGAACTTGGCCTTGTCGGCATCCGGGAACGGATGCACCGTCACCAGCTTCTTTTCGACCAAGGCATTCATTTCCTTGTCGGCCAATGCCAGTTCGACTTCCGTGCCGAACTTGCCGGCCTCGGCACCAGCCTTGAGGATCGCGGCCTGCACCTTCGGCGAAAACTTCTTGTAGGCTTTTTCGGACATGAACAACGGACGAACCGTGATGGCGTGCTCGTTGACCGTGTAGTGTGGCGCCACTTCATAGAAACGCATCTGGGCATAGCCCACTTTCTCGTTCTCCAACCCCTGGATCACTCCGGTCTGGATCGCCGAATAGACTTCGTCATAGGCGATGACCGAAGGCGCGGCACCGACGGCCGTGAACACTTTCGACCAGATCTTGGCCCCCTGGACGCGCAGGCGAAGTCCCTTGAGTTCGTCCATGTTGCGGACCGGCTTGTTGGCAATGATGCTGCGGCTGGCGCCACCGGCGTAACCGATCGGCCGGATGTTGGCCACCTTGATCAGGTCGGCTTCGATGTCCTTGAATACCGCGCTGTCGAGAACCCGGTTACGGTGCGCCAAATCCTTGAAAACCAGGGGCATATCGACGATGGCGATGCGTGGCGCTCGCTGCGCGATGTGCGACGGCGAAATGATGGCGAGATCCACAGACTCGCCCTGGCTCATGAATCTCAAATAATCGGATTCGATCCCCAGCGCCTTGTTGAGGCTGTACTTCAGCTCGACCTTCACCTCGTCCTGATACTTGTTGATAAGTTCCTCGAACTTGATGTAGGTCTGGGTGAACGGATGATCCTTGTCGAACATCGACGCCGCACTCAGGGTGATGGTCTTCTTTTCAGCGGCAACGCTGGAAAAGGCGGAAAGCAACGCAGCAACGCCGAGAACAAGCACGCTCTTCTTGGACAGAAACGACATATTCATACCTCCGTGAAATGATGGACTCTCTACCTGTATCGTTACAGCCAGCGCGCACAATATTTCTTGAATCGATCGCCGATTAGTTTTCACAGCAGGACTTTTACTGACTTTTATCCTTTTTCTTCTTGCAGAAAACGAACTGTAACGTTTCAGTAAACTAGCGATATTGTTCTTCAGATGCAAGGAATATTTCATTCTGCACCGAAGCGGGAAAATGGATACTTTTCTACTGAGGCGAGATGGCACGCGGGCCGCGAAGACTACCGAAATACGCCCCAAGCGTGTAAGCTGCGTCCGTTTTGGCGCCTCAGTTGCAAGCGCCATCTGCCTTTCAGGGGTATGCCGAGGAGTGTAAGTCATGCGACTCAAAAACCGGGTTATGGTCATCATTTCGGCCTCGCTGGCAAGCCTGACCGTGATGGGCCTCTTCGGGCTCTATACAATGCGGCAGAGTGTGATGGAGGAACGCGAGGAGCAGATCATTCAGCTGCTCGACTTCGCCGACTCCCAGCTCCGGTATTTCCATGCACTGGAACTCAATGGCAACATGACCCGGGAGGTTGCCCAGGCGCGGGCCATGGAAGCCATCAGCGCGCAACGGCAGGGCAGCAACTATTTCTTCATCCGCTCGCTTACCGACGACCTCTTCATCTATCACCCCATTGCCGCCCGGGTCGGCACGCCCGACGACGGCGGCAAGATGCCGGACGGGAAATCCACGGCACAGGCCTATCGTGACGCGCTGGCGAGCAGTCCGAACAACAAGGCGTTCGTCCGGATTCTTGCCCCCAAGCCAGACGTACCGGACAAGCAATTTCCGAAAATGAATGGCGTAATGAAGTTCGAACCGTGGGGCTGGATGCCGGGAACCGGTTTCTACATCGACGACATCGAGGCGCGCTTCTGGAACCAGGCGGCAGTCTTCCTGATGGTTGGAGGCGTACTTCTGACGCTGGTCGCGGTTCTGGTTCTGCGCATGCGCGTGGTGATTTTGCGGCAACTCGGAGGAGAACCCCACGACGCCGCCGAATACATGAAGAAAATTGCCAACGGCGACCTGACCATCGAAATACCCGTCAGCGAAAACGATAACGACAGCCTGATGGCCTCGCTCAAGCTCATGCAGATGAAGCTGATCAACATGACTTCGTCGATCCAGGAGAACGCCACGGTCTTGTCGTCACAGGTCAGCACCTTCGAGGAAACCGCAAAAGACTACGCCGAGGCCAAGTCCGACGAAGAACTGGGGCGGCTGCTCCAATCGGTCAAGAAGCTGGGAAAGACGGCGGGGATTCTCGAGAAATCGACCTCGAGATTCAGGTTCTGACCAAAGAATTCCCAAAGGAACAACGTGGACTCGACTACCCGGCTCGCCATCACCCCCAAGGGCGAGGAAGAAATCCAACATCGCATCTACAAGCTCAGCATCCGCAAGCGGAGCGTTTTGGTCAGCCTGGAAAAGCCGCACACCGTCGAGCAGATTCTCGAGCGAACCGTTTTTCAGGAAGATGAAATCCTCGACGAAATCAACAACCTGCTGCAAAGCGGATTCATCACCCTCGACAACGACGAGGCTGCCCGGCTTGCCACGCAGGGAACGCGCGACAAGGACCGGGACCGCTTCGAGCTCGACGACGAGATCGTCCTCTCGGAAGCCAAGTATCTGCTCATCGATTTCTGCGTCGACAGCTTTGGCACGCAGGCGCAGACATTCGCCAATGGAGTCCGCGGATGCAAGACCCCGGAGTCCCTGGGAAAGTACCTGCGAACCGTTGCCGAAGCCGCCGAAAAGCACTGCCCCGAGCGCGTTCCGACCCTGTTCAGGATCATCCAGGAAATCAACGAAACGGCCAAATAGGACACCCCCTCAGGGCGTCTGGAACACCCCGTCGCGCAGCGTGAGTATCCGGTCGGCCCGCGCCGCCAACCCCGGATCATGAGTGACGATGATAAAACTGGTGCGGTGCGACCGGTTCAGCGACAGCATCAGTTCGAACACATCCTCGGCCGTCTGCCGGTCGAGGTTTCCGGTCGGCTCGTCGGCGAGCACGCAGGCCGGTTCCGTGACCAAAGCGCGGGCGATCGCCGCCCGCTGACGCTCCCCGCCGGAGAGTTCCGACGGCGTGTGGTCAAGCCGATGCGACAACCCGACCTCGGCCAGCACGGCCGCCGCGCGGGCCTCCGCCTCGGCTCGGGGCATCCGTCGGATGAACAGCGGCATGGCCACGTTCTCCAAGGCCGTGAATTCCGGCAGCAAGTGGTGGAACTGATAGACGAAGCCGAGATGCCGGTTGCGCATCTCGCCGCGCTCGGCATCGCCAATCTCTGCCAGATTGCGTCCCATCAAGCAGATAGAACCGGCGCTCGGACTATCCAGCCCACCCAGCAGATGCAGCAGCGTGCTCTTGCCCGAGCCGGAAGCGCCGACGATCGACACGCGCTCACCGGCGGCGACCTCCAGATCGACCCCCGTCAGGACGCGCACTTCCGCCACCGCCCCTTCCCGATATATCTTGGTCAACCCCTGGCACGCCAGCACGATTTCCTTGTTCTCATTCATAGCGTAGCGCCTCCGCCGGATTGACGCGCGACGCGCGCCAGCTCGGATAGAGCGTCGCCACCAGCGACAGCACGAACGACACGCCTGTGATGGTGATCACATCGCGCCATTGCAGCTCCGACGGCAGGTTGGAGATGTAATAGACCTCTTTCGACATGAGCTGTGTGCCGAGCACCCTCTCGATGAACGGCACCACCACATCGACGTTGAGCGCCAGCGTCACGCCGCCGACGATGCCCAGCCCCAGTCCGATGAAGCCGATCAGCGCGCCCTGCACCATGAAGACGGCCATGATGCTGCGCGGGCTGGCGCCGAGCGTGCGCAGGATGGCGATGTCGGCCTGCTTGTCGGTCACCGCCATGACCAGCGTGGACACAATGTTGAACGCCGCCACGGCGACGATCAGCGAGAGGATGATGAACATCATGTTCTTCTCGATCTGCACGGCGCGGAAGAAGTTGGCATGGCTGCGCGTCCAGTCGCTGATGTACGCCGGCACGGTCAGCATATTGGCCAGTTGCCGCGCCACCCACGGCGCGCGGAACAGATCATCGAGCTTGAGACGCACGCCGGACACCCGGTCCTCCATGCGGTAGAGTTTCTGCGCATCTTCCAGCCGAATCAGCGCCAACCCGCTGTCGTACTCGAACATGCCGACTTCGAAGATGCCGCTGACCGTAAAGGTTTTCAGGCGCGGCACCACCCCGGCCGGCGTCACCACGCCCTGCGGTGCGATCACCGTCACCTTGTCGCCGGGAAAGACGCCGAGTGCCCGCGCCAGTTCGCTGCCGAGCACGATGTTGAAGGTATCCGGCTGCAAGGATTCGAGCTTGCCTTCCTTGATGTGCGCGCGGAAGTCCGCGACCTTTTCCTCTTCCTCCGGCAGGATGCCGCGCACCATGGCCCCGCGCACGGACTGACCGAACGAGAGCATGCCCTGCGCCTGCACATAGGGCGCGGCGCCAAGGACCTGCGGCAACCTGGCCGATTCGCGCGCCACCTCCTCCCAGCCGGACATTTCGCCGTTCGCTCCGCTGATCTGCACGTGCGAGACAACCGCCAGGATGCGCCCGCGCAATTCGGTCTGGAAGCCGTTCATCACCGAAAGAACGACAATCAGCGCCGTGACGCCCACCGCGATGCCGAGCATGGAAATCAGCGAGATGAAGGAGATGAAATGATTACGCCGTTTCGCGCGCGTGTAGCGCAGGCCGATCATCAATTCGTAGGGAAGCGCCAAGGCTGATGTCCGAGATCGTGAAAGCCGCTATGGTACACGCACCATTCCAGATCGGCTCAACCCATTGAAACATTGGCCGACTCCCACGGCCGGAGTCACACCTCCGACGGCCGGAACGCCTGGACCGGGCCGTTGACGTCGTCCGGGAACCACAGGAAAGACCGGCTCGCCGAATCCCATGACAAACGATTGAAGACCCACGAACGATGGCCCGGAGAACTCAGCGTGCCGGAGACAAAGGAATGCTGCGTCAGGGTCCATGTTCCGGACAGGTAGTGCGATTGCCTGGTCGCCCCTGCAGGAGGAGCCAGTCGCCAGTAACCGGGCGATTGATGCTCTCCGTTGACGCAATAAAAGGATGCGTTTTCGGGGCAAAAACCCCATCCGATGCCCGTATTGTTCCCGGCGCTGTTCAACGGCCACGCTCTGGCGTCGACAGTCAGCGCGGCAAGGGAGAATATTCCTTTGCCGACGACCGCATCGATATCCACCGCACAGAAGACAAAGGTCTTGCCATTGTAGTACGCGGCACGGCCCGCCTGATCGCGAGCGAACGCTGCCACGAGCAGCCGACCGGGAGGAAACGCCAGCACGTTGCCGGCAACCGTGCTGCCGTCAACGGCATTGGAAGCGCTTCGCATCGGCAGCCAGGCATCCGCAGCGATTTCGAACACCTTAAACTGGCGACCGCCGCCGAATTGAATGACAAAACCGGTTTCGACGTCCACTACTGTGCTTTGCGCCGAGCTTGACCCCCTGAAATTCGGCGGCTGATTGGCCGTGCGTCGCCATTTGGACGTGTCGTGATCAAAAATGTGCGATCCGATGGAAAGCGTTCCGCTCAACACCCCGCTTGCCGAACCGAACTTGAACAGGCCACCTTTGCCGTTGCCCATGATCGACGCCGGGATGTGGCCGAGCACGTTGCACGTATGGCTAGGAATCGGTTGGATTCTCCCGGGACGAAGCCATGGACCTCGTCCGTATTG
>DBMG01000082.1:426-21083 GCA_002304785.1 Candidatus Accumulibacter sp. UBA704 | reverse complement strand
CCGTTCATCGCCTACCACGATGCCGCGCTCGGTGTGCTGGTACAGGGCATGGTCGATCTGGGCCTGCTGGCCGGCGACATCGGCGGCCTGATCGAAAGTGAAGCCTACAAGCCGTTCTACATGCACCGCACCGGACACTGGCTCGGCCTCGACGTGCACGATGCCGGCGAATACAAAGCGGGCGAAGAGTGGATCGCACTGGCTCCCGGCATGACCCTGACCGTCGAACCCGGCCTCTATATCCGTCCGGGCGCCGGCGTGCCCGAACACCTGCACGGCATCGGCATCCGCATCGAGGACGACATCCTCGTCACCACCGAAGGCGCGGAGGTCTACACCAATGCGCCGAAAACAGTGGCCGACATCGAGGAAGTGATGCGTCGTGACTGACCCCTCGCTCATCACCCCTCACTCCTCACTGAAAACGGACGTGCTCGTCATCGGCGCCGGCCCCGTCGGCATGACGCTTGCCCTGGCGCTGGCCGACAGCCCGCTGCGCGTCCTGCTGCTGGATCGCCAGCCCGGAGGTTCCTGGCTCAAGGATCCGCGTGCGCTGGCCCTGTCGCACGGCACACGGCAATTGCTCGAGCGGCTAAACGCCTGGAACGCGTCTGCCGCCACCGCCATCGAGAGCATCCACGTTTCGCAGCGCGGGGGCTTTGGACGCGCACAGATCGAGGCCGCCGACTACGACATCCCGGCACTGGGTTATGTCATGCGTTACCGCGACCTGCTGTCCACCCTGCATGCGCGAATCGGAGTGGAACAACTCATCGCCCCATGCTCGGTCGAACGCATCGACACAGACAATTCCCTGACGACGGTAAGCATCACTCATCAAGGCGCAACCCGGCGCATCACGACCCGGCTGGTAGTACACGCAGAAGGCACGCCGCAGGACGATCCCGGCGTCACGGTGCGCGACTACGGCCAGCACGCCATCGTCTGCGAGGCGCGTCCGTCGACACCCCACGGCAACCGCGCCTGGGAGCGCTTCACCCCGGACGGTCCGCTGGCCCTATTGCCCATTGGTTCCGACTACGCCGTGGTATTCACCGTCCCGCCGGAGAAAGCGGCGCACATCATGGCGCTCGGCGACCAGGAATTCCTGTGCAGGCTCAACGAACAGTTCGGTAGCCGTCTCGAACTCGTCGCCACCGGCCCGCGCGCCAGCTTTCCCCTCGCCTTGCGCCTGCGCCGTCAGCTGACCCGGGATCGACAGGTGTGGCTCGGCAACACCGCTCAGACGCTGCATCCGGTATCCGGACAAGGCTTCAACCTCGGCCTGCGCGACGCCTGGGAACTGGCCGAAACGCTGCTCGAGTTCAGCCAGGATGATCCGGGACGCCCGGAACCGCTGGCCGCTTACGCGCGCGGCCGCCAGACCGACCGGATCGGCAGCGCCCTGTTCACCGACGGCATCGTCCGGCTGTTCTCCAACGACATCCCGCCACTCAAGACCCTGCGTGGCCTCGGCCTGCTCGCGCTGGATCTGGCCCCGCCGTTGCGCCACTTCGTCGCCCGGCGCATGATCTGGGGCGCCCGCGCCTGGCCATAGGCAGATAGTAGCCCCTCACTTTCTCCCTCCCGCATTGAGTTCGAAGCAAGCGCCCCGAACCTATACTAAAGTTATAGCCGGTGGTGTAGTTCGCCGACCGCTTTAGCCATCCTGACGGGACGGGAAGGAAAGAAGCATGCTGACAAGGGCGCTCCCCCGGCATTCGCTGAAAACCCGGATCCTCCTGGCAACATTGATGCTTTTCGTTGCCGGAATCTGGTCGCTTTCTTATTTTGCCAGTGGGGTGTTGCGCGACGAAATCACGAACCTGCTCGGCGAGCAGCAGCGATCAACCGTAGCCTACGTCGCCGGCGAGGTCGACAAGGAGATCGACAATCGCGTCAAGGGGTTGGAGCTTATCGCCGCGAGCATCACCAGCACTCGCTTCGCCGAACCGGGGGCCGTACAAAGCCAACTGGAACAACTCCTCGTGCTGCAACGACTGTTCAACGCCGGGATCTGGGCCATCAATGCCACGGGCAACACGGTCGCCGACGTCCCCCGATCGACCGGACGCATGGGCGTCAACTACAAGGATCGTGAGTATTTCCAGAACACGCTTCGAAACAACAAGCCAAGTGTGAGTCACCCGATGCCGGGCCGGGTCGTGGGAGCGCTGATTCTTGTCTTCGCAGTGCCCGTGCGTGACGAACAAGGCAACGTCATCGGCGCCCTTTGTGGGGGCATCCGGCTTGACCAGCCGAATTTCCTGGACCCCATAACCCAACACCGACACGGCAAGACGGGGGGATTCCTGCTCGTATCGCCGAAACAACGGATGATCATCGTCGCCACCGACCAGAGCCGCAACATGGAAGTTCTCGCTCCTCGAGGCGTCAACCCGGATACCGACCGCACCCTCGACGGCCATCTAGGCACCCAGATCCAGAAGAACGCACGCGGCGTGGAGATCCTCGTGTCGACCCACAGCATTCCTTCCGCCGGCTGGTACGTCGCAGCATCGCTGCCGACGGAGGAAGCGTTCGCTCCGATCGCCGATATTCGCCGGAGCATCCTGATGGCGGCGGTGGTACTAACGCTGGCAGCCTGCGCCGTCCTGTGGTGGATTCTGCATCGGCAACTGCTGCCCCTGGAGAATACAACCCTGAAACTGGCCGCAATGCGCGAACCCGGAGGCGCGCTGGAGCCGCTCCCGAAAGTCCGCGCCAACGAAATCGATATGCTGATCGCCGCCTTCAACGAACTACTTGAATCGCTCCACAGGCGCGAACAGGCGCTTCAGGACAGCGAGGAGCGCTTCAAATCACTGCACGAAGGCTCCTTCGGCGGCATCGCGATCCACGACAAGGGAATCATCCTCGAATGCAACCAGAGCCTGGCCGAGATGACGGGCTACACTCGGGAAGAACTGATCGGAATGGACGGCCTGATGCTCATTGCTCCGGACTGGCGCGAACGGGTAATGCAGAACATCCTGAGCGGTCATGACGCCCCCTACGAGGTCGAGGGAATGCGCAAGGACGGTTCGATCTACCCGCAGGCCATCCGTGGCAAGAACATCCCCTACAAGGGCCGCACCGTGCGCGTCACCGAGTTCCGGGACATCACCGACCAAAAACATGCAGAACAGCAGCAGCGGATTGCCGCCATTGCCTTCGAATCCCAGGAGGGACTCGTCATCACTGACGCAAGACGCCGGATGATCCGCGCCAATCACGCGTTTTCGCGGATCACTGGCTATCCGATCGAAGAACTGCTCGGAAAAACCCCGCGCATCCTTGGTTCAAATCGGCTCCCGGCGGACTTCTTTGACGCGCTGAAAAATTCGCTCGAGACCGACAGCTTCTGGCAGGGAGAGATATGGAACCGGCGCAAAAACGGCGACGAATACCCTGCCTGGCTGACGATCACCACCGTGCGCAACGAAGGAGGAGCGATCACCCACTACGTCGCCAGCCTCGAGGACATCACCTTGCGCAAGGGCGCCGAAGAGGAAATCCGGTACCTGGCCTTCTTCGATCAACTCACCGGCCTGCCCAACCGGCGTCTGCTGGGCGACCGCCTCAAGCAGGCGCTAGCCGCCAGCTGCCGCCACAATCACTGCGGCGCGCTGCTGTTCATCGATCTCGACAATTTCAAGACGCTAAACGACACGCTTGGCCACGACCAGGGAGATGTCCTTCTCAAACAGGTCGCCGAACGCCTCTCCGGCTGCGTGCGCGAAGGCGATACCGTGGCACGGCTGGGAGGAGACGAGTTCGTCGTGATGCTCGAATCGCTAAGCGATTCCATGCAGGACGCAGCAACCCATGCCGAGACCGTCGGCGAGAAGATCATCGCCGCCCTCGGCCAGCCCTACCAATTGGCTGGTTATGAGCACCGCAGTTCGGCGAGCATTGGCATCGCCATGTTCCTCGGCTGCAACGACGTGGCCGAGGAGCTGCTGAAACGTGCCGACATGGCGATGTACCAGGCCAAGTCGGCTGGCCGCAACACAATGCGCTTCTTCGATCCGGAGATGCAGGCCGTGGTTTCGGCGCGCGCCACGCTGGAAGCCGGACTGCGCGAAGCCGTACAGAAAAGCCACTTCGTGTTGAACTACCAGGCGCAGGTCGACTCGGCATGCCATGTCACCGGTGCTGAAGTACTTCTGCGCTGGCACGACCCGCAGTACGCCCAGGTTCCGCCGCGTGCCTTCATTCCCGTTGCCGAGGAAACCGGCCTCATCCTGCCGATCGGACAATGGGTGCTGGAAACTGCATGCGAACGCTTGGCCGCATGGGCGCAACATCCGACGCTGAGTCGACTATCCATTGCCGTGAACATCAGTGCCCGGCAGTTTCAGCAAAAAAACTTCGTCGATCAAGTGCTCAAAGCCATCAGGCGCACCGACGCCAATCCACAGCGTCTCAAACTCGAATTGACGGAAAGCACGCTGCTACATGATGTCGATGACGTCATTGCCAAAATGGGCGCGCTGAAAGCCGAAGGCGTCGGCTTCTCACTTGACGATTTCGGCACCGGCTACTCGTCCCTCTCCTACCTGAAACGCCTGCCACTCGATCAACTGAAGATCGACCAGGGATTCATCCGCGACATCCTCTCCGACCCCGACGACGCCGCCATCGCCCGGATGATCGTCGCGCTCGGCGAGAACTTCGGCCTGACCGTCATTGCCGAGGGCGTCGAATCGGAAGAACAGTTGCTCAAGCTCGCCGAGCAGGGCTGCAACCATTACCAGGGATTCCTGTTCTGCCGCCCGCTTCCGCTGGCTGATTTCGAAGGATACGTTGAAAGAGCAAAACGTGAACAATGAAGGGTGAAACGTAGAAGCTGCGCACGCACCCTGCCCGTCATCTTTCACGTTTCACTCGACTCCGCTAGACTTGCCGCCTTTTGAACCGCTTCGTCCCATGGCACGCGCTAGCAAGAAAACCCAATTGATCGAATTCAAGGGAACGACGCTCCCAATCGTCAGCGTCACCCTGCGTTCACTGAGCCCTGACGATCTGGCCCGAACGGCAACCGAACTTTTCGGCGACGAAACTTTTTTCGATGGCGATGCCGCCGTGCTGGAACTCGACCAGATCGAATGCACAAATGAAACCGCGGTCGACTGGACGGCGATTCGCGCTGTTTTCAGCCGCCATGGGTTGCACGTCGTCGGCGTGCGCGGAGCGGGAGAAGTCTTGCGCGAGTCCGCCGCCGCTGCCGGCTTGCCTAGCCTGGCGGCATTCAAGCGCACCGCGCGAACTATCGCCGAGCCAGCACAGGCGATGGCCACGGACACCCCGCAACAGCCGCTGGAACAGCCCCCCGCGACAGCACCAGTGTCTCAATCGGCCTCCCAGCATTCCTCCCAACCGGCATTCAATCCGACCCTGATCATCGACCGTCCCTTGCGCTCCGGGCAACAGGCCTATGCGCGCGGCGGCGATCTGGTCGTGCTGGCGGCAGTCAATGCCGGCGCGGAAGTCATCGCCGACGGCAGCATCCACATCTATGCCCCCCTGCGCGGCCGTGCGCTCGCCGGCGCCAGCGGGGAAACCGGGGCACGCATTTTCACCACGCGATTCGAAGCCGAACTGGTGTCGATTGCCGGTGTCTATCGCACCTTCGAAGCCGGCATCCCCGAACCGCTGGCTGGCAAGCCCGTGCAGGTGCAGTTGTCCGATGGCGGAGAGGGCGACAGGCTGAGCATCAGGGCACTGAAGACGGATTGATGGCTGGTTGAGTGAAAGGTGATGAAACCTGAACCGCGATGGGTTTCTCACATTTCATCTATCGCGTTTCATATTTCACCGCCCTCCAAGTAAAATCGTCCCTTTTTTGTTGAAAGACTGCTGTGACCAGAATCATCGTCGTAACTTCCGGCAAGGGTGGAGTCGGCAAGACCACCACCAGCGCCAGCTTTTCGTCCGGCCTTGCCCTGCGCGGCTTCAAGACGGCCGTCATCGATTTCGACATCGGCCTGCGCAACCTCGACCTGATCATGGGCTGCGAGCGCCGGGTCGTCTATGACCTGGTCAATGTCCTGCATGGCGAGGCAACGCTGACCCAGGCGCTGATCAAGGACAAGCACTGCGGCAACGACAACCTGTTCGTCCTGCCCGCCTCGCAGACTCGCGACAAGGACGCGCTCACCGAGGAAGGCGTCGAGAAGGTGCTCAAGGATCTGGAGCACATGGGCTTCGACTACGTCGTCTGCGATTCCCCGGCCGGCATCGAGCGCGGCGCGGTGATGGCGCTGACCTTCGCCGACGAGGCACTGATCGTGACCAACCCGGAAGTCTCGTCGGTACGCGACTCCGATCGCATCCTCGGCATCATCCAGGCCAAGTCGCGGCGCGCCATCGCCGGCGGCGAACCGGTCAAGGAACACCTGCTGATTACGCGTTACTCGCCGAAACGTGTCGAGGAAGGCGAAATGCTGTCTTATAAGGACGTACAGGAAATCCTGCGCGTACCGATCATCGGCGTCATCCCCGAATCGGAGAGCGTGCTGCAGGCTTCCAACCAGGGTACGCCGACGATTCACCTGAAGGACAGCGACGTCTCCGAAGCCTACCTCGACGTCGTCGACCGTTTCCTCGGCCAGACCAAGCCCTTGCGTTTCGTCGACTACGAGAAACCAGGACTGTTCAAGCGACTGTTCGGAGGGAAATAAATGTCCCTGCTCTCTCTCCTGTTCGGCAACAAGCCGAAAACCGCTGCACTGGCCAAGGAACGCCTGCAGCTGATCATCGCCCACGAACGCAACGGCCTGTCGAGCAAGAAGGAATTTCTGCCGGAAATGCAGAAGGAACTGATCGCCGTCATTTCCAAGTACGTGTCGATCAACCCGGACGACATCAAGGTATCGCTCGAGAAGCAGGGCAATTACGAAGTCCTGGAAGTCAATATCGTCCTGCCGGAACCGGCTGGCGATCGCTGACCCGTAGCGCTCCCGCCGAAAAGACAATACCCCTCTTCATTCCGCCACCCGGGATGAAGGGATTGCCTTCGGTCATTCCTTCATTCTGTACACCTGAACCTAAACCACTGCCTGAATTATCCGGGCATAACCCTTTGTTTTCCTGAAAGACGCAGAATTCAAGGAAACGTAAGGTTTTTATTACAAAAAACCGAAGGTGTTTTTTTATATTCGGAACGATCCAAACTGTCTATTTTTTAGGCAGCAACAAGAGTAAAATCCGGTCCCTTCGCTGCCTGCCTTGCCTCCACTCCATGCAATTTGTCGGATACTCTCTCCGGAACAATCTTTTTGTCGCGCCCATGGCAGGCGTGACCGACCGTCCGTTCCGCCAACTGTGCAAGAAGATGGGCGCCGGGCTGGCCGTTTCGGAGATGGTGACGTCGAACTCGCTGCTTTACGGCAGCGCCAAGACGCAGCGGCGCGCCAACCATGACGGCGAGGTGGAGCCGATCTCGGTGCAGATCGCCGGATCGGTGCCTGCCATGATGGCCGACGCGGCGCGGCACAACGTCGAGCGCGGCGCGCAGATCATCGACATCAACATGGGCTGCCCGGCCAAGAAAATCTGTAACGTGATGGCCGGTTCGGCGCTGCTCAAGGACGAGCCACTGGTCGGACGCATTCTCGAAGCCGTGGTCAATGCTGTCCCCGAAACGCCGGTGACACTGAAGATCCGCACCGGTTGGGACAAGGCCAACCGCAACGCACTGACCGTCCTGAGGATTGCCGAACAGTCGGGCATCCGCGCACTGGCCGTGCACGGACGTACGCGCGCCTGCGGCTACACCGGCCACGCCGAGTATGAAACAATCGCCGCGATCAAGGCCGCCGCGCGCATCCCGATCATCGCCAACGGCGACATCACCTCGCCCGAAAAGGCCCGGCACGTGCTCGATGCCACCGGCGTCGACGCGCTGATGATCGGCCGTGCCGCCCAAGGCCGGCCGTGGCTGTTCCGCGAGATCGAGCACTACCTGAAGACCGGCACACACCTTCTTCCACCACGTGTCAGCGAAATCCACGATATCCTGCTCGTGCACTTGGAAGACCTCTACGACTTCTACGGCGTGGACACCGGGGTGCGCGTCGCGCGCAAACACATCTCCTGGTACACCAGAGGGCTGGTCGGCTCAGCGGCATTCCGCCACCGCATGAACCAATTGCCGGACATCGTCCAGCAACGGGTCGCCGTCAACGAATTTTTCCTGAGTCTGGCCGAACACAGCGAACACCTGCGCTACGACCCGACCACTGATAACAACATCGAGGGACTCGCTGCATGAAAAAAACCAACGATATCTCCGCCTGCATCCGCGGGGCACTGGAAACTTACTTCCGTGACCTAGACGGCGAAACGCCGAGCAACGTGTACGACATGGTGCTGAAGAGCGTCGAACGGCCGATGCTTGAAGTGACGCTGCAGCAGGCCGGCGGCAACCAGACCCTGGCGGCTGAAATGCTGGGCATCAACCGCAACACGTTGCGCAAGAAGATCACCGAACACCAGTTGCTTTGAGAAGTCGTATAAGCCATTAACCGCAGGGACGCAGGAACTCCGCAGAGAAACCCATCGAAATCAAGGGATTCTCTGTGCTTCTGCGTCTCCGCGGTGGGTTTTGATGTGCCGACCTTATCGTTTTTCCATCTTGAGAAAGCTCTTGCCATGAAGATTCGCCAAGCCTTGATCAGCCTTTCCGACAAACGCGGTGCACTCGAATTCGCCCAAGGCCTCGCCGCCCAAGGCGTCAAGCTGTTATCCACCGGCGGCACGGCCAAGCTGCTGCGCGAGGCCGGCCTTGCAGTCACCGAGATCGGCGACTACACCGGCTTTCCGGAAATGCTCGACGGCCGCGTCAAGACGCTGCATCCGAAAGTGCATGGCGGCATTCTCGCCCGCCGCGATCTGCCCGAGCACCTGGCAACGATCGAGCAGCACGGTATCCCGACGATCGACCTCGTGTGCGTGAATCTCTACCCCTTCGCCGCGACGATCGCCAAGCCGGGCGTGACGCTGGAGGATGCGATCGAGAACATCGACATCGGCGGCCCGGCGATGGTCCGTTCCTCGGCCAAGAACTACGCCGGAGTTGCGATCGTCACCGACCCCGAGGACTATCCGGCTCTGCTCAATGAGATGAAAGCCAACGGTGGCGCGCTGGCGCTGAACACCCGTTTCAACTTGGCCAAGAAAGCATTTACCCACACCGCCCGCTACGACAGCATGATCGCCAACTGGCTGACCGGCCTCGACGCCGGTGTCGAAACCAAGCCGGCCGAGGCAGCACCCGCCCCGTCGATCTTCCCCGACCGCCTGCAACTCGCCTTCGACCGCGTCGAGACGATGCGCTACGGCGAGAACTCGCACCAGAGCGCCGCCTTCTACCGCGACACAAACCCGATCGCCGGCAGCATCGCCGCCTACACCCAGTTGCAGGGCAAGGAACTCTCGTACAACAACATCGCCGACGCCGACGCGGCGTGGGAATGCGTCAAGACCTTCGACACTCCGGCGTGTGTCATCATCAAGCACGCCAACCCCTGCGGCGTAGCCATCGACGCAAAACTGCTCGGCGCCTACGAAAAGGCCTTCAAGACCGACTCGACCTCGGCTTTCGGCGGCATCATCGCCTTCAACGGCGAAGTTGGCATCGATGTGGTCGACGCCATGAATGAGCGCAAGCACTTCGTCGAAGTACTGATCGCTCCGTCCTACACGGCCGAAGCTAAGGCCGCGCTGGCCACCAAACAAAACCTGCGCGTGCTGGTCGTGCCGCTCGGCAAAGACCTGAACAAGCTGGAATTCAAGCGTGTCGGCGGCGGCCTGCTGGTGCAGACTCCCGACAACTTCACCGCCCAGGCCAGCGGCCTCAAGGTCGTGACCAAGGTGCAGCCAACGGCGCAGCAGATCGAAGACCTGCTGTTCGCCGAACGCGTCGGCAAGTTCGTCAAGTCCAACGCTATCGTCTTCTGCGGCGGCGGCATGACGCTCGGCGTGGGTGCCGGCCAGATGAGCCGCGTCGACTCGACCAAGATCGCCGCGATCAAAGCCAAGGCCGCCGGGCTGTCGCTCGAGGGTTCGTGCGTCGCCTCGGACGCCTTCTTCCCGTTCCGTGACGGCCTCGACGTGCTCGCCGAAGCCGGTGCCAAGGCGGTGATCCAACCAGGCGGTTCGATGCGCGACGACGAAGTCATCGCCGCGGCCGACGAGCATGGCATTGCCATGGTGTTCACCGGCGCCAGGCATTTCAGGCATTGATGCCGTGAGGAGTTAAGGGTAAGGAGTAAAATCCCCCCTGACCTTTACTCCTCACCCCCAACTCCTCACTCCTCACGCCTCATATGAAACTACTCGTCATCGGTTCCGGCGGACGCGAACACGCACTGGCCTGGCGGCTCGCCAAGTCTCCCGGACTGCAGAAGATCTACGTCGCGCCCGGGAACGCCGGCACGGCGCACCAGATCGAGATGGAAAATCTGCCCATCACCGATCCGGCGGCGCTCGCCGACTTCGCCGAAAAGGAAAAAATCCACCTCACGGTCGTCGGCCCCGAAGCGCCACTGGCCGCGGGCGTGGTCAATGTCTTCCGTGCACGCGGCCTGAAGATTTTCGGCCCGACCAAGGAAGCCGCGCAACTGGAAAGCTCGAAGGATTTTGCCAAGCGTTTCATGGCACGGCACCACATCCCGACGGCGACGTTCGAGACCTTCGCCGACACAACTTCGGCACATGCTTATGTCGACAGGAAGGGCGCGCCGATCGTCATCAAGGCCGACGGCCTCGCTGCCGGCAAGGGCGTCGTCGTGGCCATGACGCTCGACGAGGCGCATCGCGCCATCGACGACATGCTCTCGGGAAACAAGCTCGGCGACGCAGGCGCGCGCGTGGTCATCGAGGATTTTCTCGACGGCGAGGAAGCCAGCTTCATCGTCATGGTCGACGGCAAGAACGTGCTGCCGCTGGCGTCCAGCCAGGACCACAAACGCATCTTCGACGGCGACACCGGCCCCAATACCGGCGGCATGGGCGCTTATTCGCCTGCACCGGTCGTCACTCCGGAGATTCATGCCAAAGCAATGCGCGAGATCATCCTGCCGACGGTACGCGGCATGGCGGCGGACGGCATGCCCTACACCGGTTTCCTTTATGCTGGCCTGATGATCGGCAAGGACGGCTCAGTCAAAACGGTTGAATTCAACTGCCGCATGGGCGACCCGGAAACACAGCCGATCATGATGCGCCTGAAGTCCGATCTGGTGACACTGGTCGAATACGCCATCGCCGGCAAACTCGACCAGATCGAAGCCGAATGGGACCGGCGCGTGGCGCTGGGCGTCGTCCTCGCCGCTGCGAACTATCCGGACACCCCAAGAAAAGGCGACGTGATCAGCGGTCTTCCGGCCGAAACCGACAATGTCTGCGTATTCCACGCCGGCACGGCCGAGCAGGACGGCAAGGTCGTCACTGCAGGCGGGCGCGTGCTCTGCGTGACGGCGCTCGGGGAGAACGTCAAGCAGGCGCAAAAGCAGGCCTACGACGCGATCACCGGTATCCACTTCGACGGTATGCAATTCCGTCGGGACATCGGCCATCGGGCAGTTTCGCGGTAGCAGTCAGTCAGTCGGGGAAACACCGGGACGCGGCAATTCCTTGGTTTCCGGTGTCCGCCGTTCATGCAGAGCGGCAAGGCGGAACTGCCATTTTTCCTGCTGGCCCTCATCCCCCAGCTGCCGCGCGGCCTCTGCCGCCAGCATGGCGGCAAGCGCCGGCCATTGACTATCCCCGCGCACCTCGGCCGCCTTGTCCAGCGACTCGCGCAGCGATCCGGAAAGATACAGCCGGACACCCTCGCCGAATGCCGCCAGCGACTTCTCCCGCTCACGACGCTCGCGGAACGCACGCACCCGCCGCGGTAGCGACAACGTCAGCGCTGCGGCACGCAGGAAGGCGTAAAGCACGGCAAACGCCAGCAGAACCAGGAGGATCGCCAGATTGAAAGAAATTTCGGCACGGTAGGGAGGCATCACCAGCAACACGTAGCCGTCGTTGACGTGCATCGCCAGCGAGATGCCGACGGCCAGCGCGAATAGCGCCAGCACCCAGAGCAGCCCTCTCATCGGCGATCCTTCTCGGCCCGGAACCCTTTGATCGCCGACAGGCTATCGTTCAGGCTGGGCAACTCGATGCTGACTTCCGTCGCCGACAATTGTTTGAGCGAGATCAGACTGGTCTGGACCGCCTTTTCCCGGCCGTCGAAATAGCGTTCGATCCACGCATGCGCCTGCCGCAGCTCGTTGCGGAATGTCCACTGGTCGCGAGACAGCAGCGCCAGGCGGGCATTGAGCAAACGCAGCTTGAGGTTTTCACGCAGGAAGAATCCCTGCCCGGGCGCCAGCAGCGCGGGTTCGTCGCGGTCGAAGCGCTGAATCCGGACCAGGCTGCGCACTTCCTTCCAGAAATCGGCTGCCAGCAGTTGCCAGTAACCCGCCGACAGGACCGCGGCCGGCGGTTGTTCAGCCGGAGGCGCGCTCTTGGTTTCCTCGCGAGGCCGCCCGTCCACGGCAAGCGGCAACGAATCCACGGCGGCAATCACGTTCTCCAGGCGCAGATACATGCCGGGAAGATCCAGTTGCGGCAGCGCCCTGAGTCGATCCAGGTCGCGCGCCAAGACCTTGCGCAAGCTGATGAACTGCGGACGGTTGCTGGCCGCCAGCCGCGCGTCGGCCGCTTGCAGAGCCAGCACGGCCCCCTGCACGTTGCCCGCCAGCTGCAACTGTTGCGAGGCCAGCGTCACGCTTTGCTCGATCTCGGCCAACGCCGTCTCTTCATTGTTGCGGGCCAGCTTCTGATACAGGCCTTCGAGAACTTCCTGCTGGCTCTTCGATTCAGCGAGTCGACCTTCCAGTTCGCCCAGCTTGCCCTGCAACGCGGCCAATTGTTCCTGCGCCTGCTTCGCCAGTGCCCGGCTTTCCTGGGCCACGGAATCGCTCGCGGCTAAGCGCTTGGCCAGTTCCTGCTGCGTCTCCGACAGGCGGATGCGAGTTTCGATCCATTGCCAGCCGGCCAATCCCAGTGCCAGAACGGCGATGATCGCCCACGGGCTGATCCCGCCCGACTTCCTCGCGGCTTGCGCCTGCCCCCCTGACGGAGAGGTCACTTGCGGAATGGAAGAATCCGGTTGCTGGGACTGCGAATCTACATTGTCATTCATGGTCAAGCCAACAAAAATCGCACAGGCTTTCGACGAGCCCCGCGTCGGCCGGCCCGGTCAGCATTACGCGACTCAAGCCGTGCCGTTTCGCCTCTTCGACGATCCGTTGATGCGGAACGAATATGGGCAGAGCGAGCAGACGCTCATGGGTGCCAGTATCGAGCATATCCAGAAGGTTGCGCAAACCCTCGCTGGACGAAAGAGTCAAGGCATCCAGCCCGTTGTTGCGCAACAACGACACGATCATGGAGCTGTCTGATGGCGGCTCCCGCCGGTAGCATGCCACGCATTCGACAGTCGCGCCGCGCGCACGCAAGGTCTCGGCCAGTAGTTCCCGCCCGCCGTTGCCGCGCAGGATCAGGACCTGCTTCCCGGCAACAGCACCAGCCTGTAACGGGGGCAGCGCCAGCAGCGCTTCGGAATCGTAGCGGCCCTGGGGAACGATTGTCTCCGTGATCCCGAAATCTTCCAGCCGGCTCACCGTCCCGGGTCCGATCGCCGCCGCCTGGAGGCACGCTGGCCAGGAACGCCGGGCAAGGAGCCGCGGCAAGCTGAATTCCACTGCGTTGGGGCTGATGAAGATGGCCAGCGCAAACCGGTCGAGGCGAACGATGGCATCGTCCAGCGGCTGCCAGTCATCCGCCGCGCAAATGTCGAGCAACGGAAAACAGATTGCCTCGCCACCCCGCTCCGCAATCAACGAGGCCAGCGCCGCAGATTGGGCGGCGGGACGGGTCACCAGAATCCGCCGTCCCAGCAGCGGCTTGTTCATCGGCCGGCCAGGCACGCCAGAAGCGCATCCGCGCCACGTTCACGCAACCGATCCGCGAGTTGCCGCCCGAGGGTTTCGTCGTTCTCGGGTTCCCCCGCCAACTCATCGCTGATCATCTGCTTCCCATCAGGCGAGGCGACAAAACCGCGCAGCCACAGCTTTCCGGCTTCGAGCAACGCATACCCCCCTAAGGGAACCTGGCAACTGCCGCCGAGCGCGCGGGAAAAAGCACGCTCCGAACGCACACAGTGCGCCGTCGCGACATCATGCAGCGGGGAAATCCAAGCCGCAACATCCGCGCGACCGGCGAGAATTTCAATGCCCAGCGCGCCCTGCCCCGGCGCCGGCAGCGATTGCTCGGGTGTCAGCACCGCGCGGATACGTTCCTTCAATCCCAAACGAATCAGGCCGGCCGCAGCGAGAATGATGGCGTCGTACTGTCCTTCGTCGAGTTTGCGCAGGCGCGTATCGAGATTGCCGCGCAGCGCCTCGATCTTCAGATGCGGAAACCTGGCGCGCAGGATCGCTTCGCGGCGCAGGCTGGATGTTCCCACCACCGCGCCGGCCGGCAAGGCCTCCAGCCCCTCGAAACGATTCGAGACAAAGGCATCGCACGGATTTTCCCGGGTCGCGATGGCGGCCAGGGAAAATCCGTCGGGCATCTCCATCGGCACATCCTTGAGCGAATGCACCGCGAGGTCGGCCCGCCCTTCCTGCATCGCGACCTCGAGTTCCTTGATGAACAATCCCTTGCCACCGATCTGCGACAGCGGGCGATCAAGGATCTGGTCGCCTTTCGTCGTCATTCCGAGTATCTCGATCGCCGCTTCGGGGTAGAGCGCTTGCAGGCGCGCCTGGACATGTTGCGCCTGCCACATGGCAAGACGCGATTCGCGCGAGGCGATGACGATGCGGGAGGGAGCGGAAAGCGGCGTGTTCAAGGCGGCATCCTGGAAACGAAAGGGGCGGGAAATGCTCGAGATTCTAGCATGGGGGCGAACTCGCCCCCCGACCTCATCAGGAACTCAGATGCCGGGCATACGATTTGACCAGCGGCCACTGCCGGCGGCTGACCGGCAGTTTCTCGGGCACTCCGCGCAGCAGTGCCTGCCATTGTGTTTCCGCATCTTCGCCGGCGCATTTTTCGAACCCGGCGATGGCATCCTTAGCGGCCAGCGCGCTGCGGTGCAGGCGGATGAAACGCTCGGAAAATTCCTGCTCGAGATGGGTCAGCGACTCGTCGAGCAGATACTCGCGAGCGGCCGTGCGGGCCGTCACGTATTTCAGGTCGGCCTTGAGGTACAGAATGTCCAGCACCGGAATCAGCAACAGGCGCCCGCGTTCATGACAGGAAAGATGGGTACGCGCGCCTTTCTGCAAGCTGGCCAGCACCAGCGGAGCGACCGGACGACTGTGCCGCGCCTTCTGCAAGGCGGCAGCCAGGCGCTGCGCACGCACCGGCTTGACCAGATAGTCGATGGCGTTGAGTTCGAACGCCTGCACGGCGTAGTTGTCGTAGGCCGTGACGAACACGATGGCCGGCGGCTTCTCCAGCCTGGAGATATGGCGCGCCAGCTCGACGCCGTCCATCTTCGGCATGCGGATGTCGACCAGCATCACGTCTGGCAGGCGATCCTTCAGCGCTTCGACCGCCAACTGGCCGTTGGCCGCTTCGGCGATCACTTCGTTCGGAACTTCGGCAGCGATATCCGCCAGCAGATCGCGCAAACGCACGCGCGCCAGCGTTTCGTCATCGACGATCATCACGGTCAGGGTCGAGGCTGAGGTCACGTTTCGGAGCTCCGGCAAGGCAGGACGATATGCACACGGTATTCACGCGAACCGTTGGGCAACACTTCTTCGCGAGTCTCCAGGCGCGCTTCCAGATCATAGTACAAGGTCAGGCGCTCGCGGATATTGCTCAGTGCCATGTGGTTGCCCTTGGCCGTTTCGCCGGTCCCTCCGCAGGGATTGGCCAGCCATACATGCAGTTCATCGCCTTTGCGCGCGAAACCGATGCGCACGGTGCCCGGCTCGCCGGACGGTTCGATGCCGTGGTAGACCGCGTTTTCCAGCAATGGCTGGAGCATCAGCGGAGGCACCTTCACGTCGGCAGGCACGTCGGTGATCTCCCATTCGACGTTGAGCCGATCGCCCAAGCGCAGTTTCTCCAGATCGAGATACTGCCGGCAAAGCGCGATCTCGTCGGCCAGCGGCAGCAGATCACGATGGTCGCGCATCAGCACCCGGAACAGATCGGCCAGTTCCTCCAGCGCCTGTTCCGCCCGGCGCGGCTCGGAGCGGATCAGCGAGAGCACGGCGTTCAGGCTGTTGAACAGAAAGTGCGGACGAATACGCGCCGTGAGCGCCTGCAGGCGCGCCTCGGCCAGGGCCGGCGAAAAGATCCTGGCGCGCATCTCGAAGTAGAACAACATCACTCCCGCCACCAGCCCGCCGAGCAAGCCCGCCTTGACGCTACGCTGCCAGCCGCCTTCGTCGAAGCCCATGAAGCGCCAGAAATCCAGCAGCAGGACAGCGGACAGTACCGCCAGCAGAACCACGCCCAGTTGCCCGGCACGCGCCGGCAATAACCGGAAAGCGCGCGCAAACAACGCCAGCAGCGCCAGGTTCGCCAGCAGCAGCGGCTGCACCCAGGCGCCCATTTCGACATACTGCTGTGGCCAGTCGGCAACGCCGCGGCTTTGCACCAGCGCGGCCGCCAGGGCGCAGAGGTTGACGCCGAGCAGGATGCGCAGCATGACGCCGAAATTGCGGAAGTCCGGGAGCGGGTGGCTCGCGGGGTTATGCTTTATACTGGGCATTTATATGAGTGGTCGCCGGTTCCGGTCCACGAATTCTAGCTCAAGCCCTTGCCTTTATCATGAATCCCGACACCCTCTCTACGCCTTCGCAATACACGTGGGCCGGCCGTTTTTCCGAGCCGATGTCCGATCTCGTCAAACGCTACACAGCCTCGGTCGATTTCGACAAACGCATGTGGCGGCAGGACATCCGCGGCTCGCTGGCGCACGCCAAGATGCTGGCTCGTCAGGGAATCATTTCGGCCGAAGACCTCGCCGACATCCAGCGCGGCATGGTGCAGATCGTCGGCGAGATCGAATCCGGCGCCTTCGAATGGTCGCTCGACCTCGAAGACGTGCATCTCAACATCGAGAAACGCCTGACCACCCTCGTCGGCGATGCCGGCAAGCGCCTGCATACCGGCCGTTCGCGCAATGATCAGGTGGCCACCGACATCCGCCTCTACCTGCGCGATTCGATTGACGACATCCAGATCCTGCTCGGTCAGTTCCAGACTGCCCTGCTCGATCTCGCCGAACGCGAGGCCACGACGCCGATGCCGGGTTTCACCCACCTGCAAGTGGCACAGCCGATAACCTTCGGCCACCATGTTCTGGCGTGGTATGAAATGACCCGCCGCGACGCGGAGCGCTTCGCCGGTGTCCGCAAACGCACCAACCGCCTGCCGCTCGGCGCCGCCGCGCTGGCCGGCACGACCTACCCGATCGACCGCGAGTTCGTCGCCGCCGAACTCGGTTTCGAAGGCATCTGCGAGAACTCGCTCGACGCCGTCTCCGACCGCGATTTCGCCATCGAATTCTGCGCGGCCAGCGCCCTGTTGATGATGCACGTCTCGCGCATGTCCGAGGAACTGGTGCTGTGGATGAACCCGCGCTTCGGCTTCGTACGCATCGCCGACCGCTTCTGCACCGGTAGCTCAATCATGCCGCAGAAGAAGAATCCGGACGTTCCCGAACTCGCGCGCGGCAAGACGGGGCGCGTCTATGGCCACCTTACCGCGCTGCTCACGCTGATGAAAGGCCAGCCGCTGGCCTACAACAAGGACAACCAGGAAGACAAGGAGCCGCTGTTCGACGCCGTCGACACGGTGACCGACACGCTGCGCATCTTCGCCGACATGATCCCCGGCGTTACCGCCCGCCCGGAGAACCTGCGCGACGCGCTGCGCCAGGGCTTCGCCACAGCCACAGACCTCGCCGACTATCTGGTGCGCAAGGGGTTGCCGTTCCGCGACGCGCACGAAGCCGTCGGCCTGGCCGTGCGGCGGGCCGAAGAGCGTGGTGTCGATCTGCCGCAACTGCCGCTCGCCGAACTACAGTCCTTCTCGCCGATGATCGGTGAAGATGTGTTCGCGGTGCTCACCGTCGAAGGATCGCTGGATTCCCGTAACCACATCGGGGGAACGGCGCCGGAACAAGTGCGCGCCGCTATTGCCCGGGCCCGACAGCGCGCGTAGCGTAACAACTCATGAAAAAAATCGGGAAATACGATCTCGTCCGCGTCCTCGGCAGCGGGGCGACATCGACCGTCTATCTGGGGCACGATCCGTTTGCCCAGCGCGAAGTAGCCATCAAGATCGCCTTTCCCGAAATCCTCAAGCATCCGGAACGCGGCAAGCTGTACACGCACCTGTTCATGAACGAGGCGTCGCTGGTCGGCAAGTTGGCGCATCCGCACATCGTCCAGATCTTCGACGCCGTCGTTGCCGAAGATCTCTGCTATATCGTCATGGAGTACGTGCAGGGCGGCACGCTGGAGGAATGTTGCAGCGAAAAGAAGCTGCTGCCGGTCGAGCGCGTGGTCGAAATCATCTTCAAATGCACGCGCGCCCTCGATTTCGCCCACCGCATCGGCGTCACCCACCGGGACATCAAGCCGGCCAACATCCTTTTCGTCGGTAACGACCCGACCAGCGGCGACATCAAGATTTCCGACTTCGGCGCAGCCATCGTCGACCACCCGGACCGCACGCTGGTCTCCGGCATCGGTTCGCCGGCATACATGTCGCCGGAGCAAGTGCGCGAAATGCCGCTCGACCACCGCACGGACATCTATTCGCTCGGCGTGGTGATGTACCAATTGTTGACCGGCCAGTTGCCTTTCCAGGCCAGCAACAACTACAACATCGTCTACCAGATCATCAATACCGAGCCGACCCCGCCATCGCGCCTGCGCAAGAGGGTTCCGGCCGCGCTGGACGCGATCATCGCGCGCGCGATGGACAAGGACACCGCTACGCGCTATTCCTCTTGGGAAGAGTTCGCCCAGGATCTGGCCCAGGCGTTCCGCCAGGAAACAATCAGGGCGGTCAAACGCGGTCTCTCCGAATCGGAGAAATTCGACACCCTGCGCAGGTTGCCTTTCTTTGCCGACTTCTCGGACGTCGAGTTATGGGAAGTGTTGCGCTTCTCGGCATGGAGCACGGTCGCTCCGGAACACACCATCATGCGTGACGGCGACTCCGGCGATTTCTTCTGCTTTCTGGTCGACGGCGAACTGAAGGTCACCAAGAACGGGCGCATGCTCAACCTGTTGACCGTCGGCGACTGCTTCGGCGAAATGGCCGTCATCAGCAAGAGCATGCAGACGCGCGGCGCGGACATCGCCGCGCTGACCGAGGCCAAGATCGTCACGGTAAAAGGCGATGCGCTACGCCACGCCAGCGAAATCTGCCGCATGCACTTCTATCAGGCGTTCCTGGAAGTCATGGCCAACCGTCTCACGCTGGCCAATGCCCGACTGGCAGCGCTTTAGGCAAAGTCCGGCAATATCTCCGGCCCAGCCTCAGTGGCCACAACCCGGAGGTGAGTCGCGCCAGCCGCCGTAGTTGGGGCGCTGGTACGTTGTGCGCACGATCCCCGTAGTGGCATCGAAGAGAACGTCAAAGAAAGCCTGCTGATTCCAGCTATCGCAGAAAAGCCACGACCACACCAGTTCATCGCGCGCCTTGAAATAGGTCACGTTCTGTGGCGGCACGGGTCCAAGAAGCCGCAGAACGCTCGCCATGTCGCTCTTTCCGCCCTGAACGCGGGCGAAATGCTCCATGTCGAGCACTTTTTCGATCCGCTCGAGGCGACCATCCGGACTCATGAAAACCATGAACGTTTGGGTCGCGGCAGGCCCGCGCGGGTAGGCGAGTTGCTCGCGCCCGTCCGGATCCTTCCAGCGCATGGCCGGAACGCCCATCGACGCAATAACGTCGGACAGATCCGACATGCCAGGCTTGAGATCGCTGCCGCCGAAACCGGCGCACGCCGAAAGCGACATGACGACGCAGGTCAGGAACAAACGGCGCAAACCAGAAAGGCCACTTATCGACATCTTGCAATCTCCATCATCTCGATCAGAACGTGACGATTCTACTCTCTCGCCACAGGGCAATCAGCAGTAAAGCGTACGCTCTGGCACAGGTTGGCCCGACCGACTTAAACAACATTAGCTAATTGTTTCGTATATAAATTTTAACTTTTCATAACAAATGAACACTCCTAAACTGGCACTGATCCGATTCAACCCGCCACCGAATCGCTTGAAGAACCAGTAGAAAAAAGCACGAATACGCACCTCGTCGGCCATCGCCACAACGGAGACCACCATGGACCAATCGAACCGCTACGCCGCACTGGACCTGAACGAGGACGACCTTATCAAGGCCGGCAAGCACATCCTGGTTGCCTATCGGATGAAACCCAGGACCGGGACGAGCTACCTGAGCGCCGCGGCCCATTTCGCCGCAGAATCGTCGACCGGCACCAACGTCGAAGTATCAACCACGGACGAATTCACCAAGGGCCTCGATGCGCTGGTCTATCACATCGACGAGGCGACGGAGGATCTGCGTATTGCCTACCCGATCGA
>DBMG01000082.1:0-383 GCA_002304785.1 Candidatus Accumulibacter sp. UBA704 | reverse complement strand
GACTTTTACGTCCCGCCGCGCGTGATCCAGATGTTCGACGGTCCGGCCAAGGGCATCGCCGACCTGTGGCGCATCCTGGGGCGGCCGGCACACGACGGCGGCTATATCGCCGGGACGATCATCAAACCGAAACTCGGCCTGCGCCCGCAGCCTTTTGCGGAAGCCGCCTACCAATTCTGGCTGGGCGGCGATTTCATCAAGAACGACGAACCGCAAGGCAACCAGATTTTTGCCCCGATCAGAAAAACGCTGCCGCTGGTCTACGAGGCGATGAAGCGCGCCCAGGACGAAACCGGCGAAGCCAAGCTGTTCTCCATGAATATCACCGCGGACGACCACTACGAAATGTGCGCCCGCGCCGACTTTGCCCTGGAGACGTTCGG
>DBMG01000115.1 GCA_002304785.1 Candidatus Accumulibacter sp. UBA704 | reverse complement strand
GGTGGAGGTGGTGGAGGTGGTGGTAACAAGTGAATCGCCGATCAACCGACCACGTCAGACCCGGTTGCCGCTCCCGGCGACCTGACCGCTTTTCCGGCCGAATCGATTGACCGATTTGGCCGGCGTCGGTCTTGGGGCAATCGCGAACCGCGTGACCGCAACGCCACCATTTCGGCCGCTCGTGGCAAAATCTGTCGCCCTTCACCTTTATCCGCAACGTTCCACTCCATGCAACACAAAAAATCGCGAACCGAAAAAATCGACATCCGCGGTCTTCGCCACAACGTCCGGCACTGGGGGGCGGACGACGCGCCGCCCGTTTTTTTCCTGCACGGGTGGCTGGACTGTTCCCCGACGTTTCAGTTCGTCGTCGATGCGCTCCAGCACGATTGGCACGTGATCGCACCCGACTGGCGAGGGTACGGCGAGTCGGAGTGGCTCAACCGGCCCTACTGGTTTCCGGATTATTACGCCGACCTTGACCGTCTCCTGATGCGTTTTTCGCCGGACCGGCCTGCCCGTCTCGTCGGACACAGCATGGGAGCGAATATTTCGGCGACCTACGCCGGCGTGCGTCCGGCCCGTGTTTCGCAACTGGTCATGCTCGATTTTCTCGGTCTCAAGCCGGCGATCGACGACGATTCGCATCGCCTGCTCGGCAAGTGGCTGCGCAACCTTGAGAGCGGCCCGCCGCGGAGCCTGTATCCGAACGCCGAGGCGCTCGCGGCACGGTTGATGGAAGCGAATCCGCGTCTGACCGAGGAGCGTGCCTCGTTTCTCTCCTGGCACATCGCGCGCTTCAATCCCGATAACAGCGTCGAAGTGGCCTGCGATCCGTGGCACCGGGTGCCCTCGCCGCTGCCGTATCACATCGACGATTCGCTGGCGTGCTGGCGGCGCATCGAAGCGCCGGTGCTGTTGGCGATCGCCGACCACGGCTTCGTCGTTCGTCGCTTCGGCAACGATCCTCAAGAATTCGAACGCCGCCGCGGAGCGATTCCCGACCTGCGATGCGTCGATATTCCAGATGCGGGGCACAACGTCCAGCACGACCAGCCGGAACTCGTGGCCGCGGCGATCGAATCCTTCCTGAACCGGGACTGAACTTTCTTACTACTGGCCGGCGAGCCCCGCCACGATCGGGCGGCAGAACGCTTGCCAGGCGAACAGCGCGCCCGCCAGCATCAGCCCGCCGAACAGGACCGGCCAGGGATAGCTGTCATCGGAGCGCCGGCTACGGCATTCGTCCCGTTGGCGGCAGGTGGTACCCGGGGGGGATGGTCAACCGGATGTTCGGATCTTTCGGAGCTTGTTCGCGGAAAGACTTCACTTCGGTGTGCAGTTTGCCGATCATTTCTGTCATGGCCTCGTCGAAACCTCGTGTACGAGCCTCGCGAGCTGTCTCGGAGAAGCCGACCAGAGTTGCGCTGCCCTTGGTGGTCGAGATGCCACCCGCTCGTATCAGCAATCGGCGGCTCTTGATGTCGAACACCGACGTTTCGACGGCGGTCAGGATGTCGTATTGATCGCCTTGTACCAGATAGGCTCCGATGCCGGTCCAGTAAAGGAACGACGAGCCGGTAGCCCCGGCATTCTGAACCTGGTCGAAAGAAATCAGGGCGATGACGTCCAGCCTGAGCATGGCGGCGATGCGGTCGAGATTGGCGAAGCCGCCGCCCGGTTCGAGATAGACCGAGGGAACCGCAACGATTTCCTGGACGAACGGATAACCCGAAAACGCGTCGCGCACCTTGGTGGCGAGTTTCAATCGATCGCTCTCGGGCAATCTGAACTGAGGTGGAGTGTTGTCCGGTACGAACGCTACCCCGACTCGGAACGGCACCCTGAGGTCCGCGACCGAGTCTGGAATGATCGGAACGTTTCCCGATCCCGGATACAGGAACGCCAGTACTGAGGCTACCTGCCGATGTCGGGAACTGTCTTCCATCGAGGCACAGCCAGCGAGTGTTAACGCCATGGCGACGAGAAGGGTCGGCAGCTTTGTCATTTTCTTTTCCCCCAGGACTTTGTGCTTTCAGCCTAGGCATGATTGGTTGCTCGCGCAAATCAAACCGCTGATCGAACGACGGTTGGGAACGAACTTTGTCGGGCAATTGGGGTCGTCCGTCCTGATGGCGAAAACCCTGTAGAATCCGCCCCTTGTCTCTCGTTTTCCACGCAAGGCGCCCATGCCTAACGAAGCTCCAAAATCCATTTTTTCCTACCGCAAGTACTGGGCCAAGCGCTTCGGCACGGCACCCTTCCTGCCGATGTCGCGCGCCGAGATGGATGTGCTCGGCTGGGATTCGTGCGACGTGATCATCGTCTCGGGGGACGCCTACGTGGACCACCCGAGCTTCGGCATGGCGCTTATAGGGAGGCTGCTGGAAGCGCAAGGCTTTCGCGTCGGCATCATCGCGCAGCCGGACTGGCACTCGGCCGAGCCGTTCCGCACCCTCGGCAAGCCAAACCTGTTTTTCGGCGTTTCCGCCGGCAACATGGATTCGATGGTCAATCGCTACACGTCCGACCGCAAGATCCGCTCGGACGACGCCTATACCCCGAACGGGGAGGCGAACAAGCGCCCGGACCACGCTGTGGTGGTCTATGCGCAGCGCTGCCGCGAGGCGTATCCCGACTCCAACGTGGTGATCGGCTCGATCGAAGCTAGTTTGCGCCGCATCGCCCATTACGACTACTGGTCGGACAAGGTGCGCCGCTCGGTGCTGCCCGATTCGAAGGCCGACCTCCTGATCTTCGGCAACGCCGAGCGCGCCATCGTTGCGCTGGCGCACCGGCTGGCCGCGGGCCAGCCGATCGAACACATCCGCGACCTGCGTGGCACGGGCTTCATGGCGCCGCACGGCTGGCTGCCAGGTGCCGACTGGGCCGAGATCGATTCTTCCGACGTCGACGCGCCGGGGCCGCTCATCCGCCATCCGGATCCGTACGGCGAAGCGGTCGAAGAAAAAACTCCCACATCGCAGCTGATACGTTTCCAGCCGGCCAAGGCGCAGAGGCTCGACCGGGAACGCACCGTCGTCCGCCTGCCGTCCTTTGAGCAGGTCAAGGACGACCCGGTGCTTTACGCCCACGCCTCGCGCACCTTCCACCTCGAATCGAATCCCGGCAACGCGCGCGCCCTCGTGCAGGCGCACGGAGGTCGAGATGTCTGGCTCAACCCGCCGCCGATTCCGCTGGACACCACGGAAATGGACGGCGTCTTCGGCTTGCCGTACCAGCGCAAACCGCATCCCGCATACGGAGACGCGAAGATCCCGGCTTACGAGATGATCCGCTTCTCGATCAACATCATGCGCGGCTGCTTCGGCGGCTGCACCTTCTGCTCGATCACCGAGCATGAGGGCCGCATCATCCAGAGCCGCTCCGAGGAGTCGATCCTGCAAGAGATCGAGGACATTCGCGACAAGACGCCAGGATTCACCGGCGTTATCTCCGACCTCGGCGGCCCGACGGCCAACATGTACCGCCTTGCCTGCAAGGACAAGCGTATCGAGACCTCGTGCCGGCGCCTCTCCTGCGTGTTCCCGGACGTCTGCGAGAATCTCAACACCGACCATACACCGCTCATCCAACTCTACCGCAAGGCGCGCGCCATCAAAGGCGTCAAGCGCATCCTGATCGGTTCCGGTCTGCGCTACGACCTGGCCGTTCGCTCGCCGGAGTACGTCAAGGAGCTGGTCACACATCACGTCGGCGGCTACCTCAAGATCGCGCCGGAACATACGGAAGAGGGGCCGCTGGCGCACATGATGAAGCCCGGCATCGGCAGCTACGACAAGTTCAAGCAGTTGTTCGACAAATTCTCGAAGGAGGCCGGTAAAGAGCAGTACCTGATCCCGTACTTTATCGCCGCGCATCCGGGAACGACTGACCAGGACATGCTGGCGTTGGCGCTGTGGCTGAAGCGCAACGATTTTCGCCTCGATCAGGTGCAGACCTTCCTGCCGACGCCGATGGCCATCGCCACGGCGATGTATCACACCGAGCGCAACCCGCTGAAGAAGATCGGGCGCGGCTCGCCGCTCGTCGAGACCGTGCGCGCCGGCCGGCAGCGCAAGTTGCACAAGGCCTTCCTGCGCTATCACGATCCCGAGAACTGGCCGCTGCTGCGCGAAACCCTGAAGCAGATGGGCCGCGCCGACCTGATCGGCAACGGCAAGAAACATCTGGTGCCGAGTTTTCAGCCGGCTGGAACGGGATTACGGCACAAGGAGTCGTCTACCCGCAAGGCCTCGCCGGATGGGCGAATGCCAAAAAGTCCGCCGCAAAGGCGCAGCGAGGCAAAGGTTGCGCCAAGAAGATCGAAGTGAATCCTGCGATGACAGGAGGCAACAAACGCGGGTTTCTTCGCGCGATCGTTGCTCTTCCGAGCTGTTTTGCTCCTTCGCGGTAGACGTTTTGTCGTGCCGACCGGCCCCGTCTGTGCTAGAATTGCCGCCTTTTTCAACGAGTTAGCCCTTCATGTCCCGTTCCGTACGCAACATCGCCATCATCGCCCACGTCGACCACGGCAAGACCACGCTTGTCGATAAGCTGCTGCAGCAGGCAGGCACCTTCGCGGCCCACCAGCACGTCGCCGAGCGCGTCATGGATTCGAACGACCTGGAAAAGGAGCGGGGCATCACGATCCTGGCCAAGAACCTGGCCGTCGATTACGAGGGTGTGCATATCAACATCGTGGATACACCCGGACACGCGGATTTCGGCGGCGAGGTGGAGCGGGTGCTGGGCATGGTGGACGGCGTTCTGCTGCTGGTCGATGCCGTCGAGGGGCCGATGCCGCAGACGCGCTTCGTGACCAAGAAAGCCCTGGCGCTGGGCTTGAAGCCGATCGTGGTAGTCAACAAGATCGACCGCGACGGTGCGCGCCCGGACTGGGTGGTTGACCACACCTTCGATCTTTTCGACAAGCTGGGCGCGACGGACGAGCAGCTGGATTTTCCGGTGGTCTACGCCTCGGCCATCAACGGCTACGCGATGACGGATCTGAAGAATCCGGGTTCCGACATGCGCCCCATGTTCGAGGCCATTCTCAATCATGTCCCGCCGCCCCATGCCGACAACATCGACGGAACGCTGCAATTGCAGATTGCCGCGCTCGATTATTCCTCCTATGTCGGCCGTATCGGCATTGGCCGCATTCAGCGCGGACGCCTGAAGCCTGGGCAGCAGATCACGGTGATGTACGGCCAGCCGGATGCCGACGGGAATTTCGAGCACGGTGCGCCGAAGAATGCCAAGGTCAATCATGTGTTCGGTTTCCGCGGCATCGAACGCACGCCGATGGAGGAAGCAGTGGCCGGCGATATCGTGCTGGTGACGGGCATCGACGAATTGTCGATCGGCTGCACGATCACCGATCCGAATGCGCCGGAAGCGCTGCCGATGCTCAAGATCGACGAGCCGACTCTGAATATGACCTTCATGGTCAATAACTCGCCCTACGCCGGCACCGAAGGCAAATTCGTCACCAGCCGCCAGATCCGCGAGCGCCTGCACAAGGAGCTTCTGACCAACATGGCGCTGCGCGTTGAAGACACGAGCGATACCGATTCCTTCCTGGTCTCCGGGCGTGGCGAACTGCATCTGACCATCCTTCTGGAAACCATGCGCCGCGAAGGTTACGAACTGGCGGTAGGCCGTCCGCGCGTGATCTTCAAGGAAATCGATGGCGTGCAATGCGAACCGTATGAAATGCTCACCCTCGATGTCGAGGAGTCGCACCAGGGCGGCGTCATGGAAGCGCTCGGCTACCGCAAGGGCGACCTGCAGGACATGGTTTCCGACGGCCGCGGACGCGTCCGTCTCGAGTACCGGGTTCCGGCGCGCGGGCTGATCGGCTTTCAGGGCGAGTTCATGAACCTGACGCGTGGCACGGGCCTGATGAGCCACGTCTTCGACGACTACGCGCCCGTCAAGGGCGATATCCCGGGACGCCGCAACGGGGTGCTGATCTCTGCCGAGCATGGCGAGGCCGTGGCCTACGCCCTGTGGAAACTGCAGGACCGTGGCCGCATGTTCTCGGTTCCGGGCGACCGGTTGTACGAGGGCATGGTCATCGGCATTCACTCTCGCGAGAACGATCTGGTAGTCAACCCGATCAAGGGCAAGCAATTGACCAATATCCGGGCTTCGGGAACCGACGAAGCGGTGCGCCTGACGCCGGCGGTCCAACTGACGCTGGAGAGCGCAGTCGAGTTCATCGACGACGACGAACTGGTTGAAATCACGCCCAAGAGCCTGCGCATCCGTAAGCGCTTCCTGAGCGAGCATGAGCGCCGCCGCGCCATGCGCAGCGAAGGAAGCTGAACATCGGCGCGGGAGCGCTACTCGCCACCCCGGCACAGACCGGGGTCCGGTCCTCCTTCGCTCCCTGATTCCGGCATGTGCCGGAATTTTTTTGTCAATATAAAACATGGTGTTGCGTTGCTTTCCTAAAAAACTTCTAAAGAATTTTCCGCTTCGTCCGTTAACTGGACTGGAATAAGTGAATGTCCTCGTGACTTTCGAAGGAGCAGGCAGGATGAACCGTAGCAACATGTCGCAATTACACTCGAACCGGCCGGCGTCGCGTCGCCTGCATCGCCGTTTCGCGCTGCCCATTGCGACTCGTCCCTGCCTTGTTGCTTCGCAACCGATGCCGGTGGCCGCACCCCAGATGCTGGTCAGCCTGTCGAGCCAGGTCGTCAAGGAGGCCGGCATGCTCGAACTGCTGGCAGCCGAAATGCGCATCGCCGAACTGGAGAAAGCGCTCGAAGAGGCCCGGAGCGTTGCGTTCGTGGATCCCCTGACGGGCGCCTTGAATCGTCGTGGCTTTGAAAAGGCGTATGAACGCGAGATGGCGCGCGCTCGGCGCAGCGGCGGCCGACTGGCGCTGGTCATGATCGATCTCGACGATTTCAAACGGCTCAATGATCAATTTGGCCATCTGGCCGGCGACAAGGCGCTGACGCACCTGGTGAATGTGCTGCAGGAATCGATGCGTCCGTCGGATGTGTTGTGCCGCTTCGGTGGAGAGGAATTCGTGCTGATGCTGCCGGACACGGCAGTTGATGACGCGTGCAAGGCCGTGCGGCGTTTTCTGGCGACGTTCTCCTCGCGCGCGATCCCCGACGTTGATCGATCCATGACCTTCAGCGCCGGCGTGGTTGGGCACGATTATTTCGAATCGCTCGACGAAGCGATCGAGCGCGCCGACACCGCAACCTATGCCGCGAAACGCGCCGGCAAGAACCGGGTCGTGATCGGCTGAAATCCCCTGGCGATGGGCCGAGGGCAGGGCGTGTTAGACTGACGCCCTTTCGCTTATTCATCTTTTCATTCTGCCGGCCCCGTCTATGCGCTACCTTTCGACCCGTGGCGATGCAACTCAATCGCCAAAAAAGACCTTCACCGAAATCCTGTTAGGCGGCCTGGCGCCCGATGGGGGGTTGTATCTCCCGGAGGCCTATCCGCAGGTCACGCGTGCCGAACTGGATCAGTGGCGCGGGCTTTCATATGCCGAATTGGCGTTTGCTGTTCTCTCCAAGTTCATCGACGATATCCCGCCGGCTGACCTGAAAGCGATTGTCGACAAGACGTATACCGCCGAAGTGTATTGCAACGGCCGCGACGCCTCGAAGGCCGGGGAGATTACGCCGGTGCGCTGGCTGGAGCCGGGCTTCGGCCTGCTCGAACTGTCGAACGGCCCGACACTGGCCTTCAAGGACATGGCCATGCAGTTGCTCGGCAACCTGTTCGAGTACGTTCTGGATAAAAAGGGCGAGGAAATCAACATCCTTGGCGCGACCTCCGGCGACACCGGGTCGGCGGCCGAGTACGCCATGCGCGGCAAGCACGGTATCCGCGTCTTCATGCTCTCGCCGCACGGGCGGATGAGCGATTTCCAGCGCGCGCAGATGTACTCGCTGCAGGACGCCAATATCTTCAACATCGCCGTGCGCGGCATGTTCGACGACGCCCAGGACATCGTCAAGGCGGTGTCCAACGACCATGAGTTCAAGGCGCGTTACAAGATCGGCGCGGTCAACTCGATCAACTGGGCGCGCGTGGCGGCGCAAGTAATCTATTACTTCAGGGGATACTTCGCCGGGACACGATCAAACGATGAGAAGATAGCCTTCGCCGTGCCTTCCGGCAACTTCGGCAACATCTGCGCCGGGCATATCGCCCGCATGATGGGGCTTCCGATCGGTCGCCTGATCCTGGCGACGAATGAGAACGACGTACTGGACGAATTTTTTCGCACTGGCATCTATCGCCCCCGCGGCACGGCGGATACTTGGACGACGACCAGTCCGTCGATGGATATTTCCAAGGCGTCCAATTTCGAGCGTTTCGTTTTTGACTTGGTCGGCCGCGATCCCGCCGTGATCCGCGAACTGTGGAGCAAGGTCGACGCGGGCGGCAGCTTCGATCTTTCGCGTACGCCGTTCTTTGCCGATCTCCCTCGCTTCGGTTTCGTGTCGGGCAAGAGCACCCACGCCGACCGGTTGGCGACCATTCGCCGTACCTACGAGAAGTTCGGGGTGATGGTCGACACGCATACTGCGGATGGGCTCAAGGTGGCGCAGGAACTTCGTGCACAGGATATGCCGACGCTGGTACTCGAAACGGCGTTGCCCACCAAGTTCGAGGAAACGATCGTCGAGGCGCTCGGGAGGAAGCCGGAGCGTCCGGTGGCGATGGAAGGTATCGAGTGGTTGCCGCAGCGTGTGGAAGTGATGGAGATCGATGCCGATGCCGTGAAACGCTTCATCGTGCAGCAGGTAGAGAACCGGTAGCCGGTTTTCTTCCGTTGCTGCAAACAGAAAAGGGCACCGCGGTGCCCTTTTTCATCAGGATGGATCGAGTGTCACAGATACAGAACGGCCGGGAAGACGGAAGCCGCGAGCACCAATACCAGCCATTCGAGATTATGCCGGGCGAGGAACCCGGTGAAGTGCAGGATCAGGATGGTTATGGCAACCACGTAGAACAGCGCGAACAGCATGAATTCCCCCTTCTTTTTTCTTGATGCAGCCGGCGAGTATCCGTAATGAATTTGTCTCAACGGCAATTATAGTGATTTCATTAGCCATCCAAGGTTGTTTTTTCGCTGGCTCTTACCCTTGGAAGCGCATTGAGAGGTCGAGTGCCCGCACGTCTTTCGTCAGACCGCCCACCGAAATCCGGTCAACGCCGGTTTCCGCGATGGCCCGTACCGTTTCGAGGCTGACGTTGCCGGAAGCCTCGAGAATGGCCCGCCCGGCGTTGAAGGCAACGGCCTCGCGCATCTGCTCGAGACTCATGTTGTCGAGCAGGACCATTTTGGCGCCGGCATCGAGTGCTTGCCCGAGTTCGTCGAGGTTTTCGACCTCGACCTGGATGAACTTGCAATGGCTGGCGCCGCCCGCCACTTTCTGTGCCGCCGCCACGGCGGCAGCGATGCTGCCAGCCGCCAGAATGTGGTTCTCCTTGACCAGGATGGCGTCGTAGAGGCCGATGCGGTGGTTCCCGCCACCGCCGCACAGCACCGCATACTTCTGTGCGAGGCGCAGGCCGGGAAGAGTCTTGCGGGTGTCGACCACTTGCGCTTTGGTGCCGGCAACTGCGTCGGCATATTGGCGCGCCTTGGTGGCTACGCCGGAGAGAAGCTGCAGGAAATTGAGCGCGGTGCGCTCGCCGGTCAGCATGGAGCGCGCCGGCCCCGCGATCTCGCAGACGATCTGGTTGGGAACAAGGCGCTCGCCGTCCTGCGTCCGCCAAGTGATCCTGATCGTGTCGTCAAGCTTCATGAAGCATCGCTCGAACCAAGCGGCACCGCACAGGACGGCGTTTTCGCGTGAAATCACGGTGGCTCGGGTGACTACGTTGGCCGGAACCAGTTGTGCGGTGAGGTCGCCACCGCCGACATCCTCGGACAGCGCGGAGGTGACGTTACGCTCGATTTCCGAGTCGGTCAGGTAATCGGGGAGTGCACGGACGCTAGTATTCATGGGAGTGGTTTGAGTGGTGTCAGGAAAAGTGGAGGGGAATATTCTATATCGGCTCCGTTCGCCCGGTTGGTTCCGGGACCATCGCTGCCGACGGGTCAGGGACTGGAAATCCCTTCGCTACAGGAGTTCATGACGGGTCAGTTGCTGGCTGTCCCAGGCCAGGTATTCGCCGCGATCCTCGCGCCAGTCGGATAGCACCCAGCGCTCGACGTGAATGCCGTCGACGACGTGGTCGTGCCGCGCCGGGCGATGGGTGTGGCCGTGGATCAGGGTGGCGTAACCGTACTGCCGCAGGAAGTCGTCCGTGGCGGCCGGGTTCAGGTCCATTGTCTGCATCGGCTTGTCGCGTTTCGAGGCTTCGCTTTGCTCGCGCATTGCCGCGGCGATCGCCTTGCGTTCCGCAAGCGGCTTGCGCAGGAAAAAGTCTTGCCAGTCCTTGTTGCGAACCTGCGTGCGGAATGTCTGGTACTCCGCATCGTCGGTGCATAGCGCGTCTCCATGCGAGAGGACGAATTGCCAGGAAGGCAGGGAAAGCACGCAGGGGTCGGGCAGGAGCATGGAGCCGGAACGTTCTGCGAAGTGTTCGCCAAGGAGGAAATCGCGGTTGCCGTGCTGGACCGCGACGCCGGTCCCGCTGTCGGCTAACTGGCGCAGACCGGCGACGATGTCGCCGTAGAACCTGTCATCGGGGTCGTCGATCGAATCGTCGCCCGGCCAGGCTTCAAACAGGTCGCCGAGGATGAATATGCGTTCGGCGGAGCGGGCCTCGTTGCCGAGATAGTTCAGGAATATGCGCGTTACACCGGGAGCCCCCGGCGAGAGGTGCAGGTCCGAAAGGAAATGGATCACGGTTTGTTCGGACCTGACTACCGAGATCAGCAGATTTCCGCGCGCTCGATGATTACGTCCTCCTTCGGAACGTCCTGGTGGAAACCGGCATTTCCGGTCTTGACGCCCTTGATCTTGTCCACCACGTCGGTGCCTTCGACAACCTTGCCGAAGACGCAGTAGCCCCAGCCGTTGCCGTTCGGCGTCTTGAAATTGAGGAAATCATTGTCGGCCACGTTGATGAAGAATTGCGCCGTTGCCGAATGCGGGTCGGAGGTGCGTGCCATGGCGACGGTATAGGCGTTGTTCTTCAGGCCATTGTCGGCTTCGTTCTTGATCGGCGCCTTGCAGGGCTTCTGCTTCATGCCGGGTTCAAAACCGCCGCCCTGGATCATGAAACCGTCGATGACGCGGTGGAAGATGGTGTTGTCGTAGTGTCCCGCTTCGGCGTAGGCGAGGAAGTTCTTCGCGCTTTCCGGAGCCTTTTCGGCATCGAGTTCGAGGGCAATGACGCCGAAATTGGTGTGCAGCTTGATCATGGGATTTCCTTGCTATTTGTCGGAGAGAATCTTGACGGACTGGATGATGACCGGTTGGACCGGAACGTTCTGGTGCATGCCGCTGTTGCCGGTCGGCACCTTGGCGATCTTGTCGACGACTTCCATGCCCTGGACGACCTTGCCGAAAACGGCATAACCCCAGCCGTCGTGGCCCGGGTAGTCGAGCATCGTGTTGTCCTTGTGGTTGATGAAGAACTGCGCCGTGGCCGAATGCGGGTCGGGGCGACGCGCCATGGCAATGGTTCCGCGCTGGTTCTTCAGCCCGTTCTTGGCCTCGTTCTGAATCGGTGCGCCGGCCTTTTTCTCGCCCATGTCGGCGGTGAAACCGCCGCCCTGGATCATGAAGCCGTCGATCACGCGATGGAAGATGGTGCCGTCGTAATATCCGTCCTTCGCATACTTGAGAAAGTTGCTGACAGTACCGGGGGCCTTCTCGACGTTCAATTCGATGACCATCTTGCCGGCGCTGGTCTGCATTTCAACACTGGGGGCGGCCAGCGCAGCGGCGGAGACAGTCAGCGCGGCAATCGCAATAAGAGACTTCATCAGGCGCTTCCTTCAAAAATGATCTTCCAGGCGCCGTCCTCGCGGATCCAGTATTGGCGCTTTTTCATCTGGTTGTTGAGGTTGTTGCTCTGGTAGTCCTGCTCAAAGGTGACGACGACCAGTTCATCCTTACCGGGATCCCGGAACATCGATACATTGGACAGCTTGACCTTGATCCATTCCTTGCTGCCATTGACCTGGCGTTTTTGCCGGGCGAACTGGTCGAGATCCTGGTCCTTGGTCTTGAACTTCGCAGAGTAATGTTTCAGGTAGCGGTTCACGTCGCGGCTTTCCCAGTCGCTGCGCCATTCCTCGATCTTCTTGTTGAGCGCCGAGCGTTCATTCTTCCAGTCATCGAATGAAAGCCACTCGATCGAGTTGCTGATTATGACCGGCGTCAGCCCGATCTGCAGATTCTTGGCCAAGTCGTCCAGGTCGGTATTCGACAGCACGACGCAACCGTCCGAGGCCTTGGGCGGCCGCGAGAAAGTGTCCGACGGCGTGCCGTGTAGCCAGATGCCGTGGCCGTTGCGTCCCTGGCGCCTGTCCCATTCGTTCGGGTAGTTGATCGGAAAGGCCCCGGTACCATAGAAGTCGCCAACTTTTTTGGGGTTGAGGCTGGAAGTGACGTGATAGACCCCGGTTGGCGTCTTCTTGTCGCCTTCGCGCGTCTTGTCGGCGCCGAGCTTGCCATGCGAGATATAGTAATCCGCCACGAAGCGGGGGCGGCCGCCGGCGCTGGCGTCATTCCGGTACAGGTAGAGCCGCGATTTCTGCGTGTCGACGACGATGGCGTACTGCTGGTCCGGCTGCATCTGCAGCAGATAGCGGGGAACGTAGTCGGTCGTGGCGGAACGGTTGCGGTACGCCTTGAGCCGGGCGACGATCTCGTCGCGCAGGTCGCTGACCGATTCGCGCGGGGCATTCTGCGCATTCCCGAAGGTGGCAAGCGGCATGCTGCGTGCAAGCAGAAGATCGCCCTTGATCAGGTGCGCAAGACGGAAATTCGGATATTGCTGTAGCAGCGCTTCGGTCTTTTCGAGCGCGCGCTCCAGGCGGTTGTTTTCGATTTCGTCGAGGATGCGGGACAGTTGCGGCTCGGCGCCGGAATCCGAATACGTGGTAGGTGTCGTCGGACGGCTATTGGCGACAGCGGTTACGACCGATCCGGCGAGGCAAACGGCAATCAGGGTGAGCGGGACTGCGATCCGTCGCATCAGCCTACACGTTCCTGCTGGATGAGCCATTTGTTACCCGACTTGACGAAAACCAGCGTCTTGTTGGCCGAGGACTTAAGCGTCGCCGAGGTGTACTGCTGGCGGAAACGAACCGTCGCCGTATCCCCGGAAACGGAAACCTTGATGTCGTCAGCTGTGACTATCAGCTTTCCCGGCTTGTCGATCCGCTGCTTGCGCTCTGTTTCCCAGTCCTTGCGCGCCATGCCGTTGGGTGTCTGGAAATTGCCGGCATAGAACGCCAGATAGCTCTTCACGTCCTTGCGCGACCAGGCGCTCGCCCAGTCCTGCACAAGCTTCGTGATCTCGGGCTCCGCAGCGTCGGCGGTGGATTTCCTGGTTTCCGTTTCCTGTTTTTCTGCCGGTTTCGCCGATGCCGCAGCCTCCGGTGCCTTTTCAGCCGGCTTGACTGCCGGTGGCGGTGCCACAGGGGTAACGACAGCCGTTTGCGCCGTTGGGGCGCTGGGAGGTGGCGGCGCTGTCTTTGCCGGAGCTTCGACCGTGGCGGTCTTTGCTGGTTCGCTCTCCGCCTTCGGTGCAGCAGCAGTGGGTTTTACGCCGGGTTTTACCGAAACGCTGATCAGTTCCTTGATCATCGACAGTTTTGTCTGCGTGGCCTTGTTCGATGAATCGAGCTGCAACGCTTTGTCATACGCCTGGCTGGCGAGCTTGGCATAGACGTCGCCGAGGTTCTCGTGGGCGATGGAATAGCTCGGATGCGTGCGAATCGCCATCTCCAGCGCAGTGCGCGCCTTGTCGTACTGCTTTTGCTGGGCGTAAAGGACGGCAAGGTTGTTGTACGGTTCGGGTAGTTCGGGGAAGTCCTCGGTCAGCCGGGTGAACACCGCAATGGCCTCGGCCGGACGGCCCAGCTCGGTCAGGATCAGCCCCTTCATGAAGCGGCCCTGGGCATCCTTGGGTTTCGACGCGATGTATTGATCGGCTTTTTCCAGTGCCTGCGGCATCTGCCCCTGCTTCATCAGACGCTGGATATCCGGGATTGTCTGCGCATTGGCGAAGGAAACCGAAGCGGCCAGCAGCAGCCCCAGTACAAGGGCTGAAAGGCGCGCCAGCGAAGGCTTTTGGGCGATTGGATGCATCGGTATGTTATACTTTTCGCAGTTGGTTAAAACCCGCTGATTTTAACAAGAAGCGCCCCGAAACCAAAGTATTCCTCTTGCTCCGTTTTGCTGCGGAGCCGAACACGCGAGCCAGAAAATGCTGAAAATCTACAATTCCCTGACCCGGGAAAAGCAGGACTTTGTTCCCATCGAACCCGGCAAGGTGCGCATGTACGTGTGCGGGATGACCGTCTACGACTACTGCCATCTGGGACACGCCCGAGTCCTGGTTATATTCGACATGGTGCAGCGCTGGCTGCGGGCCAGCGGATTCGACGTGACCTACGTGCGCAATATCACCGACATCGACGACAAGATCATCAAGCGTGCCCTGGAGAACAACGAGACGATCGGCGAACTGACCAACCGCTTCATCGCCTTCATGAATGAGGATTCCGCCGCGCTGGGCGTCGAGAAGCCGGATTTCGAGCCGCGTGCGACGGAGTATGTGCCGCAGATGCTCGGACTGATCGGGCAACTCGAACAGAACGGATTGGCCTACCAAGCGGCCGACGGTGACGTCAATTTCTCGGTGCGCAAATTTCCCGGCTACGGCAAGCTCTCCGGCAAGTCGCTCGACGACCTGCGCGCCGGCGAGCGCGTCGACGTCGATCAGGCCAAGCACGACCCGCTCGATTTCGTTCTGTGGAAGCATGCCAAGGAAGGCGAGCCGTTCTGGGAATCGCCGTGGGGCAAGGGCAGGCCGGGCTGGCATATCGAGTGCTCGGCCATGAGCTCGGACATCCTCGGCAAGCAGTTCGACATCCACGGCGGCGGGCAGGATCTGCAGTTCCCGCACCACGAGAACGAGATCGCCCAATCCGAGGGCGCGCACAACTGCCGGTTCGTCAACTACTGGATGCACAACGGCTTTGTGCGCGTCGACGACGAGAAGATGTCCAAGTCGCTCGGCAATTTCTTTACCATCCGCGAGGTGCTCAAGAAATACGACGCGGAAGTGGTTCGCTTTTTCATCCTGCGCGCCCACTACCGCAGCCCGCTCAACTATTCCGACAAGCATCTCGACGATGCGCGCCAGGCCCTGTCCAGGCTGTATACGGCGCTGAAGGCGATCGATGCGCCGGATGTCCCGGTGGACTGGAACGAGACGCACGCCCTGCGGTTCCGCGACGCCATGGAGGACGACTTCAATACGCCCGAAGCTTGCGCCGTCCTCTTCGACCTGGCGACCGAAGTCAATCGTAGCAAGTCGACGAGTCTGGCCGGGCAACTGCGTGCGTTGGCCGGCCTGATGGGCTTGCTCAAACGCGATCCGCAGGAATTCCTGCAGGCGACTCCGGCGGGTGAGCAAGGTGGGTCGGAGCAGTATTCGGTGGAAAAGATCGAAATGCTGATCGCCGCGCGCATCGCCGCCAAGAAAGCAAAGAATTTCCCGGAAGCCGACCGCATCCGCAACGAACTGACCGCGGCCGGAATCGTGCTGGAGGACAGCGCCCAGGGGACGAACTGGCGGCGGGCGTAGTCTTTCCGTGAACCTGCATCGTTCAAGGGGCGACTGGGATCGTGTCGATTTCTTTTACAGTCCGAGCTTTTGGCTTCCTGCTTCGTATGACTTTGGTAATATAAACAAGGTCTTTTTATCTTTGGAATGAATCTTGCTCATAACGCATGCCTACGCTATCGGAGGCAAGTGATATTGGAGGAAGTCATGAAAAGAAATTCAAGCCTATGGAAAAAGACCTTCTTTAGCGCGTTATTGGCATGTGCGGCAGGTGGTTCGCAAGCTGCGCTCGCACCTTTCTCGGTTCTTCCGACGCCAGAGAACAATCCCTATGCCAGCTACGCGGTATACCCTGATGCGACAGGTGTTCCGCGCCAAGCCATCATGATGAACGGTATCCCGATCGCGATAAAGTACGACGATTTCTGGTCGTATTCTGCGAAAGTCCTTTCAGCGATACAGGGTGACACAAACCCAACCAACTTCATTCCGACGGCCACTTTTGGTACTTACAATTTCACCGTCGGAACGGGTACTATCGCGGTCAATCTGGCGACCAATGCCGGTGGTGCGACCAACCTTAATCCGAATGGGAGCGGGGTGAATTTCCAGGATCCGATCAATATTTCGAGCAGTAACGTAGACAAAGGCTGGACTGGGGTATGGGGTGGGCTGACACAGTCTTATACCGAGAATCCGGCAAGTAACCAGAGCTACAGCGATCCCGCTGCACAGCAGGGGGGTACGACGACCGTCGGCAACATGCTGACTTATCTGCACACTCTGAATCCTCTGGCGAGCATACCGGTGATCTACGCCGACTATAATCAGACTGGCTCGGTAGATTCGTTGTGGGTTACCGCCAAGGTTGAGGTCTGGGACAGCACCATGACCACAAGAAAAGGTTTTTGGCAGTTGGATACGCTGACCAACAATGCATGGGATGAAACGTCCCCGACGTTTAACTACGCAACTATTAATTTCTATGGTTCTCAAGCCGCTTGTACCGCAGCTGGACCCTATAACCCGATAACTGGGACCGGTTGCGCCGGGGTTACGACCAACGGGGATTCGTACGTGGGCCTTGACCATAACAAGGGATCGGGAAAACCCGACTTCCTTGTCTATTCTCCGGACATGGATCTGAACCAGTTCCTGGCATCTGACCTGTTTGTTTTCACTGCCAATATCGGCTGTTATGGAGGCGTTGGTCCTTATACGGGTACCGCTAATCTAGGATGCAACACCAACGGTGGCGAGGAGTTTGGAATTATTGGGGCGATTGCGCCTCAACAAGTTCCCGAGCCGGGATCCTTGGCCTTGTTGGGGTTGGGTTTTGGGGTGCTGGGTTGGACGGTACGTCGTCGCCGGAGTAACTGAGACGCCAGGCAGTGCAGAATATGAGAAGAGCCCGGATTTCCGGGCTCTTTTCTTTTCCTGGTCTCATTTGGTAGCAAGTGCAGGCTGTAGTATCAGCCCGCGAAGAATTCCTTGACCTTGTCCATCCAGGACTTGGCGCGGGGGTTGTGGCGCTCGGCGTCACCGCTGCTCGATTCTTCCAGTTCTCGCAGCAATTCCTTCTGGCGTTCGGTGAGGTTGACCGGGGTCTCGACGACCACGTGGCACAGCAGGTCGCCGTGGGCGTGGCTGCGCACGCCCTTGATGCCCTTGCCGCGCAGGCGGAAGATCTTTCCTGACTGGGTTTCTTCCGGGATCCTCAGTTTGGCCGCGCCGTCCAGCGTGGGGATTTCGATCTCGCCGCCGAGGGCCGCCGTGGTGAAGCTGATCGGCATTTCGCAGTGCAGGTCGTTCTGCTCGCGCTGGAAGACAGCATGCGCCTTGAGGTGGATCTGCACGTACAGGTCGCCTGACGGGCCGCCGTTGATGCCGTGCTCCCCTTCGCCGGAGAGACGGATGCGATCACCCTCGTCGACGCC
>DBMG01000196.1:28184-43396 GCA_002304785.1 Candidatus Accumulibacter sp. UBA704 | reverse complement strand
AGTCCAATCAGGGCGATGTCTGCTTGAGCTTGCATTTGCTTGTCCTTTCGATAACGGATCGTTTCCCGATATCCGCCGCGTGCGGAGAGAGACGCCGGCGGATAGCCGGACTAGGTTACATCAATCATCCGCCCCGGGGATCGCAAAATAGTCTTTCGCGTTGTTGAAGCTGATGTCCTGGACCATCTTTCCGAAGGTATCGAAGTCCGCCGGTATCTCGCCGGCTTCCATCCAGCCGCCGACGAGCGCGCACAGGATGCGCCGGAAGTACTCGTGGCGCGGGAAGGACAGGAAGCTGCGCGAGTCGGTAAGCATGCCGACGAAGCGCGAGAGCAGCCCGAGATTGGCCAAGCTGACCATCTGCCGACGCATCCCTTCGATGTGGTCGTTGAACCACCAGGCCGAGCCGCACTGAATCTTGCCGGGAATCGAGCCGTCCTGGAAGCAGCCCATCACCGTGCCGAGCACTTCAAGGTCGTTCGGGTTGAGCGAGTAGAGAATGGTCTTGGGCAGCAGATTGTCGACCTGCAGCGCATTGAGGAACAGCCCCAGCTTCTCGGCGATCGGTCGATCAGCCACCGCGTCGAAGCCGGTATCCGGGCCGAGCTTCCGGAACATCGGGGAATTCAGGTTGCGAACACAGGCCATGTGCAGCTGCATGGCCCAGCCGCGACGGGCATTCATGCGCCCGATTTCCAGCAGCAGCGCGGTCTTGAACGCTTCGGCCTCTTCCGTGGAGGGTACCGTGCCCTTGATGAATTTGTCGAAAAGCTCCCCGAGCGCCTGATCGGAGACGAACACGGCAAATGGGGAGACCAGCGCGTGATCGGAAGCACGGCAGCCGAGCGCATGGAAAACGTCGTGGCGTTTCTGAAGGGCGGCGACGAGCTCCTTGTAGGACCCGATGGACACATCGGCGGCCGCGCCGAGCCTGGCCAGATAAGCTTTCCAAGTGACGGGATCATCCACGGCCAGAGCCTTGTCCGGGCGGTAGCTGGGCACCATCACCGGTTGGCCGGGCTGGCGGGCCTGGCCGTAGGCCATGTGGTACTCGAGGCTATCGGCCGGATCGTCGGTGGTACCGATGGCCTTGACCTTCATTTTTTCCAGCAGCGAGCGCGCGCCGAATTCGGGAGTGACGAGGCGGGCGTTGCAGGCCTCCCAGATCATCGGCGCGGTCTTCTCACTGAGCGGCAGGTCGATGCCGAAATAACGCTGCAGTTCGAGGTGAGTCCAGTGGTACAGCGGATTGCCGACGAGTTTGGGCACGGTACGCGCCCAGGCCAGGAAGGTTCGGTAGTCGGCAGGATGCCCGGTGATATCCTCTTCCATCACGCCGTTGGAGCGCATGGCGCGCCACTTGTAGTGGTCGCCGCCTAGCCAGGCATGAGCCAGATCGCGGAAACACGAATTGCCGGCAACGTCCGCCGGCGGCAGGTGACAGTGGTAGTCGATGATCGGCATCTGCGCTGCGTAATCGTGGTACAGCCTCTGCGAGCAGTCATCGGGCAGAAGGAAATCGGCATTCATGAAAGGCTTCATCTGGGACTCCCATTGATAAGAAAATATGGCGCACACTTTGGAATGTAGATCAAAAACGTCTGGCCATCCCGAATGTCGGTCCGGGCAGGCGGCCGGCCACTTTAGCTTTGAGATTATGATGAGGAAGGATGTGTCGATCCAATGCTATAAAGGAACGTCCCCATACGAAAACGGTATGTGCCCGAACCAATCTCCGCGGTTCCTCTTGAACTTCAGGAATTTTCCACACATCGGATTCCCGAAACACTCTATGGAGCACGACCGGGTGCTGCTATATTGAGGCCGTAACGGGTTTGCCGAGGGAAAAATAATATGGATGTCAGGCGGCTGAAATATTTCATCGTAACCGCTGAGGAGCGGAGCATCAGCCGGGCCGCAGAACGGCTGCACATCACGCAACCGCCGCTGACGCGGCATATCCAGTCGCTGGAGGAGGAACTCGGCGTCCTGCTGTTCACCCGCACCAGTTGGGGGGTCGAGCTAACTCAGGCGGGTACGGCGCTGCTCAAGCACGCGCACAACATCAGCGCGCACATCGAGCTGGCCACCGAACAGATCCGCCGCGTCGCCAGCGGCCAGGCCGGGCGGATCGACATCGGCGTCTTTGGCTCCGCTATGCTGAGCATCATCCCGAAACTATTGAGTTCGTTTTCGGCCACACATCCCGACGTAAAGATCGTGCTGCACAACACGCCGAAGGAACGTCAGATCGGCGCGCTGCATCAGGGGCGCATCCTCGTCGCATTCGACCGCTACCTGCCGGAATTCCCCAACATCCACGCGGAACTCGTCTGCCGCGAACGGCTCTGGGTCGCACTGAATCACAACAACCCGCTGACACGCCTGCCGCAGATCGGCCTGAACGACCTGCGCAACGAACCCCTGATCGACGAACAAGACCAGAGCGTCTTCGTCGCCTGCCGCGAGCTCTTCAAGTTCCACAGCTTCGAACCGATCGTCGTGCAGAAGGCCGCCGACCTTATTTCGGCCACCATCATGGTCTCCGGTGGATTCGGCACGGCGCTGCTGCCCGAATCGATACTCAACCTGACGCTACCCAACGTCGTTTATCGGCCACTGATCACCGAAGTCGACTGCATGATCGACCTGCATTGCGCCTATCGCAAGGATGAGGAATCGCCCTTGCTGGAGGAACTGCTGGCCTGCGTCCATGCCTTTTCGCGCGCCCGGGAAAACGCCGATCGTCCCGGCGCGTCGGGGACTCCAGTTGGCACAACAGCGCCAGAGAGAATTTGAAGTATCGGCGTGCATGCCCTATACCGCTATAGGCATGGCGATCATGCTTAATAGCATTGGATGGAGATTGGCTTCTTCACGATAATCGCCACGACTTGGACATTTGCTGTACGCACGTGCGTTGAAAAACGTACCAGCAGGGGGGACAAATGGGTCAGACGATTCGCTGGGGAATCATGGGTTGTGCCCGCATAGCGCGCATGCAGGTCGCCCCGGCCATATTGCGCTGCCCAAACGCCCATCTGCAGGCGGTCGCCTCCCGCGACGCAACGAAACTATCCGAGTTCCGGTCCCTGTTCGGCGACTTCACTCCCCATGCGAGCTACGAAGCGCTGATTGGCGACTCGGCGGTCGACGCCGTCTATATCCCGCTTCCCAACTCCCTGCACCGGGAATGGTCTATTCGCGCCATGCGCGCCGGCAAACACGTGCTGTGTGAAAAGCCGCTGGCCTTGAATGCAGACGAAGCGGAGGAGATGACCCGAACGTCGCGAGAGTGCGGTGTGCTGCTCATGGAAGCGTTCATGTACCGCTATACCGACCGCATGAACAAGGTCCTTGGCGTACTGGAAAGCGGCGTTCTCGGACCAATCCGCAGCATCAATTCGACGTTCCGCTTCTTTCTCGACCGGCAAGACACGATCAAGGAAAAACCTGAACTCGGCGGTGGCTCGCTGTACGACGTGGGCTGCTACCCGCTGAACCTGATCGGTCTTGTCACGCAGGCCGATCCCGTATCCATCGCTGTGGAGTGCGACAAACCGCATGGGGTAGACGTCAACCTTTCAGCCATCCTGCGCTACGCCGACGGCCTCATCGCCACGCTGCATTGCGGATTCAACGCCTTCGGCCGGATACACAGCGAGATTATCGGCACGGACGGGGCGCTCCTGATTCCCGACACCTATCTCGACGACGCCGGCGAAATCATCCTGCAAACGAAACAGGGAAGCCAGACGATCGCCGTCCTCAAGTCGGATCGTTACAGCGAAGAAATCCGGGATTTCAGTTCCGCCATCATTGAAAAACGTTGCCCGATGCTCGGACTGGAGGAATCGCTGCGCAATATGCGCGTCCTCGACCGCATCCTGGACAAGATCCCCTGAACCACAATACAAAAAATGGAATATCGTTCCAAAAACATCTTGAACACCTATTCTGCTTGTCGTATATTGCAATACAACTTGTGCGGTTACAGACCATTACAAAAGCCGGCGGTCCGCAAAAGTGTTTTTGAAAGGCCGATTTTCAGCGGGTTGTGTAACGAGAGTGACGATCGCGATCGTGACAGTCCCGCCGTATCTGCTTGCAAACCGTGGCGAAAGCCATTCAATCAACCAGGAGGACTTATGATCTCGTTTCGTAAAAGCGTATTGAGCATCTGCTTCGCAACATTGATCGGCAGTGTAAGCACCATGGCCGCGGCGCAGGAATTGAAGGCGGCGGACGTTCACCCCGAAGGCTACCCGACCGTGGTCGCCGTGCAAAACATGGGCAAGAAGCTGGAAGCCGCCACGAATGGACGTCTGAAGGTCAAGATGTATCCGAATATGGCGCTCGGCGACGAGAAGTCGATGATCGAGCAGACCCAGGCCGGCGGCATCGACATGCTGCGCACCTCCCTCGGCCCGATGGGTCCGGTCGTTCCGGAGGTTAACGTCTTCAACATGCCTTTCGTGTTCCGCAACGCCGCCCACATGCGCGCCGTGATAGACGGGCCGATCGGCGATGAAATCCTGAAGAAGATCACCGACAGTTCGGTCAACCTGGTCGGTCTCGCCTGGATGGACGGCGGCACGCGCAACCTGTACACCAAGAAAGCAGTCCGCAAGCCCGCCGACCTCGCTGGACAGAAAGTCCGCATGATGGGCAACCCGCTCTTCGTCGACACGATGAACGCCATGGGCGGCAGCGGCGTCTCGATGGGCATGGCCGAGTTGTTCAGCTCGATGCAGACCGGCGTGGTCGACGGGGCGGAAAACAATGAACCGACCTACGTCACGCAGAATCACTTCACGGTCGCCAAGTTCTACAACCGCACGGCTCACCTGATCATCCCTGAAATCCTGGTGTTCTCGAAAGCCAAATTCAACAAGCTGAGCGCCGAAGATCAGGCTCTGATCAAGAAGCTGGCGCGCGAAGCGCAACTGGAGCAGCGCAAGCTGTGGGACGAAAAGGTTGCTGAATCGGTTGCCAAGATGAAGGCCGCCGGCGTGACCGTCGTCGACGACGTCGACCAGCCTGCCTTCTTCAAGGCCACGCAGCCGGTGCGCGACAAGTACGGCGCCGCCTATGCCGAACTGATCAACCGCATCCAGGCAGTCAAGTAATCACTGTTGCACCAAGACTGGCGAGTCCTTCAGGCTCGCCAGTTTTTTCGCACCCTCGGAGGTAGTTGCAATATGAAAGAAGCCTACTGCAATGCGATGGACAAGGTCTATTGGCTCTGTATCTGGATCGCCGGTCTGGCCATGACTGTCATGACCCTGGTGATTCCCGTCCAGGTCGTCGCTCGCAAATGGTTCGATTCCGGCTTGTCCTGGCCCGAACCCGCCGCACTCGTCTGCATGATCGTCTTCACGTTCATCGGATCCGCCGCCGCCTATCGCGCCGGCAGCCACATTGCCGTCACGATGCTCACCGACCGGCTGTCAGGGGGCGCTCAGGTCATTGCAGCCCGCATCGTGGATATCCTCATGGCGGCAATCGCTTTGTTCGTCATCTATTACGGCGGCGACCGTGTCCTGTTTTTCATGGGAACCAAGCAGAGCCTGCCCGATTTTCCGTCGCTGCAGGTGTACTGGACGTATCTCCCGTTGCCGATTGGATCACTGGCCACCTTGCTGTTCGTCATCGAAGCCATCCTGTTCGGAAGACAAAACCATCGTCCGATCGTGATGATCGGCAGCCACGGCTGATCCGATGAAACCTGAAATGCATAAATAAGGAACCAGATCCATGGATGCATTGGTAATAATGGGAACATTCTTCCTGCTGCTGGCGGTTGGAGTACCTGTCGCCTACACGCTGGGGCTGACCGCTCTCGTCGGCGCCGTCTATTTCAGCGGGGACATGTCATTCATGACGATCGTCATGCTCAAGATGGGCGACGGCGTCAATAAATTCACCCTGCTGGCCATTCCGTTCTTCGTCCTGGCCGGTGCAATCATGGCCGAAGGCGGCATCGCTTCGCGCCTGGTCAATTTCGCCTCGATCTTCGTCGGTTTCATCCGCGGCGGATTGTCGCTGGTAAATATCCTGGCCTCCACCTTCTTCGGCGCCATTTCCGGATCGTCCGTCGCCGATACGGCGTCCATCGGATCGGTAATGATTCCGGAGATGGAGAAGAAAGGTTATCCGCGTCCCTACGCCGCAGCGGTAACCGCTTCCGGGTCGGTGCAGGCCATCCTGATTCCGCCGAGCCACAACGCGGTGATCTATTCGCTGGCCGCCGGCGGCAGCATCTCGATCGGCGCGCTGTTCCTGGCCGGCGTCATGCCGGGTCTGGTGCTGTGCGTTACGCTGATGACCATGTGCATTTACTTTGCCAAGAAGCGTGGCTATCCCAAGGGCGACCCGATCCCGGTCAAGGACGCGCTGAAGATGATGGTTGACGCCATTCCCGGACTGTTCACCGTGGTTATCATCCTCGGTGGCATCCTGTCCGGCTGGTACACCGCCACGGAATCGGCTGCCATGGCTTGCGTCTGGGCGTTCCTGGTGACCATGTTCTACTACCGCGACTACAAGTGGAGCCAATTGCCGATCCTGGTGCACCGCACGGTCAAGACCGTCACCATCGTGATGATCCTGATCGGATTTGCCGCGGCCTTCGGCCACATCCTGACCATGCTGTCCCTACCGCTGCAGATCTCCAAGTTCTTCACCGGAATCTCCGACAATCCGTACGTCGTTCTGTTGGCCATCAACGTGCTGCTGCTGATCCTCGGCACCCTGATGGACATGGCCCCGCTGATCCTGATCCTGACCCCGATCCTGCTCCCGGTCGTCACTCATCTGGGCGTTCATCCGGTGCATTTCGGCATGATCATGATGGTCAACCTCGGCATCGGACTGATCACCCCGCCGGTCGGTTCGGTGCTGTTCGTGGCCAGCGCGGTATCCAACCAGAAAATGGAGACGGTCACACGGGCCATGGCTCCTTTCTTCGGCGCGTTGTTCACTGTCCTGATGATCGTCACCTATGTGCCGCAGGTATCCCTGTGGCTGCCGCGCGTGACCGGTGAATTGAACTACCCGCCCGATGTCGTCGATGACGTGGCGACGACGGCCAAGGGGCAACCGGTGGTTATCGATGCACTGAAGAACGATTCGGACAAGGAAAAGGATCCGCTGACAATCACCAAGGTCGTCGTCGTGGAAGGCAAGGGCGAAGCCATGGTCAATGCCGATGGCGCTGTTCTCTTCACCCCGGCAGCCGATTTCACCGGAAAAGCGGTGCTCGAATACACTGCGAACGATTTCCGCGGAGGTCCGGAAACAGCAAAGATCACCGTAACCGTCACCCCCTGACAAACTACGTCCCTCCGCACAAAGAGAAACCCGGGCTCGCCCGGGTTTCTTTTTAGCAGCCCATCAAGGACAGGTCAGTTCACCTGTTGTATTCCGGCGATGACCCAGCCCTTGTCGCCGGCAACCGGCTTGCTGAGATTCCACACTTCTTCGAACGGCGCCGCGGCAGAGTCGGCTTCCTCGCGGATCAGTCCGCTGAAGCGCACGCTGGCGATGTGCTGGCTGCCCTCTGTCGCCACTTCCAGGAGATCCGCATCCAGGCGTACGACGTCGGTCTGCTGCTGGACGGCACCGCGCTCATCCATTTGCAGTCGAATCTCGGCAAACAGTTCGGGAGTGGTGAACTCCCGAATGTCGTCGACGTTCTTCGTATCATTGGCCGCTTGCAGCCGGACGAAATTGAGCTTGGCTACCCGCAGGAAGCCTTCGGCGTCAAAGTCGGCCGGAATCCGCAACGCCGGCAGGACGCTCCCGGCGGAAATCCCGCCGCCGTGCTCGGCGGCGGGCGGAACCGCAGAAGCATGACCGGCTCCGGCGTACTGCATCGTCGAGTTCGTCGGCGACGCCACTGGAGCATTGCGCCTGAACAGCATTCTGAACACGAACAGGGCGGCCATAAGGAGCAAGCCGATCATCACCGCGTTAGCCAGTTCCGCGCCCAGTCCGAAATGGGAGAACAGGGCGGCCAGACCGATTCCGGCGGCCAACCCGGCGATCGGGCCAAGCCAGTTGCGTTTTGGTGCGGGCGCAGGAGTTGCGGTCGGTGACGCTGGCGCTGTCGGCGCCGCCTGCTGCGCGGGCTTCGCGGGTGCCGGCTGGACGGCCTGGCGTTGCATGCCGACCGTTTTTCCGCCGCCCAGGCGCTTGGCTTCGGCCTCGCCCATACTCAGGCCGAGAGCCATGACCGAGAGGAATGCGGCCATGAGAATTTTTTTCATGAGATAACTCCGTTAAGAGACCTGCAACCGCGGGCAAAAACCACGGCGGGCAGACAGATCATTGGTTGAATACCGCGAGGGAAAAACTTGCGCTCCGTCCGAACGACGGCGCGTCACCGGGGCTGAGCCCGGTTCAGGCCACGGCCGATTTGGGCGGGCGCTCGAAGGAAAATACCGGATCGGGAGTGAGGACCGCGGAGTAGACGCTGCTCCACGAGACAACAGCGCGCCCCCAGTGCAGCGCGAAAAGCATCAGCAGTTTGTCAGTCTCATGCGAATAATCGCCGGAATACGCGTCGCCAAAGGACTCGCCTTCCGACTCTCCCCCTGGTGCCAAAGAGGGCACACACAGACTCCCCGCGCCTCCGGTCAGGTCCGTCGGGTTAACGAAGGCGGAAGAAGCAGCAACGATCTGCGCGCGCTCCCCCGACGACACCCTGGCGCCGGAAGGCGTCAGGTGCGGCAGAACCAGCGAGAGCGCCAACAGGATGGCGAGCAGCCAGCGAAAACGAACGGTAATAGCGATCAAACTCTATAAGGAGGCAACCAGAAGGAAGGACAGTCTATCGCGCATCCCTGGCCGAAACAAGCGGAGGACGATGCGAACGACTGGGGCTCTGCGATGTGCTGTCGTCCCCCTACGGCAAGGGAATCCCGGCACTTTCAGCCGTTGCCAGTTCGATGGCCGACCAATCCAGCTTTCCCCTTCCCTGCTTGACGGCATCCTGCAAACGCAGGAACAGGAAATCGGCGACAGGCATGGGCACTCCGGAAGACGCTGCAGTTTCTCTCGCCAGGCGGATGTCCTTCATCCCGAGCTCGAGGACAAAACCGGCCGGCTCGTAGACTCTACCGGCGATGTTGCGCCCGTAGCTCTGATAGACCGGGCACGCGAAATTGGCGTTGGTGAAGAAGTCATACACCGCCGTGCGCTCGATTCCGTTCTTCTCGCACAACGCCATCGCCTCGGCCATGGCCTCGATTGCCGAAAGGATCATGAAATTGCCCGACAGCTTGACGACACTGGCTGCGTCCGGCGAATCACCGAAATCCTGCACGCGCTGCCCTAGAAGTTCAAGGATCGGCATGGCGCGCGCCTTGGCCGCCACCAAACCGGACAGACAGATCCACAATTTTCGCGCGGCGGCGGCCTCGGGCCGGCCGAACACAGGCGCCGCGACGAACAGGCTTCCGCGCCTGGCGTGTTCGTCGGCCAGTTTGCGCGAAGTCACGGGTGACACCGTGCTCATCGAGATGTGTAGCCCGCCTTCGCCGAGGGCGTCGGCAAAGCCGCCCGCACCCAGCACCGCTTCCTCCAGCACGGCGTCGTTCGACAGCATGGTGAGGACCACGCCACCTGCCTTGACCGCCTGCGCCGGTGAATCGGCGACGATGGCACCAAGTGCCGCCAGCGCTTCCGCCTTGTCGCGCGAACGATTGAACACGGTCACGGCATAGCCGCTGGCGAGAAGATTGCGGGCAAACGGGGTTCCCATATTACCCAGGCCGATCACGGCAACTGATTCCATACCCATCTGATTTCTCCTGATCCGGGCGATGACTTCGAATTGAAGATTCTAACGGGTATCGACGAGGTTGTTATTTCACCTCGAACTCGAAGCTCGCGGCCACCTGGCCTTCCACCACGACATCGAGCTGCCGGCGCCCGGGCGGCTCCTGCGGACCGATCGACCACTCGCCGTAGATCCGCCCGTCGACCGGCACCAACTGGCGCTGGCTGACCTGGTTGCGCCGTTCCATGGGGATCACCAGCTTCGTGCCGCCCGGCGTGTCGGTACGCTGTTCGACGGCTTTGCTCGGTAACAGATACTCCTCGCGCACGCTGACTGAACGCTTCACGCCGCGTAATTCGATCATCCAGCCATAGCGCTGACCTTCGCGGTGTGGAATCACGCGTGTCGGTTCAAAGACGACCCGCTGCGGATCGCTGGCGTCAAAGACGCCAAATTCGGCCGAAACGACCTCGACCGCCGACGCGTTGAAAGCAGCGGCAAACAGCAAAAGAAAAAGGAATTGACACAAGCGCTTCATAATCACCACATCCTTGCCAGAAAGTCAGGAACGGCGGCCTTCGCCAACCGCCGCTAGGTAAATCCCGGCCAGCAGCATGACAAAGCCTGCCGCCTGCAATGACGCAAACGACTCGCCGAAGAATATCCAGGCCAGCACGGCGCTACCCACCGGTTCGCCGAGCGTGACGACGGCGACAAACGTCGGCGACACATGCTTGAGCGACCAGTTGTACGCCGAATGGCCAAGCAATTGCGGCCCCAGGGCCATCCCCAGCGCCGCGAGGTACGCCGGCGCCGTGTAGCCGGCCAGCGACACCCCCGCCCCGGCGCAGCCGAGCAGCAGGAACAGCGCGCCGGCGCCGTAGGCCAGCCAGATGTAGGCCGGCAACGGCATGTCGGCGCGCAGCCGTCGCCCGATCAACAGGTAGGCGGAAAAACACCAGCTACCGATCAGCGCCAGGAAATTCCCGAGGAAAGGATTGCTCCCCGGCACGCTGGTCCGGCTGTCGCTCCAGAAGATAAGCAGGCTGCCGGCCAGCGAGATGGCGATGCCGCAGGCCATCAGCCGCCCCGGCTTGTCGCCGAACAAAATGAAAGACGCGATGCCGATCCACAGCAGATTGGTCGTCACCAGCGCCGTGCTGCTGGCCACTGAGGTGTATTCCAGCGAACTGATCCAGGTGGCGAAATGCAATGCCAGGAAGAAACCGGCACCCAAGGCCAGTGCCACGTGGCGCCGCGTAATCGCCAACAGCGCCCGGCGCGACTGCCACAGCGCGAACGGCGTGATGATCAGCGCTGCCAGCCCCAGCCGCAGCGCTGCGATGGCCAGAGATGGTAGTGCGTTGGCCTGTGCCACTCGCGCCAGGATCGCACCGAAGGAGATGGCCATCAGGCCGATGCCGAGGACGACGAAGGGGAGCCAGCGGGGAGGGGAATGATCACTGCTCATCAATCTGGATGCCGCCGGCCATGACCTTCATGCCGCTGCGTGCCCTCCCTCCAGATACGCTGCCCGCACTTCGGCGCTGGCCAGCAGGTCGCGGCCGGTGCCAGTCATGGTGATCTGGCCGTGCTGCATGACGTAGCCGCGATGCGCGGCGCGCAGCGCGTGGTGGGCATTCTGCTCGATGAGCAGGATGGTCATGCCGTGATCCTCATTGAGTTCGCGGATGGTCTGGAAGATCTTCTTGATGTACAGCGGCGCGAGGCCCAGCGACGGCTCGTCGAGCAGCAGCAGTTTCGGCCGTGCCATCAGCGCGCGGGCGATGGCCAGCATCTGCTGTTCGCCGCCCGAGAGCGTGCCGGCACGTTGTTCCAACCGTTCCTCGAGAATAGGGAAAAGCGCGTACATGCGCTTCAAATCGACATCGAGGTTGCGCGGATCGGCCAGCACCGCGCCCATCAGCAGGTTCTCCATGACCGTCATGCGCGGGAAGATGCGCCGCCCTTCGGGAACCAGCGAGATATCGCGCCGGGCAATGATGTGCGTGGGCAGACGGGTGATGTCCTCGCCGTCGAAGGTAATACGCCCGGCCGACACGCGCGGCTGGCCGAAGAGCGACATCAGCAGGGTCGATTTGCCCGCACCGTTGGCGCCGATCAGGGTCACCACCTCGCCGACCTGCACCGACAGATCGATGCCGCGCAGGGCATGGATGTGGCCGTAATGGGCATGGACGCCCGACAGTTGCAGCATCATGGCGTCACCCCCGTGCTTTCGCCGCCCTTCTCTCCGTACAGCAATTCGTCGGCCTCTTCCTCGCCGAGGTAGGCCTTGATTACGTTCGGGTCGTTCTGCATCTGCTTCGGCGTCCCTTCGGCGATCTTGCGCCCGTAGTTGAGCACGCAGATGTGATTCGACACGTTCATCACCACGCTCATGTCGTGCTCGATGAGCAGGATGGTCAGTCCTTCGTCGGCGACCAGGCGCAACAGCAGTTCGTTGAGTTCGCCCGATTCACGCGGATTCAACCCCGCCGCAGGTTCGTCGAGGCACAGGAGCAACGGATCGACGCACAGCGCGCGGGCAATTTCGATGCGCCGCTGAGTACCGTAGGGCAGGTCGCCCGCTGCCGTATCCGCCTTGTCGATCAGGCCGAGACGGGTCAGCCAGTCGACAGCCTTGGCCACGGCCTGCGCTTCGGCCCGGCGATAGGACGGCAGGCCGAGGATACCGGCCAGCGAAAACTGCGATGCCTTCTGCAGCACGTTGTGCTGGGCGACGATGAGGTTTTCCAGCACTGTCATTTTGGGGAACAGGCGGATGTTCTGGAACGTGCGCACCACCTGCGCCGTATGCGCCACCTGATGGCTGGGCAGGTCTTCCAGCCGCAGGACGCCGCGCTCGGGATGGTTGAGGCGGACGCTGCCGACCGTCGGCTTGTAGAACCCTGTCAGACAGTTGAAAAAGGTGGTCTTGCCCGCCCCATTCGGCCCGATCACCCCGGTGATCTTGCCCGGCGGGACGTCGAGCGACAGGTCGTCGATGGCTGCCAGCCCGCCGAAACGCATGGTCAGCCGCTCCACGCTGAGAAGGGGAACCGCAACGTCGCTACTCACGGCGACCTCCTTCCGACGACAGGAGCAGCGTCGGCTCGCGGTGCGAGAGGATGCCGCCCGGACGCCAGACCATGATCAGGATCATCGCCGCGCCGAACAGCAGCATGCGGTACTCGGCGAAATCGCGGCCCAGTTCGGGCAGCAGTACCAGCACCACCGACGCCAGTACGACCCCCAACTGGCTGCCCATGCCGCCCAGCACCACGATGGCCAGGATGATGGCCGACTCGTTGAAGGTAAAGGATTCCGGCGAGATGAAGCCCTGCCGCGCGGCAAAGAACACGCCGGCCACGCCGCCGAGCATCGCGCCCAGGGCGAAGGCCGAGAGCTTGGCGTTGGTCACGTTCATGCCCAACGCCTTGCAGGCGATCTCGTCCTCGCGCACGGCCTCCCAGGCGCGGCCGATCGGCAGCTTGCGCAAGCGCTTGACCAGCACATTGGTGAGCAGCGAGAGCACGAGGATCACGTAGTAAAGAAAGATGATGCGGTGCATCGGCGAAAACTCCAGCCCGAAATAGGTGGCGAAGGTCGGATTGTCGCTCGACGGCACGAAGGGCAAGCCGAAGAAGGTCGGCCGCGGGATCGAGGAAATGCCGTTCGGTCCGCCCGAGAAATCTGTCCAGTTGATCAGGACGACACGGATGATCTCGCCGAAACCGAGCGTGACGATGGCTAGGTAATCGCCGCGCAGGCGTAGGCTCGGCCAGCCGAGGGCCAGCCCGAACACGCCGGCGATGATGCCCGCGACCGGCAACGCCGCCCAGAAGCCCCAGCCGAACTGCGTCGACAGCAATGCGTAGGCATATGCGCCGACCGCATAGAACGCGACGTGCCCGAGATCGAGCAGGCCGGCCAAGCCAACCACCACATTCAACCCCCAGCCGAGCATGACGTAGATCAGCACCGTCGTCGCGGTGTCGACGACATAGCGGTTGTCGGAAAAGACAATGGGCAGCACTAGCGCCAGCCCGAACGCCAGCCACCCGATCGATTCGAGCATGCGGCCACCGCGCCGCGTCTCCTTTGCGCCCGCCGCGCCGGCCTGCCGGTCCTGCGCCTGGCGGCGCCGCTTCAGCGCATCGAGCAGGTAGCGCACTACCAGGCGCCCGCAGAACGACGCGGCGATGAAGGCCGCCAGCAGGGGCCAGCGCGTCAGCACCTGCAACGAGCCTCCCTGGTCGGCCGTGGTCAGGCCGATCATCGGAATGCCGAGCAACAGCGCGATCAGCGCCACCCCGGAAGCATCCTTGAGCCGCTCGGCAGCCGTCGGTGCGTCGTTGGCAAAAACGAGGGGGGGCATCAGACTTTCTCCACTTCAGGCCGGCCGAGCAAGCCGGAGGGACGAAACATGAGCACCAGGATGAGGATGCTGAAGGTGGCCACGTCCTTGTATTCGGCGGACAGGTAGGACGACCAGAAGGCCTCGATCAGGCCGATGATCAGGCCGCCGAGCATCGCCCCGGGCAGTGACCCGACGCCCCCCAGCACGGCGGCGGTGAAGGCCTTGATGCCGGCGACAAAGCCGATGTAGAAGTCGACCACCCCGTAGTACACCGTGACCATGACCCCGGCCACGGCGGCCAGCGCGGCGCCGAGCATGAAGGTCAGGGAGATCGTGCGGTCGACGTTGATGCCGAGCAGCGCCGTCATCGTGCGGTCCTGTTCGCACGCGCGTTGCTGGCGGCCGAACGAGGTGCGCGTGATCAGCCAACTGAAGGCGATCATCAGGCCGACCGTAACCAGGACGATGAGCATTTGCGAATACGCGATGCGCACGGTGAATTCCGCTGTCTCGTAGATGTCGATTCCCCCCGTCAGCATCGGCGGAATCGGCTTGACGCGCGCACCCTGCGTCAGTTGCACCATATTCTGCAGGAAGATCGACATGCCGATCGCCGAGATGAGCGGCGCCAACCGGGTTGATCCGCGCAAGGGCCGATAAGCGAGTCGTTCGACCGCCCAGCCATATACCGAGGTGAACAGCACAGCGACGATGAGCACCACGACCAGGGCGAACGGCACCGAACTGACGCCGAAGGCGGCCAACAGCGTGAAACCGGTGACCGCGATGAAGGCGCTGACCATGTAGATGTCGCCGTGGGCGAAATTGATCATGCCGATGATGCCGTACACCATCGTGTATCCGATCGCGATGAGCCCATAGACCGCGCCGAGCGTCAGCCCGTTGATGAGTTGCTGCAGAGCAAGAGCCATAAGTTGTTCCTAAAGCAGGATTCCTTCGTATTTTGAGCCGGGGCGCAGTTTACCTGTATGGGTGGCAAGGGGGAAATGCTCGGGGTGGGTGTTTGTTGCCCTGTTTAACCCCCGAGCCCCCTTGTCAGGGGGG
>DBMG01000196.1:27441-28172 GCA_002304785.1 Candidatus Accumulibacter sp. UBA704 | reverse complement strand
GAGGCCGGGAGGGGTTAAGGAGGCCCCTTCCGCGCCTACTCCTCCCCCTTGTCCAGCGACATCAACACCGCATTGCCCCCCGACGCCGTGGTATCCACCGAGAGCGTGCGCTCACACGCGAAGCGGTACAGGTAATGCGGCCCGCCGGCCTTCGGGCCGGTACCGGACAAGCCCTCGCCGCCGAACGGCTGCACTCCGACCACCGCACCAATAATGTTGCGGTTCACGTAGGTATTGCCGACATGCAGGCGCCGGGTGATGCGCTCGATCGTCTCGTCGATGCGGCTGTGGATACCGAGGGTCAGGCCGAAGCCGGTATTGGCTATGGAATCGCAGACCTTTGCCAGTTCGTCGGAGCGCCAGCGCACGACGTGCAGGACCGGTCCAAACACTTCGTGCTCCAGCCGCGAGATATCGTCGATCTCGTAGGCGCGCGGGGCGAAGAAGCTGCCGTTTTCGGTCAGTTCGTCGTCCAGCTTGCAGGTATAGATCGGTGTGGCGAAGCTGTCCAGCTTGCGGCTGTGGCGCTCGAGCATATAGCGCGCGTCGTCGTCGATCACCGGCCCGACGTCGGTGCGGATGTCGGTCGGATTGCCGACGCGCAGCGTCTGCATCGCGCCGCACAGCATCATCGACACCTTGTCGGCGATATCTTCCTGCAGGAACAGCACGCGCAGCGCCGAGCAGCGTTGGCCTGCCGAGTTGAAGGCCGAGGCCACGACGTCGCGCAC
>DBMG01000196.1:0-27406 GCA_002304785.1 Candidatus Accumulibacter sp. UBA704 | reverse complement strand
TCGCCAGCGTCTGGGCGATCATGCGCGCTACCTCGGTCGACCCGGTAAAGGCCACGCCGGCGCAGCGCGGATCGGCCACCAGTGCCGCACCGATGCGCCCGCTCCCCGGCAGCAAGGCCAACGCGTCGACCGGCACGCCGGCGGCGTGCAGGAAACGTACGGCCAGCGCGGCGATCAGCGGCGTCTGCTCGGCGGGCTTGGCGACGACCGTATTCCCGGCCGCGAGCGCCGCGGCGACCTGGCCGACGAAAATGGCCAGCGGAAAATTCCACGGACTGATGCACACGAACACACCCCGACCGTGCAGCGACAGGGTATTGCGCTCCCCGGTCGGCCCGGGCAGCAGGATCGGTTCGGCGAATTTCTCGCGTGCCTGCGCCGCGTAGTAGCGGCAGAAATCGATCGCCTCGCGCACCTCGGAGACGGCGTCGGCCTGCGTTCGCCCGCCCTCGCGCACGATCAGCGCGACGAGTTCCAGCAAGCGCTGCTGCATCATGCCTGCTGCTCGATCGAGGATGGCCGCCCGTTCGCCGGCCGCGGTTTCCTCCCAGCCACGGAAAGCGGCCGCCGCCCGGGACATGGCCTCGGCGGCGTCCTCGCTGCTGGCCTCGGTGACGTGACCCACCACGTCGCGCCGGTCGGCCGGCGCGCAGACCTTGCTGCTCTTGCCCCTGACCGCCTTTCCGCCGATCAGGGGAGCGGCTTCGTAATGCTCGGCGATGCTGGTTTCGATGGCCCGACGCAGGCTGTCGAGCGTGGCTTTGTCGTTCATATCCAGTCCTTCGCTGTTGGCGCGCTCAGCGCCGAAGAGATTGCGCGGCAGAGGAATCCCGGGGTGGGGCTTGACGGCCAGTGCCGCAGCCTTCTCGACCGGATCGGCCACCAGTTGCTCGATCGGCAACGAGGCATCGGCAATGCGATTGACGAACGACGAGTTGGCGCCGTTCTCGAGCAGGCGGCGCACCAGATAGGCCAGCAGCTCCTCATGACTGCCGACCGGCGCATACACGCGGCACGCGCGCCCCCATTTGTCCGGCCCGACCACTTCGTCATAAAGCTCTTCGCCCATGCCGTGCAGGCGCTGGTATTCCCACTCGTCGTTTTCACCGGCGATCTCGGCAATGGCCGCCAACGTATGCGCGTTGTGCGTGGCAAACGCCGGGTAGAAGGCGGCCGGGTCGGCAAACAGGCGCTTAGCGCAGGCAAGATATGAGACGTCGGTGTTCACCTTGCGGGTGAATACCGGGTAGCCGGAAAGTCCGCGCTCCTGCGAGGCCTTGACCTCGGCATCCCAGTAGGCGCCCTTGACCAGGCGCAGGCCGAAGCGGTGCCCCGAGCGACGGGCCAGATCGGCCAGCCACTCGATCGCCGCCAGGGCGCGCTTCTGGTAGGCCTGCACGGCCATGCCCAGGCCATCCCAGCCGGCCAGCTCCGAATCGAGGGCCAGCGCCTCGATCAGATCGAGCGAGAGCTCTAGCCGGTCCATTTCCTCGGCGTCGATGGTGAAACCGATGTTGTAGCGCTTGGCTTTCAAGGCCAGATCCTTCACCGCCGGCCACAGTTCGCGACGCACCCCCTCTTCGTTCGCCACCTCGAAGCGAGGATGCAGCGCAGAGAGCTTGATCGATACCGAAGGCGCCTCCAGCGCCGGTTTCCCGCCCGCTGCCGCACCGATCACCTCGATGGCGCGGCCGTAGGTTTCGTAGTAGCGCAGCGCATCGGCCCCGGTGCGCGCCGCTTCGCCAAGCATGTCGAACGTGTGCCGGTAGCCGTGCTTTTCGGCAGCAACGGCCCGTTCGAGAGCCTCGTCGATGTTGCGCCCCATGACGAACTGCCGCCCGAGTATGCGCATCGCCGTAATGATCGCCTGGCGAATGACCGGTTCGCCAACGCGGGTGATCAGGCGCTTGAGCGTACCGCCCAGATTCTTTTCGGCGCCGTCCAGATGGACGATGTGCCCCGTCAGCATCAGCGCCCAGGTCCCGGCATTGACGAAGGTGCTGTGAGACGCGCCCAGCCGGTTGGCCCATTCGGTATTGCCGATCTTGTCGCGGATCAGTTTGTCGACCGTTTCCGTATCCGGAATGCGTAGCAGCGCCTCGGCCATGCACATCAGCACCACGCCTTCGCGCGATGAGAGATCGTAGGTATTCAGGAAGGCATCGATGCCGGTGGTCTTCAGCCGCTTGTCGCGGATCGTCTCGACCAACGGACGGGCACGCTCGAAAATGCGCCGTTGCTCCTCTGGAGTGAAGCGGGCTTTCGCGATCAGGTCATTGACGACCCTGGTTTCGTCGGCACGATAGGCCTCGCGCAACGCTGCTCGCAGCGCGCTGCTGTCCGATAAACTCATATTCTTATCCTCTTGGCCATTCCGACGAACGCCGGAATCCAGATGTGAGGGAAGCTGGGCCCCGGCTTACGCCGGGACCACGGTCAATCGATCACTTCTTCACGTAATCGTACTGGCCGCCCTTCCACTGGTAGACCATGAAGCCGGGCAGTTTGTTGTCGCCCTTGGCGTCGAAACTGAGCTTGCCGATCACGGTGTCGAAACTGCCGCCGCGCATGGCTTTCTCGAGATCCGCGTACTTGACGCTCTTGGCTTGTTCGGCGGCTTGCGCGAACAATTGCATCGCCGCGTAGGCGTACATCACGTAGCCTTCCGGTTCGACCTTGGCATCGCGGAACTTCTTGACCACGTCGGCCGCGGCCGGGTTCTTGCGCGGATCGGGCGAGAACGTGAACAGCACGTTGTCGGCAGCCGGGCCCGCAGCGGTCACCAGTTCCGTATTGGTCATCGTGTCGCCGCCCATGATCGTCAGCTTCAGGCCGGCCTGCTGCGCCTGGCGCAGGATCAACGCGACCTCGGTATGGTATCCGCCATAGGCCATGACTTCGACGCCGGCCGACTTGAGCTTGCTGACCAGACCCGAGTAATCCTTCTCGCCGGCGGTGATCGACTCGCGCAACGCCGGCTTGGTCCCCTTGGCCTGAATGGCCTTGGCCATTTCGTCGGCGAGTCCCTTGCCGTAAGCGCTCTTGTCGTCGACCACGGCAATCTTCTTGCCCTTGAAGGTTTCTGCCAGATAACTGCCGGCAACGAGACCCTGCTGGTCGTCGCGGCCCATGATGCGGAAGATGTTCTTCAGCCCGCGTTCGGTCACTTGCGGGTTGGTCGACACGGTGGCCATCGGGATCTGCGATTCGTTATAGACGTCGGACGCCGGAATCGTCGAACTCGAGCACCAGTGGCCGTGCATAAAGACGATCTTCTTGTTGACCATGGTGTTGGCCACCGATACCGCCTGCTTCGGATCGCAGGCATCGTCGCCGACTTCGAGCTTCAGCTTCTGGCCGAGCACACCGCCCTTGGCATTGATGTCGGCAATAGCCATTTCGGCGCCCTTGCGTATCTGGTCGCCCGCCGAGGCGTATTGGCCGGTCATAGGACCGGCGATGGCCACGAGGTGGTCGGCGTGAGCCGCAGAACCCAGCATTGCCAGCAGACCGCAACCGGCGAGGAGAATTTTCTTGCCCATCAATCGAACTCCTATGTAAGTGTTGTTGGAACTGTCCGAAGAATCCTGCGAGTCGCGCAGAGGCAAATCACGCGAACCACGCAACGCGTCGACCCAGCTAGCATTTCGCGTGCCGGCCATTTCATATCTTATAAAACAGAAGGTTGCACGAAACACGTGGCACATCTCTGGCCTTGCCGCACGTTTCCTGGTCAGAAGACCTGGCCGCCGGCACCACAACTGTGCCACAAAGGGAAACATACCACCGGTTCGCCCAAGCCAAAAGCACGGAATTCTGTTCCGCCAAGGAGGGCTTGAGAGCGCAGACATTTGGGCCGTTCCGGGGGCACTGTTCTCGGCCACTCGCAATTGCTTTATCTCAATTCTCATCACTGTGCGCAGCCTGACCCTAGCCTTACCGAATCCGTCATTCCGGGCCTGACCGGGAATCCAGTGGCGCCCCGCGGATTCCAGCCTTGGCCTAAATGACGCGGCCGCCGTCTGATTTCCACACGACCGATCGCCACTCACGACACCAAGGCGTTCCTGATAGAATCAAAATCTCAAATTGATTTACATCAAATTTGAGGCGTAGAATAACAACGTTGAAAAAATGGTTTTCTCAATGCACGGGTGAGTTGACGCTTCTCTGACCAATGCCTAGCCTGCATTTGAATACCTGGAACAGAGCAGGAACCTGCGGCCGTTGCCAAACAAGAATATTAAAAAAATATGATTAGCTGTTACCACCTTGAATCACGGCCACGCGCCGGGTTTGCGTCATGAAGACCGACCCCGCTGCCCCCTCGCCACGCCCGCGCCGGTCGCGGCTGGCCTTCCATTTGGCGGTCGTGCTGGTCGTCAAGATCATTCTATTGACACTGCTCTGGCACGCCTTCATCAAGCCGAACAAGGTCAAGGTCGATATCGACGCCATGGGCGGCCGCATTGCCGGTCCCACATCCCAACACCCTTCAGTTTCCCAAGCTCGTATTTCAACCACTCCAGGAGATAACAAATGATCGACTCGACGGTCGTTGACCTGTCGCGCCTGCAATTCGCGGCGACGGCGATGTACCACTTCATCTTCGTCCCATTGACGCTGGGGCTATCGTGGATCCTCGTCATCATGGAGTCGGTCTATGTCATGACCGGCAAGCCGATCTACAAGGAGATGACGCAGTTCTGGGGCAAGCTGTTCGGGATCAATTTCGCGCTGGGCGTCACCACAGGCATCACCATGGAGTTCCAGTTCGGGACCAACTGGGCCTACTACTCACACTACGTCGGCGACATCTTCGGCGCACCGCTCGCCATCGAGGGGCTGATGGCCTTCTTCCTCGAATCGACGATGTTCGGCCTGTTTTTCTTCGGCTGGAACCGCCTTTCCAAGCGTGGCCACCTCGCCGTCACCACGCTGATGGCGCTGGGCACCAACCTGTCTGCGGTGCTGATCCTGATCGCCAATGCCTGGATGCAGGACCCGGTCGGTTCGGCGTTCAACCCGATCACCATGCGCATGGAACTGACCAACTTCGCGGCGCTGGTGCTCAACCCGGTCGCGCAATCCAAGTTCGTGCACACCGTCGCGTCTGGCTACGTCACCGGCTCGCTGTTCGTGCTCGGCATCTCGGCGTGGTATCTGCTGAAAGACTCGCACGTCGAATTCGCCCGGCGCTCGTTCCGCATCGCCGCGGCCTTCGGCATTGCCGGCACGCTGTCAGTCATCGTGCTCGGCGACGAATCGGGCTACGCCGTTTCCGAATCGCAAAAATCCAAGCTGGCCGCCATCGAGGCCATGTGGGAGACCGAGCCCGCGCCGGCCGGTTTCAACATCGTGGCCTGGCCGAACGAGGAGAAACAGGCCAATGACTGGGAAATCAAGGTGCCGTTCATGCTCGGCCTGATCGCCACCCGCTCGACCAGCCAAGTGCTGCCCGGCATCCACGAGATCCGCGCCAAGAACAAGGAACGCATTGCCTCTGGCGTGCAGGCCATCATCGCCCTCGAAGACATGCGCAAGAACCCGGCCGACAAGGCCGCGCAGGAGAAATTCAAGAAGCACGAAGCGGACATGGGCTACGGTCTGCTGGTCAAACGCCATGTCGACGACGTACGCCAGGCCACGCCGGAGGTCATCGCAAAAGCCGCGATGGACTCGGTGCCCAAGGTCGCGCCGCTGTTCTGGAGTTTCCGTATCATGGTCGGCCTCGGCTTCCTGATGCTCGGGCTGTTCGTCGCCGCGATCTGGCTGTCGATCTACAACACCCATCGCCAGCACCCGTTGCTGATGAAGGCTTTCCTGTGGAGCATCCCGGCGCCGTGGATTGCCATCATGTGCGGATGGTTGGTCGCTGAGTACGGCCGCCAACCGTGGACGGTGTTCGGCATGCTGCCGACTCACCTCTCGGCGTCCAGCCTGTCGCCGGCCAGCCTGTGGGGCTCGATCGCCGGCTTCATGGCTTTCTACACGCTGCTGCTGATCGTCGAGATGTACCTGATGTTCAAGTACGCCCGCCTCGGCCCGACCGCCGTGCAATCGAACCACGCCTGAGGGGAGAACACAAATGTTTGACTACGCAACCCTGAAACTCATCTGGTGGCTGCTCGTCGGCGTCCTGCTGATCGGTTTCGCCATCATGGACGGCCACGACATGGGCGTCGGCGTCCTGCTGCAAGTCATCGGCAAGGACGACACCGAGCGCCGCGTGATGATCAACACCATCGCCCCGCACTGGGACGGCAACCAGGTATGGTTCATCACCGCCGGTGGTGCGGTCTTTGCCGCCTGGCCGTTCGTCTACGCCACCGCCTTCTCCGGCCTGTACTGGGCGCTGCTGCTGGTCCTCTTCGCGCTGTTCTTCCGCCCGGTCGGCTTCGAGTACCGCTCCAAGCTGCCCGACCCAACCTGGCGCAAGTCCTGGGACTGGGGGTTGTTCGCCGGGAGCGCGGTACCGGCGCTGGTCTTCGGCGTGGCCTTCGGCAACCTGTTCCTCGGCGTGCCGTTTCGCCTCGACGATACGATGCGTTCGTTCTATTCCGGGTCGTTCTGGGCGCTGCTCAACCCGTTCGCGCTGCTCTTCGGCGTCGTCAGCCTGTCGTTGCTGACGCTGCAGGGCGCCACCTTCCTTTCGCACCGCACCGAAGGCGACCTGCAGGCGCGCGCCAAGAAGGCCGCCCAGATTCTTGCCATCGTCCTTCTGGCCGCTTTCTCGCTCGGCGGCCTGTGTGTCTCGCGCATCGACGGCTACGTAATCCAGTCGATCGGCGACATCGGCGGGTCGCTCAACCCGCTGATGAAGGAAGTCGGCCGCGCGCCGGGCGCCTGGTTCGCCAACTACGCCAAATATCCCGTGTTGTGGCTGATTCCCGCACTGGCTTACCTCGGCGGAATCATCGTGCTGGTGACCATCCGCGCCGGCCTGACGCTGCTGGCTTTCGTGGGCTCGTCGCTGGCCTGCGTGTCGGTAATCCTGACCGCGGGCGTCGCACTGTTTCCCTTCGTCCTGCCCTCGTCGGAAATGCCCAAGGCCAGCCTGACCGCCTGGGATGCCACGTCGAGCCACGTCACGCTGAACGTCATGCTGTGGGTGGCGCTGATCTTCACCCCGATCGTCGTCGCCTACACAGGCTGGGCGTACCGGGTGATGGCCGGCAAGGTCACGCGCGACTTCATCGTCAAGAACGACAAGACCGTCTACTGATCAGAAAGGATTGAACATGTGGTACTTCACCTGGATTCTCGGCCTCGGCTTCGCCGTCCTGCTGTCCATCGTCAACGCCCTGTGGCTGGAAGCGCAGGACGAGGCGAACGAGAGGAAAACGCGGTAATCGCCTCGCACGTCGGCTCAGCGCAGCGCAAGCCGACATCGCCCTCGACGTCGGATACGCCCTGCGGGGCTAATCCGCCCCGCTTCCTACTTGCCGGCCGGTTGCGGCACGCGGTTGCCAAGCACGAGACTCAAGCCTGCCGCGCCGATAATCAGCATGCCGAGAATCGACATGCGATCGGGAAAGTGGCCGAAGACCATCCAGCCGAGCATTATTGCCCACACGATCTGGATGTAGAGCAGCGGCGCCAGGCGCGATGCCGGCGACTCGTGAAAAGCCCGGATGAGCAGGAAATGCCCAGCACCGCCGTACAACCCCAACGACAGGATGAGCACGGCCTGCTTCAATGTCGGGACGGTATCGGTCCAGAAAGACGGGAGAAACAGCGACATGATCACCGAACCGACCAGCGCAATGTAAAACAGCTGGCGCACGGGCGGCTCGGTTGCCGCCAGCTTGCGCGTGAGAATCTGGTACAGCGAGTAGCACAGCGCCGCACCCAGCGCGTACACCACGCCCATGCCGTCCATGTACCCGCCGGGGCGGGCAATCAGCAGCACACCGGCAAAGCCGGCCACCGTCGCCAGCCAGCTGCGCAAGTGGATTTTCTCCCCGAGTATCGGGCCGGCGAGGAGTGCCACCAGCAGCGGCGTGATGAACACCAGGGCAGTCGTTTCGGCCAACGGCAACGTACGGAAGGCCAGCAGACCCAGCATGGTACTGGCGACCTGCATGCTCCCGCGCAAGACCATCGTCCACGGCCGGGTCGTCGCCACGATCTCGCGCCCCATGCCCGGAGCGACAGTCGCCAGCATGAACACCAGCTGGGTGATATAGCGCACCCACACCAGCAGCGGAACGGCAAAGTAGGCCGACATGTACTTTGCCGTCGCGTCGGAAACCGCAAAAATCAGTAGGGCCAGGGGAAAAAGCAGAAAACCGGAGAGACTCTTGATATTCACTACAAAACAACGCCCATATAAAAGGAGAACCCAAACGGGGAGGAAGAACCGGGAAACGCGCCGGACGATTAATGACCGTGACCGGAAAGAAATCTTCAGCGCTTGGCGGCGAAACCGGTCAGGTCACCTGCCGGTGATCGGCCGCCAGTTTAACCTCATTCTCGTGAATCAGCGCACGATGTCCTGGATGGCATCCACCACCATCGAGGAACCAATGGCAATCAGCAGGACATCGCCCGCCACTTGCACGTAACGGTGTCCGGCGGGCGGAGGAGGCATGCGGCGCATCAGATCGTGGGGCAGGTCGTAATAGACCACATCGTGAGGCAATGGCCGGCCCATTGCCCATTTCTTCGCCTGGCCGGGCGGCATGCAGCCATTTCCCTTCTTGGCCAGCCCCGGCGGACACTTCCCGCCCTTGGCCTGACCGCCGTAATAATCGCGCACCACGCGGCGGTCCTGATCGCCGAAGTGGAAATCGACACGCACGCTTTCGTTCGACTGGGGACCTTCGTATTTATGCTCCTGCTGGGCATTCCCCTTCCCTTTGCCTTTGCCCGGATTGCCTCCCTTGTCCGCCAGAACAGCTGATGGCGCTATCAGGATTGACAAGGCGATAGCGGAAATAACCGGCTTTAGAAACTTCATGCGCATCCTTTCAAAGTTTGGCGGCGTCCCATTCGGGCACCCATTGAGCACTTCATCTTTCCTCTAACGCGCGAGTCCGCCCGGCGCTGACAGGAACGAATCCGCTTCCCCCATTGTCCATCTGAATGGATGCATTGTCTTTTCCGAACCTGTCCATCGGGAGGATCGTGAAAGCAGACAGATCGAGGAACTATGGCAAGTGTACTGGTCATCGACGAATCGCAACAACGCGCCGTGGAAATCTGTACCGGACTGATCCAGGCCGGGCATCAGGTCGCCGCGGTATTGCCGTCCGCGCTCGAACTCGTCGCCCGTATCGAGGAGATCAAGCCGGACATCATCCTGATCGAGACCGAATCGCCCTCGCGCGATACGCTCGAGCACTTGGGGGTGATGAACCGCGACATGCCGCGCCCGGTGATCATGTTCTCGCAGGACGACGGGCAGGACACCATCCGTTCGGCAATCCGTTCGGGGGTGGCCGCCTACGTGGTCGACGGATTCGACATCGCTCGTCTGCGCCCGGTGGTCGATGTCGCCGTGGCGCACTTCGAGGAACACCAGGCGCTCAAGCGCGAACTTGCGGAAACCAGCCGCAAGCTCAGCGAGCGCAAGGTCATTGAAAAGGCCAAGGGTATTTTGATGAAGAGCCGTGGCATGGACGAGGAGACCGCGTATGGCGCACTCAGGAAGCTGGCAATGGAACGCTCGCAGCCGCTGGCCAAGGTGGCCGGCAATGTTGTCGACATGGCGGAACTGCTGCTCTGAAAACACCCTGCGTCTGCTGATCCTCGGAATCCTTGCGCTGACCCAACCGGCCAGCGCCCAGGTACCACCAAACGCGCTGGAAGTCGCGCGCTACACCGGCCTGCACGCCGCCGCCTGGCAAGGCAATCCGGCTCAAATCGGCGCTCTGGTCGCCGCCGGAAACGACGTCAACGCCCGCGATTCCTACGGCAGAACGCCGCTGCATGTCGCCACGTTTGCCCGGCAGCGCGAAGCCATTCACGCGCTGATTGCCGCCGGGGCGCGCACCGACCTGCTGGAGAATGACCGCTACGACGCCGTAACGATCGCCGCTGTGGCGGACGACGAGGAAACCCTGCGCGCCCTGCTCGCTCTCGGCGCCAGCGCCAGGCTGATCACCAGTCGCTACGATGGCACGGCGCTGATCGCCGCTGCCCATCTCGGACATGACGGTGTCGTCAGGCAGCTGATCGCCGCGGGAGCCCCGCTCGACCACGTCAACAACCTGCACTGGACGGCGCTGATCGAATCGATCGTGCTCGGCGACGGCGGCCGGCGGCATGTCGAAACCTTGCGCGCGCTGGTCGAGGCCGGCGCCAACACGCAGCTGAGCGACCGCGACGGCACTACGCCACTGGCGCTGGCGAAGGCCCGCGGCTACCAAGCGATGGTGGAGATTCTCCAAAAATCTGGCGCCAGATAAGGGGCTATTGCCCCTTGGCGCACGCGATCCTCAGAAACTGCTCCAGAGCCCGTCGAGCGCCTGGGACGCCCGCACGAATAGCGAGTACTTGCGATCGTAGACGCCCTTTTTCTGCACGTCGGGCTCCAGCCGTTCCTTGACTCTGACCATGTGCCGGGCCGCCTCCTGAAGATCGCGATACAGCCCGGAGACGACGGACGCGGCCATGGCGGACCCAAGGGCGCCCAACTCTTTCGTGTCGATGATTTCGACCGGCAGTCCGATCACATCGGCGAACATCTGCGACCATGTCCTGTTGTTCGCTGCGCCGCCGGCCAGGCGAATGGCCTCGGGACGGTCACGGTTGGACAGAAGCCGCTCGATGTGCACACGGTGGGAAAACACGATGCCTTCGAGCACGGAACGGATGATCTGCGCCCGCGTATGGGAACTTTCCAGGCCGACGAAACAGGCCTTGGCCTGCGGGTTGTCGTTCGATCCGTAGAGGAAAGGCAGGAAGAGGATCGACTGTTCGTCGAAGCGAACGGAAGCTGCTATTTCTTCCGCGACGGCATGGATGCCGATTCCCCGCTCACGCGCCTGCCGCTTTTCGCTGTCGAGAAAAATGTCCGCGAACCAGTCATTGTTGCTGGCCGAGGTCGGGCTGGATTCCTCGATCAGGAAATAACCAGGGAGGCAAAACAGCGAATTCATCTTGATCGATTTGTTGAGAACCGGCTGGCGCGCGATGTATTCGTTGATTCCCCACGTGCCGGCGATGACGCACAGGTTCTTCTCATCGGTCACGTCCATGGCCACCGCGCAGGCGTCGATGTCGAACATGCCACCGGCCACCGGAGTACCCGCCTTCAGTCCGGTCAGCGTGGCCACTTCGGCCGTTACGGCGCCGCACGCATCCGTGGAATGGCGCAACGGCGGCAGCTTACCGGCCATGTCGGCCACGCCGAAATCCCGCATGACATCCTGATCGAACGTAGCCTCGGCAAGGTTCATCAAGCTTGTTCCGGAGTAGTCGGTCACCTCGGCGAACGCCTCCCCGGTCAAGCGGAAACGGACGTAATCCTTGACCGCAAACACCCACTGAACCGGCTCCAGCACCTCCGGCCGGTTATCCTGGAACCAGCGCCACAGGGCCACCGGCTGGCACGCCAGCGGTGTCTGCATGGTCCGGGGGAAGACCCTCGCCGCGGTGCCATCCTTTTCCCACTGCTCGGGATACATCCAGGCTCGTGCATCGGTAGAAACGATGCCGTTGCACGCCGGCTTCCCGTCCTTGCCCCAAAGGTACAACCCCTTGCCATGGCCGGTGCAGGCGACGCCCCTGATGTCGCCCGCATCGACCCCGGAATCCTGCACCGCCTTGCCGATGACCTCCAGATTGGCCTGCCACAGCGACTCCATGTCCCGTTCGGTGAATCCGGGACGAGGCCGGAGCATCGGGACGACCGCCGCAGCGGAGGCGATCTCCCTGCCTTGCGAATCGAAGATCACGGCCTTGGTGACGCTGCCGCCGTTGTCGATTCCGAGGAAATAGCTATCCATGACGTGTGTTTGCGAGGTTGATCACCTTCGTATGTTACCAAGGCCGGTCCCCTTCCCCGGAGAATCGCCGGCCCCGAACACCATGCTCAGGTGACGAAGTAAAGCGCCGCCTCGTTGATTTCCCTGTTGGCAGCCACGAGGATGTCGCGCTTCTCCTCATGCAGGACGTAGACATTGCTCGGCCCGACGCCTTCGTCGATGAGTTCGGCCTCCAGGCGCAGAGGATTGTTGCTGACGGCGTGGACGTAGAACAACTGTTGCTTGCCACGACGGCATCCTCCGATGAAAACCGGTTCGCCCGCAAGCGTCGTACCGACAACGACGTGGTAAAACTCGGTCACCTCCGGATGCTCGTAGATCTTGGCGAACCTTCCGTCGATCTTCTTGTACACCCGGAAATACGTTCCGTGGAACGACTCGATCGTGGCGAATTCCAGTTCGCCGTCACCATCGATATCGATTGCCGAAATATCGCTGATCGGCCAGTCCATGAACTGCCTGATTGTCCATTCTCCGCTGGGTGCGGCAGGCGGTGTCACCTCGAAAGCGCCTTCCTCGCACGTGACCAGGCCGCGCATCACCCCGTCCTGAACGAGACGGCTGTAGCCATGGTTCTTGGTCAGACCTTCCTTGAGCACCTTCACCTCCAGCGGCCCCGGTCCGGTGTATTCACCGACCCAGATCTTCCCAGGGTTGGCCCAGTCGGCAACGGATTCCTTCTTCGTGGCCAAGGTGCAGCCGATGAAATAGTGCCGCTCACCGACGGTCAGGAGATCGAAGCGGTGGACGTAGGGCAGGTCGAGGACGTCGGTCACTTCATATCCGCCGGACGCCAGCGGACGCACGTGGACGATCTTGGCCCCTTCCCACTGGTACATCCGGTAGAACTTCTGGACCGCCAGGAACTCCCCGTTGGTGCCTGGAATGGGAACAATCGACATCGTTCCGCCGGGCCCTTCCCAGACGGTATGCGATTCGGTGTAATCAGCCCCGGACCAAGCCAGGCAAGGCCCTTCGGCTTCGGAAGCAAGCAGGATATGGGTCTTGCCGTCGATCACCAGGCTGTTGGCCGCATAGCAGCTGTTCAGCGTCGCGAGGCGGTGTTTCGTGATGTTCATTGACGGTCCTTTGCTAAACCTTGATGCCCTGCTCGTCGATATAGTCGCGGATGATGCCTTCGATGTCCGTATCGGCGGCAAAACCCAGCTTGAGCGCGCGCTCGGTGGAGAACCGCGCCGGCCACGTCTTGACGATGGCCTGGATGCGCGCATCGGGTTTCCATTCGACGAGGTTCGCCACCTTTTCGCCGGCCAGTTTGCGCAGGGCGCCGACCATCTCGTTCACCGACGTGGTGATGCCCGGCAGGTTCAGCACGCGATTGACGCCCCACGCCGAAGACGGCAAGTCGTGGGCGTGAATGAAGGCGTCGACCACCTTACGCGGCGAAAGGATCCACACGCAGGTCTCCGGACTCACCGGACATGGCGAAACGACACCGGCCAGCGGTTCACGGATGATGCCGCTGGCAAACGAGGAAGCCGCCAGGTTCGGCTTGCCGGCGCGCACCGAGATCGTCGGCAGGCGGATCGAGCGCCCGTCGATGAAGCCCTTGCGGTTATAGTCGGTGGTCAGGTATTCGCAACACACCTTTTGCGCACCATAGGATGTCTGCGGATTCGGCGTGGTCGCATCGGTCACCACTTCAGGCAGATCGCCGCCGAATGCCGCGCAGGTGCTGGCAAACACGTAGCGAGGAGGGCTCGCCAGCTTGCGGCAAGTCTCAAGCAGCGCGCGCGTTCCGTCCAAATTGACCTTGTAGCCGAGATCGAAATCCGCTTCCGCGCCACCGCTCACGACCGATGCCAGATGAAAGACCGACGCAGTGTCCGTCCCCAGCACATCGGCCAGCAAGGCCTTGTCGGTAAGGTCGCCGGAAACGCATTTCAGGCGCGGATCGGTGTTCGGCGGAAAGGCCATGTCGAGCAGCACGATCTGCGAAATGCCCGCCTGCTTGCCATCCGCATCGGCCAGCGTTCCACGCTTGAGCAGAGCCTGCGCCAATCGATAGCCGATAAATCCGCCACCACCGGTAATGATTACTTTCATGATTTCTCCTTTAAAAACTGAACAATATATGCTTTCGTCATTATCAAAGACCGCAGACGTAGCCCGCACGTCTGCGGCCAATTGAGCAACTACGTCACAAGCCGAGAATATTGGGGATGAACAGGGTTATCGACGGGATGAACGTGATCATCAGCATCGCCATGAAAATGACCGCATAGAAAGGCATCGAAGCCCGCACCAATCTATCCATCGGAATACTGCATATCGACGAAATGCTGAACAGACACACCCCGTATGGAGGCGTGACCAATCCAAGTGCGAAACCGCACACCATGATGATCAGGAAATGCGTCGGGTCGATCCCCATGCTGACCGCCACCGGCAGGAACAAGGGCGTAAAGATGATCGTTGCCGGCCCGGCATCCAGCGTCATGCCGATGATCAGCAGGAAGATGTTGATCAGGATCAGGAAGCCTACGGTACCGCCTGGCACGCCGGCCAACACTTCCGCCATATATTTCGGAACGTTCTCATAAGCAATGATCCAGTTGGCCATGGCACTCGACGTGGCGATGAACAGGATGGCAGACGTCAGGACCGCCGTACTTTTCGAGGCATCGACAAGGTCGGCCCAGGACAGTCGCTTGAAGATGAGCATGTCCACAAACAGGATGTACCCCACCGCGACCAGCGCACCTTCGGTCGGCGTCACCACACCGGAGAAAATGCTGCCCAGGATGATGAGCGGCGCGATCAGTGCTGTCCAGCAGGTGATGAACTTGCTGAACACGTTCTTCAGGGAAAAGGGAATCCGGGTACCGAATCCGCGATTCTTGGAGATGACGTAGTTCGGCACGAACAGCAAGGCGGTAATCAGAATCCCGGGCAGGATCCCTCCGGCCAATGCCTTGCCGACGGACTGCAGCGTCGAGGCCGCGGCAAGAACGATCAGGATGCTGGGCGGGATGATGACCGCCAGGCAGGAGGACGTGAGTGTTATCGCGGCCGCATAGTCTTTCGGATAGCCGTCCTTCATCATTCGCGGAACCATGATGGTGCCAAATGTCGCCGTATCGGCCAGCGATGAACCCGAAATACCTCCGAAGATCATGCTCCCGGTGATCGTCGCCGCACCCAGCCCGCCTTTCGCCCAGCCGACCAGGGACGTCGTGAAGTCGATCAGGTTCCGCCCCATGGTCCCCCGTTCCATCAGGTTCCCGGCCAGGATGAACAGCGGCACGGCGAGCAGCACAAAGGACGTGGACGCCTCGCTGAACATCTGCGGAATGATCATCATGTTCGGCACCGGCTGATAGATCAGCATGACGAGAATGGCCGACAACCCCAACGACACGGCAATCGAGGTACCCAGGAGCATGAGGACAACCGCAAGAATCAATAGCGTGATACTCATCACCGGCATGATCACACACCCCCTTCGCTGCCGTAGGTGGCGAAGTATTTCGTTTCCTTGTCGGTAAAGATCCGGTATTCCTTGATGCACAGCCGGATGATGGTCACGACGCAACCGATCAGAATCGGCATGCGCACCCAGAACATGCTGATCTGCAGGATGGTCGATTTGGCCCCCAGGACGAGGTAGTAATCGAGCACCTGTACCGTGAATGCGGCCAGCAGCACCAGGTAGGCAATGAATATCGCATTGTTGAGCAGCACCACGAATTTCTGAGCCTTGTGCGGCAAACGCCGGACGATCAGGTCGAAGCTGACATGCGCACCGCTGATGATGCCCACGCTGATATTCAGCCAGATCAGCGCGCCCAACAGCATTTCGCTGACTTCCAGAGTCCATGAGATGGTGTTTCCGGGCAGCACCCGGCTCATGATCTGCAGGAAGACGACGATCAGGATGACGAACAGGAGCAGATAACCAACGGTCCCATCCAGGTTTTTCAAGGAATGCAAAGCTCTTTTCACGTCAGAAAACCCTTTCTGCCTGGCGCAGACGCACCGGCGAGCAGCGACGACTCACACTCATCACACCGAATGAACAAAGGAAAGGCGGGACGCCGAACGCCCGCCCTTTAAGGGTTTATTTCTTCTGTTTGACGATTTCGTCCTGATAGGACTTCCAGTCTGCAGCGCCGACCAGCTTCTCGAAGTCGGCGTACACCGGTGTCATCATCTTGGCGAACGCCTGTTTTCCGGCGTCGTCCATGTCGTAGAACTTGACTCCGGCCTTTTCCATGTTGTTGCGGGCCGTCACAGAATAGGAAGTATCCTCCTTGACGTTAACAGCGACCCACTCTTGCCCGGCCTTGCGGAAAAGCGCTTGCTCATCGGGTGTCAGCTTGTCCCAGATGGTCTTGTTGATGACCACCAGCGAGGCATCGCCGATGTAATTCCAGATGGTCATGAACTTGGCCACTTCATGCGTCTTGAAGTCATAGACGACCGGCACCGAGTTGTCCTCGCCGACGACCGTTCCCAACTGGATGGCGGAGTAGATTTCACCGGAGGACATCGGTACGGGTTTCGCTCCCATCGCCTCGAAAATCTTCACGAACATGGGATTCTGCGGAACACGGAACTTCATGCCACTGATGTCCTCAGGCGTCTTGACCAGTTTCGTCTTGTTGATGAGCTGACGGAAAGGACGCGGAGCGATGGCCATCACAACCAGGTTTTTCTCCTCGAACTTCTTGGTCCATTTCTGAAGAATCGATGGATTCGCTTGCAGGAAGCGATTCAGGTGATCGACATCCTGGAACAGGAAGGGAAGATTGATCCCGCCCAGTTCCGGCACGATCGAAGCGAGCGCGGTGACGCTTTCGATGGCGATGCCATTCGTACCGGCCTGTGTCTGCTCGAACATGACCCGCCAGTTCTTCTGGTTCAGTACGCCGTTGCCGAACACATCGACCTTGAACTTGCCCTTGGCTTCCTTGTTGATCGTATCCGCCATCACGAGCGCGCCCTTCTGCCACGGGCTTTCGAGCGAAGAAGTATGCGACACCGAGATCTTGATCGGATCGGCGGCCTGCGACGGCGCGGCAAACACACAGAACATCAGGGCTGCGACAACACTGAACGTACGTTTGATCATTTCAACTCCCCCGTTTAATGGTTGTTTGGGATTCAGCTCGGTTTCACCCGCATTTTGCGGGCATTTTCAAAAACCGAAACCGATTTTCAGCAGATGGCCGCATCATTACAATTCATACTTTCTTATATCCCGATAACCGCGGGTAATCACCATGATCAATCCCCTGAATCTGATCGGCAGCCGCCTGCGGATGCGCCACCTGCGGTTGCTGATGGTCCTCGACGAGCACGGGTCGCTGAGGAAAGCTGCCGAGGCAATGTCCCTGACCCAACCGGCGTTGACCAAGAGCCTGCACGAAATCGAGGAACTGGTCGGCGAACCCCTGTTCTCGAGAACACCCAAGGGCATCCAACCGAACACGCTGGGTGACGCCGTGATCCGCTACGCGCGGCTCGTGCACACCGACCTGGGCGGCTTGCACAGGGAACTGACCGCGCTGAAGTCCGGCAGCATCGGCAACATCCATATCGGAGGAATCCAGGCGCTTTCCAACAGCCTGCTGCCGACGACCATCGCCTTCCTGAAAAAAGAGCACCCCCTGCTGGGCATTACCGTCGACATCGAAACGAGCGATCAGCTGCTGAAAGCGCTCGAGCAGGACAAGATCGATATCGTCGTCGCACGCATACCCGAGGGTTATCCGTCGGAAAACCTGGATTTCGTGCCCTTCGGCGCGGAAGTCATCGTTCCCGTCGCGCGATCGGATCATCCGGAAATGCACAAGCGCAAAGTGACGCTCGCAGCGCTGCAGAAATACTGCTGGGTCATCCAGTCTCAGCCGGCGCCGCTCCGGATGTTCTTCCACCAATTGTTCAGGGATGCCCGCATCAGCCTCCCGAGCAGCACGGTCGAGACGTCCTCGACCTTGTTGTCGCTGTCGTTGCTCAAGGAATCGGACATGGTTTCCCTGCAGCCCGTTTCGTTGATCAGCTACTACGAAAGAATGAACATCATCGGCCGCCTGCCGATATCCCTGTCCATCAAGATGAATTCGTATGGCCTGGTTACCCGGAAAAACAGGATCCCGACGGCGGCGATGCAGGTCGCGGCCGAGGCTTTCATAAAACACGCCCGTCTGTAACTATCGAGCTACCGGAGTACCGACGGGCACCGTCAAGCGGAAACCGCCGAAGCCCAACGAACGGGCACGGACATTCGAAATCGCACCCATCCTGTGCATGCACCGGCAGTCAACGATAGCCCGTCCGCCCCCACAAAACAACTCTAGCCGGCTGATTTTTATCGACAATCGGACAACTCTGCCAATCTGGCACAGATACTGCTCACTCTCCGTCAGGTGCTGAGCCAACGGCGGCTCGGCCAACTGACAACGGCGTCTGATTCCTGCTTCCCCCCGGCAGGAATCGGGCGCCGTTTTTTTTGTTGCCTCCTGGAGCCCGAGATGAAACATGAAACGACTGCTCAACCTCTTTCTCTGGAATCTGATCGGCGTAATTTTCTCCGCCGCAGCCTGCAACTCGCCACAGGCGCCGCGCTCATGAGCGGCATCGCCCCCGGCATCCGGTCCGCCGCCTGGGCCGCCGGCTCCGACAAGCCGGAGAAGGAAGAGGTGCGCATCGGCTTCATCCCGCTGACCGACTGCGCCTCCGTAGTCATGGCCTCGGTGATGGGCTTCGACAAGAAGTACGGGATCAAGATCACGCCGACCAAGGAAGCCTCGTGGGCCGGCATCCGCGACAAGCTGGTCAACGGCGAACTCGACGCCGCGCACGTGCTGTACGGCCTGATCTACGGCGTGCAGCTCGGCATCGGCGGGCCGAAGAAGGACATGGCCTCGCTGATGACGCTGAATAACAACGGCCAGGGCATCACCCTCTCCAACCAGTTGAAGGACAAGGGCGTCACCGACGGCCCATCGCTCGCCACGCTGGTCGCCAAGAAGGAGAAGGAATACACCTTCGCCCAGACCTTTCCCACCGGCACGCACGCCATGTGGCTGTACTACTGGCTGGCCGCGCACGGCATCAACCCGATAAAGGACGTGAAGACCATCGTCGTGCCGCCGCCGCAGATGGTGGCCAACATGCGCGTCGGCAACATGGACGGCTACTGTGTCGGCGAGCCGTGGAACCAGCGCGCGATCATCGACAAGATCGGCTTTTCGGCTGCAACGTCGCAGGACGTCTGGGCCGACCATCCGGAGAAGGTGCTCGGCGCCACCGCCGAGTTCGTGCAGAAGTACCCGAACACGGCACGCGCCATGATCATGGCCGTGCTCGAAGCCTCGATGTGGATCGACGCCTCGGCGGCCAACCGCAGCAAGACCGCCGAAACGATCGCCGCCAAGGCATACGTCAACACCGATGTGGATGTCATCCGCAGCCGCATGATCGGGCAGTATGAAAACGGCCTCGGCAAGAGCTGGTCGGAAAAAAACCACATGAAGTTCTACAACGACGGTGCGGTGAACTTCCCCTACCTATCCGACGGCATGTGGTTCATGACGCAGCACAAGCGCTGGGGTCTGCTCAAGGACCACCCGGATTACCTCGCCGTGGCCAAGAAGGTCAACCAGATCGCCCTGTACAAGGAGGCCGCCGCGCAGGTCAAGGCACCGGTGCCCAAGAGCGAGTTGCGCGAATCGAAGCTGATCGACGGCGTGGTGTGGAACGCGAAAGATTCGAAGGCTTATGCCGACGGCTTCAAGGTCAAGGGCTAAGAAAATGGAGAAGCCCGTCACCCCGGCGACAGCCGGGGTCCAGTTCGTACCTCTCGCTGGATTCCGGCTTTCGCCGGAATGACGAATGGAAACACACATGAGTTTACGCAAGGAGAACGACATGACGGCCATCACAGTCAATGCCATGCCTTCCATCACCGCGTCCGAGACACCTCGCCGCATCGCCAAGCCAACGCCCCGGCAAATCGAAATCGCCGCAGCGCCGAGCAGCGCTACCGAACACGCGGCGGCGATGCGCGCCTTCTTCGCCGCCGTGCTGCCGCCGATCCTCGGCCTGCTGCTGGTGATCGGCCTCTGGCACATCGCCACGATCAAGGGCGGCGCCATCCCGTCGCCGACGCAGACCTGGGAAGCCGCGGCCAAGTTGTTCGCCGACCCGTTCTACAGCAACGGGCCGAACGACCAGGGCATCGGCTGGAACATCCTCTCGTCGCTGCAGCGCGTCGGCATCGGCTTCGGCATCGCCGCACTGGTCGGCATCCCGGCCGGCTTCCTGCTCGGGCGCTTCTCGCTGCTCTCCAGCCTGGTCAATCCGCTGATCAGCCTGTTGCGCCCTGTCTCGCCGCTGGCCTGGCTGCCGATCGGCCTGCTGGTGTTCAAGCGCGCCGATCCGGCGGCGACCTGGACCATCTTCATCTGCTCGATCTGGCCGATGATCATGAATACCGCGCAGGGCGTGCAGCGCGTGCCGCAGGACTACCTCAACGTGGCGCGCGTCCTCAACCTGTCCGAGTGGAAGATCGTCACCAAGATCCTGTTTCCCAGCGTGCTGCCGTACATGCTCACCGGCATCCGCCTGTCGATCGGTACGGCCTGGCTGGTCATCGTTGCCGCGGAAATGCTCACCGGCGGCGTCGGCATCGGCTTCTGGGTGTGGGACGAGTGGAACAACCTCAAGGTCGAGCACATCATCATCGCCATCTTCGTGATCGGCATCGTCGGCCTGATCCTCGAACAGATCCTGCTGTTTCTGGCAAAACGCCTGCATACGGAGTCCTGACCATGGGAAAGTACGTCAGCATCGAAAACGCCGGGATGACCTTCGACTCCAAGAAGGGCAAGTTCGTCGCCCTGCGCGACATCAACCTGGCCATCCGGCAGGGCGAATTCGTCTCGCTGATCGGGCACTCTGGCTGCGGCAAGTCGACACTGCTCAACCTGATCGCCGGCCTGACGCTGCCGACCGCCGGCGCGCTGATCTGCGCCGGGCGCGAGATCCCCGGCCCCGGCCCGGAACGCGCGGTGGTCTTCCAGAACCACTCGCTGCTGCCCTGGCTGACCTGCTTCGACAACGTCATGCTCGCCGTCGAGCGCGTGTTCGGCAGGAACGAAGGCAAGACCGAACTCAAGGCGCGCACGCAGAACGTGCTGGAGATGGTTGGCCTCGCGCACGCCATGCACAAGTACCCCGGCGAGGTTTCCGGTGGCATGAAGCAGCGCGTCGGCATCGCCCGCGCGCTGGCCATGGAGCCCAAGGTGCTGCTCATGGACGAGCCCTTTGGCGCCCTCGACGCGCTGACCCGCGCCCGCCTGCAGGACGAACTGATGGCGATTTGCGCCAAGACGCAGGCCACCACGGTGATGGTCACCCACGACGTCGACGAGGCCGTACTGCTCTCGGACCGCATTGTGATGATGACCAACGGCCCGGCGGCGACGATCGGCGACATCCTGACCGTCGACCTCCCCCGCCCGCGCGACCGCCTGGCCCTGGCGCACGACGCCCGCTACATGGACTGCCGCTCGAAGGTGATCGAATTCCTCTACGCCAAGCAGCAGCATCCGCTGGCGGCGTGAAGAGCAACGGTGATTGAAAGGCCGTCATTCCGGCGAAAGCCGGAATCCAGGATTTCGGAGCACGACCTGGATTCCGGCTTGCGCCGGGATGACGGAGAAACTGGCGAATGAAGGACCCAACATGACCAAGCAAAAACTCGTGATGATCGGCAACGGCATGGCCGGGTGCCGCACCCTGGAAGAGCTGCTCAAGCTCGAACCGGACCTGTACGACATCACCGTGTTCGGCGCCGAGCCGCATCCGAACTACAACCGCATCCTACTCTCGCCGGTGCTGGCCGGCGAGATGACCTTGCCGGACATCGTGCTCAACGACCACGCCTGGTACCGCGACAACGGCATCGCGCTGCACGCCGGCAAGAAGGTCTCGCAGATCGACAGAATCCACCGCAAGGTCATCGCCGACGACGGCACCGAGGCGGAGTATGACCGCCTGCTGCTGGCCACCGGCTCCTCGCCGTTCATCCTGCCGGTGCCCGGAAAGGACCTGCCAGGCGTGATCGCCTACCGCGATATCGCAGACACCGAGGCGATGATCGAGGCGGCGAAGACACATCGCCACGCCGTCGTCATCGGCGCCGGCCTGCTCGGGCTGGAAGCCGCCAACGGCCTGCGCCTGCGCGGCATGGACGTGACCGTGGTGCACCTCGCCGAGTGGATCATGGAGCGCCAGCTCGACAAGACCGCCGCCGACCTCTTGCAGAAGTCGCTCGAAGCCAAGGGCCTGAAGTTCCTGCTCGGCAAGCAAACCTCCGAACTCGTCGCCGGAGAATCCGGCCGTGTCGCGCTGATCCGCTTCAAGGACGGCGAAGCGATCCCGGCCGACCTGGTGGTGATGGCCGTCGGCATCCGCCCGAACACCACGCTCGCCGAATCGGCCGGCATCCACTGCAACCGCGGCATCGTGGTCAACGACACGCTGCAGACCTACGACCCGAAGATCTACGCCGTCGGCGAATGCGCCGCGCACCGCGGGACGGCATACGGGTTGGTGGCGCCGCTGTTCGAGCAGGCCAAGGTCTGCGCCAACCACCTCGCCCGCTTCGGCATCAGCCGCTACCAGGGCTCGGTGACCTCGACCAAGCTCAAGGTCACCGGCATCGACGTCTTCTCGGCCGGCAATTTCACCGGCAACGACAAGACCGAGGACATCGTCCTCTCCGACCCTGCGGGCGGCGTCTACAAGCGCCTCGTCATTCAGGGCGACAACCTGGTCGGCGCCGTACTCTACGGCGACACCGCCGACGGCGCGTGGTACTTCCAGTTGTTGAAGGACAAGCAGAACATCGCCGAACTGCGCGACCACCTGATGTTCGGCGCAGTTGGAGGAATGAGCCACGTCGGCGACGTCGGCCACCAGGGCCAGAGCAAGGCCGCGGCGATGCCCGATACCGCCGAGGTGTGCGGCTGCAACGGCGTGTGCAAGGGCACCATCGTCAAGGCGATCAAGGAGAAGGGACTGTTCACCGTCGACGACGTGCGCAAGCACACCAAGGCCTCGTCGTCGTGCGGTTCCTGCACCGGCCTCGTCGAACAGATCCTCGCCTCGACCGTCGGCGGCGCCTACCAGCCGGTGCAAAGCAAGGACAAGCCGGTGTGCGGCTGCACCGACCGCTCGCACGGCGAAGTACGCGCCGCGATCCGCGAGCAGCACCTGCTGACCATCCCGGACGTCATGCACTTACTCGAATGGAAGACACCGAACGGCTGCGCCTCGTGCCGCCCGGCGCTCAACTACTACCTGATCTCGACCTGGCCGCACGAGGCGCAAGACGACCCGCAGTCGCGCTTCATCAACGAGCGCGCCCACGCCAACATCCAGAAGGACGGCACCTTCTCGGTCGTCCCGCGCATGTGGGGCGGCCTGACCAGCCCGAAGGAGTTGCGCGTGATCGCCGACGTCGCCGAGAAATACAACGTGCCGACCGTCAAGATGACTGGCGGCGCGCGCGTCGACCTGCTCGGCATCAAGAAGGCCGACCTTCCCAAGGTCTGGGCAGACCTTGGTGCCGCCGGCATGGTCTCGGGCCACGCCTACGGCAAGTCGATCCGCACGGTGAAGACCTGCGTCGGCGCCGAGCACTGCCGCTTCGGCACGCAACTGTCGATGAGCATGGGCGTCAAGCTGGAGAAGATGCTGTTCGGCATGTGGTCGCCGCACAAGGTCAAGCTCGCCGTCTCAGGCTGCCCGCGCAACTGCGCCGAAGCCGGGATCAAGGATGTCGGCGTGATCGGCGTCGATTCGGGGTATGAAATCTACGTCGCCGGCAACGGCGGCATCAAGACCGAGGTCGCGCAGTTCCTGTGCAAGGTAGCGACCGACGACGAGGTACTCGAAGTCGCCGGCGCCTTCCTGCAGCTCTACCGCGAGGAAGGCTTCTACCTGGAACGCACCTGCCACTACGTCGGCCGCGTCGGCCTCGACCATGTGAAAAAGATCGTTCTTGAAAACGCTGCCCGCCGCAAGGAGTTGTACGAACGCCTGCTTTACGCGCTGCAGAACTACGAAGACCCGTGGAACGCCGCGGTGCAGAAGCCGGCGGTGCGGCGGGAGTTCGAGATTCTGGAAGTCAGGACATGAGCGCGATTTCAAGCCGTCATTCCGGCAAAAGCCGGAATCCAGTAACCTGCGGTCATGAAGGAACCCTGCGTTTATATCCTCGCCAGCCGCAAAAACGGCACGCTCTACACTGGCGTCACGTCGAATCTCGTCCAGCGGATTTGGCAACACAAGAACGATCAGGTGGACGGATTCACCAAGACATACGGCGTGCACACCTTGGTCTGGTACGAGCAGCACGAAACACTCGAATCGGCCATCGCCCGCGAAAAAGCCATCAAGGAATGGAAAAGGGCGTGGAAGCTCGAATTGATCGAGTCGGGCAATCCGCAGTGGCGGGATCTGTACGACGATATCGTCGGCTAAAGCACCACGCTCGTCGTACCGGTGAAAGCCGGTACCCAGTACGGCCGTTGAAGCTCCTTGATACGCCGTTCCTGGATTCCGGCGTACGCCGGAATGACGGAGTTTCACGGAAAGGCGGTATCCCAAGCGCAGAAGCACGTTTTAAGCCCCGTCATACCGGCGAAAGCCGGTATCCAGTACGGCCGTCGATGCCCCCGGATGCGCCGTTTCTGGATTCCAGCTTTCTCCAGAATGACGGATTCGCATCCACTATTACCGAGGACACCCCATGAGCGACTGGAAAAAACTCTGCCCCCTCGACGAAATCCCCCGCCTCGGTAGCCGGGTTGTGGCTTCGGAACACGGCGACATCGCCATCTTCCGCCTGGCCGACGACGAAGTCTTCGCCGTGCATGACAAATGCCCGCACAAGGGCGGCCCGCTGTCGCAGGGGATCGTCTCGGGGAAGATTGTTACCTGCCCGCTGCACGGACAGAAGATAGACCTCGAAACCGGTGAAGCGGTCGCACCCGACACCGGCTGCACACCGCCGTTCTCGGTCAAGCGCGTCGGCGACGACGTGTGGATCGCGCTCTGATGAATCGCGAACTGCAGCACGTCCGTAGCACCCGCAGCACCTGCTGCTACTGCGGCACCGGCTGTGGCGTCATCATCCATTCGGCCGGCGACCGCATCGTCGGCGTCGAAGGCGACCCGGGCCACCCGGCCAACTTCGGCAAACTGTGCACCAAGGGCAACACCCTGCACCTCGCCGCGGTGAAGACCGGACGCGCCACCGTGCCAATGCTGCGAGAAACCCGAGATGCGCCGCGAACCCCGACCACCTGGGCTCACGCGCTCGACACCGCCGCCGAACGCTTCGCCGCGATCATCCGCGAACACGGCCCGGACGCCGTCGGCTTCTACGTCTCCGGCCAGTTGCTGACCGAGGACTACTACGTCTTTAACAAACTGGCGCGCGCGCTGGTCGGCACCAACAACATCGACTCCAACTCGCGCCTGTGCATGTCCTCGGCGGTGGCCGCCTACAAGGCCACGCTCGGCGCGGACGCCGTGCCGTGCTGCTACGAAGACATCGACCTCGCCGACCTGATCCTGATCGCCGGCGCCAACCCGGCCTTCGCCCACCCGATCGTCTACCGCCGCATCGAAGCCGCGCGCGCGGCCCGGCCGGACACCAAGATGATCGTCGTCGACCCGCGCCGCACCGACACCGCGGCGGACGCCGACCTGCACCTGGCGATTCAGCCCGGCAGCGACGTGCTGCTCTGCTCGGCGATGCTGCACGTGCTGCTGTGGGAAGGTATGGTCGATAACAACTTCATCGCCGAACACACCACCGGCTTCGCCGACCTGCGCAAGCAACTCGCCGAACTGACGCCGGGCGCCGTCGCCCCGGTCTGCGGCATCAAGGCCGACGACATCGTCACCGCCGCGCGCTGGTTCGGGCAGGCCAAGGCACCGCTCTCGTTCTGGTGCCAGGGGCTCAACCAGTCGACGCACGGCACCGCCAACGGCGCCGCGCTGATTCACCTGCATCTCGCCACCGGCACCATCGGCCAGCCCGGCATGGGCCCGTTCTCGCTGACCGGCCAGCCCAACGCCATGGGCGGGCGCGAAGCCGGCGCGATGGCCAATCTGCTGCCCGGCCACCGCGACCTCTCCGACGCGGACGACCGCGCCGACCTCGCCGCGCTGTGGGGCATCCCCTCCATTTCCGACCAGCCCGGAAGAACGGCAGTCGAGATGTTCGACGCCGTGCGCGACGGCAGCATCAAGGCCATCTGGATCGCCTGTACCAACCCGGCGCAGTCATTGCCCGACCTCGCCCGCGTGCGCGAGGCGCTGGACAAGGCCAAATTCGTCGTCGTCCAGGACGCCTGGGCCGACACGGAGACCGCCGCCTTCGCCGACCTCCTGCTCCCCGCGGCCACTTGGGGCGAGAAGGACGGCACGGTAACCAATTCCGAACGCCGCATCACCCGCGTCCGCGCCGCCGTCCCGCCCTCCGGCGAAGCCCGCGCCGACTGGCTCATCGCCAAAGACTTCGCGCTCGCCCTGACCGCACGCCTCACAGAATCCCGTCATCCCGGCGAAAGCCGGGATCCAGGAAGCGCCCCAGAAGCCTCAATTCCTGCCCCCCCCGGAATGACGGCGAAAGACCTCTTCCCCTTCACCACCCCCGCCGAGGTCTACGCCGAGCACGTCGCCACCACCCTCGGCCGCGACCTCGACATCGGCGGCCTGTCGCACACCGTTCTCGACCGTCTCGGCCCGCAGCAATGGCCCTTCCCGGCAGGCGCCACAGCAGGCGCCCAACGCCTCTATGCCGACCACCATTTCGCCCACCCCGACGGCAAGGCGCGCTTCATCCCGTTGACCACCGCCCTGACCGCCGAATCCCCCGACGCCCGCCACCCCTTCCGCCTCGTCACCGGCCGCCTGCGCGACCAGTGGCACGGCATGAGCCGTACCGGGCGCATCCCGCGCCTCTACGCGCACGAACCCGAACCCAACGTCCGCCTGCACCCGTCGGACCTCGCCCGGCGCGGCTGGAAAGAAGGAACGCTGGTGAAGATCAAGAGCCGGCGCGGCGAGATCGTCCTGCCGCTCGCCGCCAGCGAGGACGTGCGCCCCGGCCAGGCCTTCGTGGCCATGCACTGGGGCCGGCACGAGTTGTCGCACGACGGCGTCAACACGCTGACCGTTCCGGCGTTCGACCCCGTCTCGAAGCAGCCCGAACTCAAGCACGCCACCGTGCGCATCGAACCGGCCGAGCTGCCCTGGCGGCTCACCGTGCTGCGTTCGCCGGGCGAAGGCCCCGCCGCCGAAGAGCAGGTGCTCGCCTGGCGCGCCGCCCTGGAGCCGCTGCTCGCCGAGATCGGCGCCGACGG
>DBMG01000026.1 GCA_002304785.1 Candidatus Accumulibacter sp. UBA704 | reverse complement strand
CATCGATAGGCAGCCAGACGGGCAGGTTGTCCGACATCCCGTCGCCCTGCCCCGGCAGGCGAATGGCGAACTCGACGCGTTCGCCGCTGCCCGGTCGCGTCGCCACGTTCTTGTCGTACTGCTCGACGGTCAGCACTTGGTCGAGCAGCGCTTCCAGCTGCACTTCGCCCCACGTCCCGCGCGTCTTGACGTTGGTCAGCACCTTCTTGAGATCGCCGACCCCGGCCGCCAGCGTCTGCATCTCGCCCAGCCCCTTGTGCACCAGTTCCAGGCGTTCGCTGACCAGTTTGAACGAATCGCCGAGGCGTTGTTCCAGCGTGGCGTGCAGCTTCTCGTCGACGGTCTTGCGCATCTCTTCGAGTTTGTTGGCGTTGTCGTTCTGAATGGCATTGAGGCGCGCTTCGACCGACAGGCGCAATTGCTCGAAACGCTGCTCGTTGCTTTGCGTCAGGCGCGACAGCTGCTGGGAAAAAGACTCCAGCTGCTGCCCCTGCAGCGTGCCGAGTTGCCCCAACTGGCCGGACAGTGTCTTCGCCAGCCGGTCCAGGGATTGCGCTTGCTCTTCGCGATCGCCACGCGCTGCCGCGGCCGCCTCCAGCCGGCCGCGCCCCATCTCCTCGCGCAATTCGCGTTCGACGCGTTCCAGGCCGCTCTCCATGGCACGGAAGTACGGGTCGAGAGCATCCTCCTTGCGCCCCGACCGTTGCAACACAACCAACTGCAGCAGCAATACGACGACGCCGACAGCCAGCATCGCGTACAACACATAGTCACTCATGCCCCACCCTGATGCTATTTCAACGCAAAATCGGCCCGACTGGCTTTGGCCTTCGGGTTCCCATTCGGCTTTTCTTCCCCCGCCACAACCTTGCTGGGCAGCAGGAAAACGCGGTCGGCCGGCACTTCGTGCGCCACGAGCCAATCGCGCACGGCCTTGGCGCGACGATCGCCGAGTTCGCGCAGATCGTCGTCATCGACCGTCGAATTGGCCAGAATCAGCTTCTCCATCTCGTCGACCGGCAGGCTTTTCACAAGGCCAATCACGTTACGCGGCTTCGGGAATTTTTCCTCCTTGTAGACCCGTTCCAGCAACGCGGGGTATTCCTGCGCGGAAACCTCCACGGTTTCGGCCGAACCGCTTTCCACATTCTTCTTCGTCATATCCTCGCGCTTTAGAGCCCTTACCTTGCGGTCGAGGCGCGCGCGCTTGAGCCCTTCGGGGTCCTTTTCCGGATCGATCTTGCCCTCGATGTCCAGCCTAAGCCCAGGCCGGTCGATCAGCGCCTTGGCTAGGCTCTCCAGGCGTTTCACCGCCTCGGGCGTCAACGCGGCGCGGCCATGGTCGAACTCGACACTGGACAGTTCCTCGCTGCCACCGAACATCGAACCGATCAGGGCGAACGGCGACGTGATTGCCTTGGTAAGAAGATTCACGATCACCTTGACGACCAGCCCGCCCACGCTGAACTGCGGGTCGTTGAGCGACCCCGAGATGGGCAGGTTGATGTCGATCTCGCCGTTGCGATTCTTGAGCAGCGAAACGGCCAGCCGCACCGGCAGCTTGGTGGCGTCAGGGCTCTCTACGGCGTCGCCAAAGGTCAGCTGGTCGAGGAATACCCGGTTCTCGGCATCCAGTTGATCGTTCTCGATCTTGTACTTGACGAAGACCGACAACTTGCCCTTCTCGATCGCGTAGCCCGCATATTTCGCGGAATAGGCCGACAGGGAGGTCAGCTCGATCCCCTTGACGTCGGCCTGCAGATCGAGAAACGGTTTGGCAGACAACGGGTTGATCTGCGCCGTGATATTGAGCGGAGCCACGTTGTCGTAACTGCCGCGCAGTTCCACGCTAGCCTGAGTCCCCGGCTCCGAGGAGAGTCCGGTGATGCTGCCCCCGATCTGCCGCAGATTGGCCGTGTAGTTGGGCTTGATGAAATTGTCCGAGAAGCGCACGTTGCCGCCCTGGAGCGTGATCTTACCGATTTTCACCGGCATCACCGGCTTGTTCTCCGAAACCACCGGAGCGCTGGCCTTGCCCTCGGCCGATTCGACGCCGGCCGGGGTCGGGGACGTTGCCGGCGGCGACCCGGTCTTTTCGTCCTTGCGCACGATCTGCAGCAGATTGAGCTTGCCCTCCGGGCTGACGATCACGCGGGCAAAGAAATCCGATAGCGCGATTTCGCCGACCGATACGGCTTCGGGTCCCAGGCGCACGTCGATCTTGCCCAGATAGAACGACTTCCAGCGCAGGAAATCGGCGGAATTCAGTTTATCCACTGCGTAGAAATCGCCGACGGTCGCCTGCCCGACGAATCCGCCCGCCATGCTTCCTGCCTTGTCCGTGCCCGCCTGCCGCAGTTGGGCGTTGCCCTTGACCGTGACCTGGCCGCGGGTAATGTCGATATTCAACTTTTCCGAGAAGTACGGCTGCAGCGGCAGCAGTTCGACCGCCTTGACGTCCAGGTTCAGATTGGCATCGAGCGGCGACGGGATCACCGTGCCGTCCAGGGCCACATCGCCCTTGCGATTGAGCTTGAACGCCACCTTCAACTGCGCCGCCTGCCCGGGCTC
>DBMG01000009.1:67394-70958 GCA_002304785.1 Candidatus Accumulibacter sp. UBA704 | reverse complement strand
GTGTATCCGATCAATCGTCGTCATCGCGCCTCTTGTTTTCCCGCTTTCCCGAACGTTTTCCTTCGTTCTTTCCATAGCGTCCGCGGATGTCGTGTTCGTCGGCATTGCGATGGCATTCGACGCAATTATCGTAGGCGCGGATACCTTCCTTGACGTGCTTGCGGCGGATGTTGTCGGGCGTGTGCTCGTGGCAGCCGTAACAGGTGTAGCGGCTGTAGTCGTTGCGTACATGGCACGTCACGCACTGGGTTCTGTGGTCCCGGTCGAGTTCGAAGTACTTGGCATGATCGAACGTGGCCGGTTTCCACTTCTCCTGGCTGTGACACTGCGCGCAGTTGCCGCTGATCTGCCGGTGCAGTGCGTCGGCCGGCGACGTGTGGCAGTCCTGGCACTGCTCGTGTGTCGCCGCATTCAGCAGCGTATGGTTGAAACGGCCCTGCGGGCGGAAACGCTTCACGCCGGCATGATCGCTGTGGCACGCCACGCAGTCCTGGCTGACCAGCTTCTGGTGGAACGGCGTCTTGGTGAGCGGCGCGACGACCGGCTGGCCGGTCGTCGTCAAGCGACCGATGTCGCCGGGTTTGTGGCAGGTCAGGCAGCGCTTGGAAGAGGCCCCGGTGAGCGGAGCATGGCAGGCGAAACAGTCGGCGTTCAGGGCGCCGTGGCCGGGAATCAGCGGGCCGGGCGCGACCGTCAGATGCGGATAGACGAAGATCAGGATCGTTATCGCCAGCAGATTGATCGCCAGGATCAATTTGACGATTCGGCTCATATCCAGCCCCAGAACAGGAAGATGCTGATGATGTGCCCCAACGACAGCACCGCGAATACGATGAAGATCGGGATGTGCACCTTGCGCCACCTGCTCATGGCGTCGATCGTCACAGCATCCCAGAAGAGCGCCTGCTCCACTTCCGGACGCGACACCCCGCGCAACTGGAAGTGCTCGCGCTGCTCCTGCAGATGACGGCGGGATCGATCGAGCAAGAGCTTGCCGACCATGCCGCTGACGACGTTGACGCCCATGGCGATCGTGGCCAACCAGGGCAGGATGGCGTTGAAATGCACGCCGGCGTGGATCAGCACCATCAACGATCCGAGCCAGGAAGCGAACTCATGCAGGGTCAGGAGATACTTCGGATTTCCGCGCGAGATGACTTTGCGTTTGCGCAGTGAATAGACCAGCGAGAGGACGATCAGGAGGGTTCCCGGAATGCCCAGATAGCGTCCGACCCAAACCAGATTGAAGCGGTGCAGGACATAGTCGCCGGCCAGCGCCGCCGCCGCCAGCAGGCCGAGCAGCACGGAGAACGGCAGGATGTGGCGGCGCCAGAGGGATTTTTCCATCTATGCCTCCAGTGTCACGCTGGTCTTGGGGGTGCAGACACAGAGCAGGCAGCTTCCCGGCTCCGGGTCGAAATCCGGCGTCTGGCGGTAGGCGACTTCGCCGGACTGAATGGTCGTCTGGCAACTGCCGCAGCCGCCGGCGCGGCATCCCGAGTTGACCGGAATGCCGTTGGCTTCGGCGAGTTCAAGCAAGCTGCCCGCTGCCGGAGTCCATGGCAGTTGTCTGCCGGACAGGGAGAAGTTCACGACGATGCCGGTCACTGCGGAGTCGTCGCGGGGTTCGGCAGAAGTTGCCGGCTTGCGTCGGATAGACGCCGGACCGAAGGCTTCGAAGTGGATGCGTTCATCCGGCACTCCCCAGTCCTCCAGGGCAGGCACCAGGCTTTCCATCATCGGCGTCGGGCCGCAAACATAGAAATGATAGGGCCGGAGCGACAACTGCATGCGCAGCAGGCCGACATCGATGCGACCCCGGCAATGGTAATCGCGCCCAAGCACATCGCCAAGCTGCGGATTGCTGAGGCACACACGCAGGCGGAAGTTCGGATGCGCCGCGGCCAGTGCGTCGAGGTGCGGCTTCATGATCAGCTCCCGTCCGTCACGAACTCCGTAGAACAGCCAGATCTCACGAGAACTCCGCTGCGCCAGGCCCCACGTGAGCATGCTCAGCATCGGCGTGATGCCGATCCCGCTGCCGATGAGCACCACGGGGGCGTCGCTGTGGTCGAGATGGAAGTGGCCGGCCGGCGCGCGAACCTGAAGCTCGCTGCTGACCTCGACCCCGTCGTGGAAGAAGCTCGATGCGCGCCCGGGCGGCAGATCGCTGCCAGCCGGTGGAGCTACGCGCTTGATGGTGACACGGTAAGCGTCAGGGTTGGGCGCGTCCGACAGCGAGTAGCAGCGGACGATCTGGCCGATACTCCCGCTGGTTTCCGGGACATCGAGCCGGAAGGTCAGGAACTGCCCCGGCAGGAACCCGGGGAGTGGCTTTCCGTCTGCCGGAACGAGGTAGAACGAGCAGATCGACCGCTGCGCGTCTTCGATTACCTTGTCTTCGACCCGGAACGTGCGAAACCCCTGCCAGCCAAGCGAGTTGGCTCCCTCCGCGGCCGTGATATCAACGTGCGCCGCAGGAGACTCCGTCTCGACTCCGCTTGCGCGCAACGACCGGTAATTTCTCCAGTGACGCCAGAAGCCGATGCCCAGGCCGATGGCCAGTTGCAGGACGATTCCGGCCGCGATCCAGAGCCACAGGGAAAGCGATGTCATTTCGTCAGTCCCGAGTGGCATAGCGCGGATAGCGAGCGGGGGTTTTCATCAACGCATCTCGAAGGCTTCCTGGTGGAAGCGCAGGCTTCCTTTCCAAGATTCCTTCAGTCCGTTCTTCAGCGCATCGGCAAGGCCACGCGGGCCGCAAAACCAGAGTTCCGCGGCCTTCCGCTCATTACCTCCGAGTCCAAGTTCGCCGGCTGTCAGAATGTCCCCATGCTCGGTGCTGTGAATGTGCAGTCGCACACCGGGCAGCGTGGCGCATAGCACATTGAGGCGCTCAACAAAACGATCCGACTCGCAGTTCCGAGTGCAGTAATGGAAGTCGACGTCACGTGCCTCCCCCGGACGGGTCTGCAGCGATTCCAGCCAAGCCAGGAACGGCGTAATGCCGATGCCGCCTGCGACCCATATCTGGCGCCTTTTCGGGCTGTGGCGGTCCAGCTGAAAGCGGCCATAGGGGCCTTCGATGATGACCGGCTGGCCGATCTGGACCCGGTGCGTGAGGTTTCGTGTGAAATTGCCGAGCGCCTTGATGAAGAAGGTGGTGGTCCGATCGCCACGGTCGGCGCTGGCGATGGTAAAGGGATGCGCCCCTTCGAGGCGGCTGAAGGTGATGAAGGCGAATTGCCCAGGGCGGTGGCCCTGCCATTTTCCGTCCACGCGGCAGGTGATTTCGGTGACATCGCCTTCGGTCCTGATCGATACCACCGTGCCTTGCGCCTGGCGGCGATGCCCGATCATCCCGGCAAGTGAAATGACACTTGCGCCGACGCCGACCGCGAGGAACAGGGCCAGCAACGCCCCTGCCGGTTGCGTCCAATAGCCGGGCGGCGCCAGCATCGCCCCGTGCAGGACCAGCATCAGGTAGAGCACCGGCATGATGCGATGCAGGTGCCGCCAGATATGGTAAGGAAAGCGTCGCCACAGGGTGATGACGAGCATGGC
>DBMG01000009.1:24858-67318 GCA_002304785.1 Candidatus Accumulibacter sp. UBA704 | reverse complement strand
GCTTGATCAACCAGTGCGCCGCGCCAAAACCGATCGCCAGGATGCCGGACCACTTGTGCAGGCGATAAACCCGATCCATTCCTCCCAGGGGAGTTTCCAGCCACACCGGGCGTATGGACAGCAGCATGGACAGCGACATCAGGGCGATCGACAGCAGTCCGGTCAGATACAGGCCTTCCTGCCGGATAATCCATAGGGTTGCGCTGGTGGCAGGAAATGTCTTCGAGACAATATCCAGGCACCACGCTGAAGAGACGATGGCCAGAAGGCCGGCAAGGATGGTTTTCATGAGGTACTCGCGTGGAGATCTGTTTCTTGTTGCACTTTGCCATCCCATACATGAATGCACGCTGAACCTGCTGTTAATCTCGTGTTCACGCTCGGGAGGCTATAAAGGGGGCTGGATGGCGGTTTGCGAGGAGTTGCAATGAAATCAGGCAGGGCAGCCATTGGCATGCTGGCGGCTGGTGTTGTGTTTTTTGCGGCCTTGGCGCTGCCGGCCCAGGCGGTCGATCCAAGCGACCATGACCGCGCGCGCAAGGCGCTTGAGGCTGGCGAGATCCTGCCCTTGAGAGCAGTGCTGGAGAAAGTCGATCGCGACACGCCGGGGCAGGTTCTGGAAGTCGAGCTGGAGCGCAAGAATGGCCGCTGGATCTACGAAATCAAACTGTTGCGACCGGGCGGGGCGCTCGTGAAACTCTTGGTGGATGCCGGCAATGGGGCGATCATTGGCAGCCGGGAGCGGGACGCCAAGCCGGGTCACTGAGAAGGAGAAATCAGCGCATGCGAGTTTTGGTCGTTGAGGATGAACCGACGATCGCGTCACAGTTGAGCGAAGCGCTCTGTGCCGCCGGATATGCGGTCGATGTGGTCGGCAATGGGGCGGATGCCCATTTTCATGGGGGCGACGAGAACCAGCCCTTTGACGCCGTTGTGCTCGATCTGGGTTTGCCGCAGATGGATGGGCTTACCGTCCTCAAGAAATGGCGAGCTGCCGGCCGAGTCATGCCGGTGCTGATTCTGACAGCGCGTGACAACTGGCACGAGAAGGTGGCCGGTATCGACGCCGGCGCGGATGATTATCTGACCAAGCCTTTTTACATGGAGGAATTGCTGGCGCGTCTGCGTGCGCTGATTCGGCGGGCGGGCGGTCACGCCAGTGCGGAGCTGGTGTGTGGCGACATCGTTCTCGATACACTGCACAGTCGCGTCACCGTCGGTGGACTGGCCCTGACGCTGACCAGCCACGAATACCGCGTGCTCAACTACCTGATGCACCATCCCGATCAGGTGGTATCACGCAACGATCTGATCGAGCATATCTACGCACAGGATTTCGATCGCGACTCAAACACGGTGGAAGTGTTCATCGCCCGCTTGCGCAAGAAGTTGCCCGAGGGCGTCATCGAAACCGAGCGCGGGCTCGGCTATCGCCTCGTTTCCCCGACTTCCTCCTGATGAGCTTTCGGGTGCCCTCCCTGTCGATCACCCTGCGTAGCTCGCTGCGCCTGCGCCTGCTGCTCGGGACGCTCGTGTGGATCGCCGTCTCGATCATGGTTGCCGGCTGGGCTCTCGGCGGCCTGTTCCGGCAACACGTCGCCGCACAGTTTCATGCCGAGCTCAGAACTCATCTCGATCAGCTTGCCGCCCACCTAGCTTTTGAGCAGGACGGGAGTGTTTCGCTCTCGGCTGCCCAGAGCGATCCGCGATTCAGCAAGCCCTATTCAGGTGTTTATTGGCAGATTGATCAGGTTGGACACGCCGGGAAGAACGTGTCCGGACTGTTGCGGTCACGCTCGCTCTGGGACGACGTGCTCGAGGTGCCGTCCGATACGCCCATGAACGGGGAAATTCATCAGCATCGAGTATCCGGGCCCGGCGATACCACGCTGGGAATGGTCGAGCGAGTGGTCATTCTTGAAGACGGAACTCCAGCCCGGGCGGAAAGGAGATTCCGCCTGATCGTTGCTGCAGATGAACGGCAAATGCTCGAGCCGGTTGAACGCTTCAATGGCATGCTCTGGCTGACGTTGGGGCTGCTGGGCGGCGGGCTGGCGCTTGTCGCGGTCATTCAGGTGCTGATTGCGCTGGTGCCGCTGCGCCGTTTGCACCGTGCGCTGGCGGCGGTGCGCGGCGGCACGACGCTCGATCTTGAAGGACGTTTCCCTGGCGAGGTCCAGCCTCTCGTCGAGGAATTCAACACTGTCCTGGCGCAGAACGCTGAAGTGGTCGAACGGGCGAGAACGCAGGCAGGAAATCTGGCGCATGCGCTGAAAACGCCACTGAGCGTCATTGCCAACGCTGTGAACGGAAAGGACAGCGAATTGGCTCATCTGGTTTCCTCCCAGGTCGAAGTGGCAAGGAGGCAGATCGACTATCACCTGAGCCGTTCGCGAGCGGCCGCATCAGTGCGTATCCCCGGGGTGCGGACGCCGGTCTTTCCGGTGCTTGAAGGGCTGGTACGGGTGATGAAGCGGATTCACGCTGATCGGAATATCGAATTGGTTATGCACGCTACCAACGAGCAAGTGATGTTTCGTGGCGAAGAGCAGGATTTGCAGGAAATGCTCGGCAATCTGCTCGACAATGCCTGCAAATGGGCCGCCAGACGCATCGAGATTTCAGTTGCAGTGGAAGAGCAGAGTCTCACGATCATTGTCGATGATGACGGATGCGGCATTGCCGAAGCAGAGCGCCAGCGCGTCCTTAATCGCGGCGAGCGGGCTGATGAGATGACCCCAGGTTCCGGTCTCGGCCTGGCGATCGTCAATGACGTGATGCGTCTCTATGGCGGCAGGCTCGAGTTCGATGATTCGGGATTGGGCGGACTACGTGTCAAACTGACGCTGCCAATGACGAACTAGCTGTTGGTGCGGGGAGGCCGCGTCTGCGTCGTTGCGCGCTTTGCGCACCCCCCGGTGCGGGCAAGGCGCGCGCCTCGCATTCACAGCCTTCTCGCAACAACCCGTCCACGCAAGGTGCAGGCGTTATCAGGGTACCTTGGCAGCCGCACTCTTGCGCGCATTGATGTTCAGCCCGGTGGTGTTGTCCAGCAGGCTTTGCGTTGCCACCTGGATGTACGCGTCCAGTTTCTTCTTCAGATCGGCTTCCTGCGCATCGTGCTTCAATTCCCTCGAGCGGGGATCCGTCCAGAGTTGGTATTCGAAGGAACTCAGCGCCTTCGATTTCGACTGGACGACGATCTTGTCGCCACTGATGATGGCCACCGTCTGGTCGCTTCCAGACGGCTTGATGACACCAATGCCAGCATCGTCCTTCGGGAGATTGAGCAGGTCGCGGCCCCAGCATTGATGCCTGACGTTGCCGCCCAGCCGTCCCATTATCGTGGGTACGACATCGACCTGCGTGCCGACCGTGTCACGCGTCGAACCAAACTTCCCTTGAATTCCAGGCGCAATCAACAGCAGCGGAACGTTGAAGCGCGCGAGATTCATCTCCGTCAGTTGTTCTCCGCCCCCGAAGCCATGGTCGCCGACGATGACAAAGAGTGTTTCCTTGAAGTACGGCGCATTGCGGATCTTCGCGAAAAACTGCCCGAGAGCCCAGTCGGAATAGCGCATGGCGGTAAGGTGCTCGTCAAGCGATCCCTGGCCGGTGACGGCTTCAACCGGCAGCTTTTCCGGCAGCGCATACGGCGTATGGTTCGACAGCGTCTGCAGGATGGCATAGAAGGGCTTGTCTCCGCTGCGTTTGGCGAGTTCCTCCGCGGCGCGATCGAACATGTCCTGATCGGAGACGCCCCAGGTCGGATCGGAGACCACGGGGTTCTTGTAATCGTATCGCCCGATGAAGTTGGAGACGCCCTGACGGCCGAAGAATCCCGACTGGTTGTCCCACGAGAAATCGCCGTTGTAGACGTACAGGTTGTCCAGCTTTCGTGCTCCCAACAACTGTGGGAGTCCGGAGAAATTATTGCTCCCTTCCGGGGTTTGCATCAGGTACTCAAACCCCGGCAGGTTCGGGAAGCAGCCGATCGTGGCAAACATGCCCTGATGAGTGTGCGTACCGTTGGAGAAAAAACGGGTAAACAGCAAGCCTTCGCGCGCGATCTTGTCGAAGTAAGGGGTGATGTTGCCTTGCCCGCCAAGGATGCCGACGTGCCGTCCGGCAAAACTTTCCATCAGGATGACCACGACATTGCGAATCGGCAGCACGCCTTCGGAGGGCGGAGTGTAATCCCTGAGGACCGGCGCCATCTCTGCATTCACCAGCTTGTCGCTGTCGGTGAGCAGCATCTGGCGCACCACGGAAAGGGCTTCGGCGGGAGGCAGAGAACTTTTCCAGATATTGTCGCGTGTGCCGGACATCCGGGCTTGCGCCGCTGAAACCAGCATCAGTGTGCCGTTAAGGCCAAGTTGATTGGCGAAGGTCGAATCCGTGGTGAATGCGTCGCCCCAGCGCAAGGGAGGGCCCTGGCGCAAGGTGCCGCGCGATCCAAACACCGCCAGCGCGCCACACACCAGGAACACGACCAGTCTGACCGGCAACCTGCTCGCTGTTGGTGCGCGGTTCTCCGGCCCGTCGCCGTCGGCACGCGTGCTCAGATCGAGTTTCCGGAACACCCACGCCAGAAGCCACGACGCCAGCGCCCATGCCAGGAGGTAGCGCACCACCGGAAAGCCGTACCAGATCATGCTCAGGACGGTCTTCGGGTCTTCCTTCAGATACTGGAAGACCAGACCATTCAGCCGCTGGTTGAATTCCCGGTAGAAGTCGAGCTCGATGACTCCGAGGAAAAGCGTGACGCTGGCAAAAACGGTCAGCCAGACGCGAAAAAAGCCGCGCGCCGACATAGCCCGGAGACTCGGCAGCGCGAGCAGCATGGGCAGGCAGGCGACGACCGCGAGACGCAAGTCGAAACGCAGCCCGTTGAAAAACGCCTCGCCCAGAACAGCGGCGGTCGCGCCCCCGATCTGCTCCCGGTTATAGACCAGCAACGCCACTCTCAGAAGGGAGTACATGACCATCAGCACCAGCATGCTCGATACGGAGAACAGCAGGTGGCGCTTCAGGTCGATCAGCGGCCTGCTTGCTGTTGATTGCGCGAAAAGACGTCTATTGGCGGAGCGGGGGCTAGTGTTTTGCATTGGCGAAATGATCGGGTTCAGGAGTTCTTCGACGCCGGGACTCGGCGGAGAAAAAGCGTGTGCAGGTAACGAAGAGGGAAGGGCGACGCAATCGAAGGTGGCAGGATCGGGAAGGAGCGCATGCACACTCCTTTGAAGCCCGCAATAGTAGCAGACGAGCGCGGCGAGGACAGGTGCTCCGTCATCGCTGCCCTTTCCCGGTTGCAGATCAGGCATGCGCGGGCGGCAACGATCTTGGCCGTGATGCTGCGCGAAAATCTCTCGAACGAGCCTTTCATGTTCTTGTAGGGAAGACGACGCGCCGAGCGAATCGCCAGAAAATCGTGATTCTTGTGCAGGCAGCTTAATTGAACCTTAAGGCGGGCGATGCGAGTGATCGGCCGTCAGCGCGGGTTGCCGCAGGCCGTCCGCGATGATGGCAGTCGCGGACGTGCCGGAAAGTTACTCGATCCCCGCCATTCCCGCCTCGGGATAGCGTTCGCCGGCCACGTTCTCCGGGGCAAAAATCTTGTCCAGCTCCGCGATTTCGCCGGGAGTGAGATCGAGGTCGGTCGCGGCGACGTTCTGTTCGAGGTAGGCGATCCGCCGTGTTCCCGGAATCGGCACGACGTGCGGATGCTTGTTCAGCAGCCAGGCCAGTGCTACCTGGGCGTTGGTGAGCCCGCGCGCCGCCGAGAACTCACCCAGGCTTTCGACCATACGGTGGTTGATGGCTTCCGCCTCGCCGCTGCAGCGGGGAACGTTGCGGCGAAAATCGTTTTCCTCCAACGTGGCGGTGCTGACTGTCCCGGTGAGGAAGGCGCGGCCGAGCGGGCTATACGCCACGAAGGTGGCGCCCAGGTCGGCGCAGGCTTGTAGCATGGCCTTTTCCGGTTCGCGCGACCACAGCGAGTACTCGCTCTGCACGGCGGCGACCGGATGCACGGCGCAGGCGCGGCGCAACGTCTCCGGCGACACCTCGGACAGGCCGATCTGCCGGATCTTTCCCCGCTTCACGAGATCGGCGAGGGCGCCCATCATCTCCTCGATCGGCACCTCCGGGTTGCGACGGTGGCAATAGTAGAGGTCGATGGTTTCGATGCCGAGGCGTTGCAACGAGGCATCGCAGGCGCGGCGGACATAGTCCGGGCTGTTGTCGATCCGGCGTTCGTATTTTCCCGGCTCGCGCACGATGCCGAACTTCGTGGCGATGACGCACTTCTCCCGCAGGGACGGGGCGCCTCGCTTGAGGAACGTCCCGATCAGCGATTCGTTGTGGCCGAACCCGTAGGTGTCGGCGGTATCCAGGAAATTGATGCCGAGTTCGATGGCACGTACCAGCGTGGCCAGCGACTGCGTGTCGTCCGTCTTGCCGTAGAACTCGCTCATGCCCATGCAGCCGAGGCCGATGGCCGATACCTGAGTCTTTTGCGGCCCGAGATGGCGGTGTTTCATAGGATATGTCCTTTCCAACTGACGATGGGGAAGGTGCCGGAGGTCAGCCCGCGGTACTTGAAGCCGCCCAGATGTTCAGGTTCGCATCGGCGGCCCAGTGATCGATCTCGGCGAGTTCCTCCGGCGCGAACTCCAGGTTCTTCAATGCGGCGACGTTTTCCTCCAGTTGGCTGATGCGGCTGGCTCCGATCAGCGCCGACGTGACCTGCGGGTGCCGCAGCACCCAGGCCAGCGCCATCTGCGCCAGGGACTGGCCGCGACGCTCGGCGATGTCCATCAGGCGCTGGATGCGTTCCATGGTGGGTGGAGCCAGGTAGTTCTCGCGGAACGACGGCGCGCCCTTGGCTTTACGCGAATCGGCCGGCACGCCGCCGAGGTATTTGCCGGTGAGCAGGCCCTGCGCCAGCGGTGAAAACACGATGCAGCCGATATCCTCGAATTTCAGCGTGTCGAGCAAGTCGTCCTCGATCCAGCGATTAAGGAGCGAATACGAGGGCTGGTGGATGACCAGCGGCACGCCCATTTCCCGCAGCAGCGCCGCCGCCTCGCGGGTCTTCTTCGCCGAATACGACGATACGCCCGCATACAGCGCCTTGCCTTGCCGCACAGCGGTAGCCAGCGCACCCATGGTTTCCTCCAGCGGCGTGTCCGGGTCGAAACGATGGGAGTAGAAGATGTCCACGTAATCGAGCTTCATGCGCTTCAGACTCTGGTCCAGGCTGGCCAACAAATGCTTGCGCGAGCCGTCCATGCCATAGGGGCCGGGCCACATCAGGTATCCCGCTTTGGTCGACACGATCAGTTCATCACGATAGGGCGCAAGTTCCTTCGATATCACCTGTCCGAACAGTTCCTCTGCGGTGCCAGGCGGCGGGCCATAGTTGTTGGCCAGATCAAAATGCGTGATTCCCAGATCGAAGGCGCGCAACAGCAATCCGCGAGCCGTGGCGAGATCGGCGTTTTGTCCGAAGTTGTGCCACAACCCGAGCGACACCACGGGCAGCTTCAAGCCGCTGCGGCCCAGCCGCCTGTAGGGCATCGTGTCGTAGCGGGTGGTGGGTGGCGTCCATTGCGTGGTGGTCATGTCGTTCCTTTTCCGGTCGGCGGGTTCGAATCCGTCCACCCGGCTTGCACCGGGAGGACGACGTTCAGCGTGATTTCAACGGTAGGCCTTTTCGAAGATTGTTACCGTATCCTCGAACGAAAGTTTGTAGCGGTCGAGTTCGAACAGCCCGCCCATCGTGTCGCGGGCATTCTTGGCGAGCGCCGGAATTTCCTCGCGCCGCACGCCGTAGTCTGACATCTTGAGGCCGTCCAGGCCGCAGGCGGCGATCAGTTTCTTCAGCGCGGTGATGAATGCGGCCGGGCGTTGATCGGCCGGCAGGGCGTCGACGTCCTTGCCCATCGCGCGGGCCATCGACTCGTACAGGTGGCCGGGAATCCTGTCGAGGAAGAAGCTGAAATAGGCTACCGACAGGATCGTCAGCCCAGCGCCGTGCGGCAGTTCCGGGTGGTAGGCGCTCAGCGCGTGCTCCAGCGAGTGCTCGGAGGTGCAGGACGAGATCGATTCGACGAAGCCGGAGAGCATGTTGGCGAAGGCCATTTGCGCCCGGGCTTCCTGGTTCGATCCGTCCTTGACGGCGACCGGCAGCCAGCGCGCGATGGTCTCGATGCTCTTCAGCGCGTAGAGGTCGCCCATCGGCGAGGCGCAGGTGGCGATCACGCCCTCGGCGGCGTGGAAGAAGGCGTCCATGCCCTGATAGGCGGTGAGGTGCGGCGGCACGGAAAGCATCAGCTCAGGGTCCACGATCGACACGAGCGGGAAGGTGTGGTCGTTGCCGTAGCCGATCTTCTCGTTGGTGTCCTCCTTGGTGATGACGGTCCACGGGTCTGCCTCGGTGCCGGTGCCGGCCGTGGTGGTGACGGCGATGATCGGCAGCGCGCCGTTGGTCACGGCCTGGCCCTTTCCGGAGCCGCCGCCGACGTAATCCCAGTAGTCGCCGGGGTTCTTCGCCATCACGGCGATGCTCTTGGCGGAATCGATGCTGCTGCCGCCGCCGAGGCCGATGACGAAGTCGCAGCCCGCGCTGCGCGCGAGTTCCGCCGCCTCCATCACGTGCGACTTGACCGGGTTGGGCTGGATCTTGTCGAACACCACGGCTTCGGCGCCGTTCTGCCTGAGCAGCGCGATCAGGCGGTCGAGGTAGCCGTTCTGGCGCATCGACTTGCCGGCGGAGATGACGATCAGCGCCTTCTTGCCGGGCAGTCCGATCTTGCCGATCTGGTCGAGCGCGCCGGCGCCGAAGAAAATACGCGAGGGCATGTAGTGGGTGAATTTCATTTTTGATGTCCTTCGAAAAAAAGCAGGAGGAGGGGTAAGCCAGGGCGGTTGCATGAGAGTCCTCTCGCGCCCCTTTCAAGGCTGTTGTATGCACAAATCGCGAATACTCCGTCATCCCGGCGTAGGCCGGGGTGCTCCGGAAGCCTGGATTCCGGCCTACGCCGGAATGACGGAAGGGGGGTGTGCATACGGTAGCCTTGAAAGGGGAAGCGTTGATGGGTTCGACTCCCATGCGAATGCCACTTATCTTAGGCGGCGGTGGCGCAGATACCAATACACATTTCTGTTCCATGTTTGCCTGTTTCTGCACGATGCTGCGCAAAGCGGAAAATCCGGTGCAGAATGTTTGCCTGATCGTTCAATTGGGAGTGGTTTATGCCGGAGTGGGAATCCAACGGGCGCATCGCCGAACTGATTGGCGCGCTCGCCACAGGTGAAGGGTATTCGCCGTCCTTCCTCGACGCCGTGCAGTTCGTCCGCGTCAACGGCGCCAAACCACGGGAGCCGATCGTCTACGAGCCGAGCATCATCATCATCGGCCAGGGGCGTAAGCGCGTCTTCCTCGGCGAGCGGACCTACGTCTACGATCCCAACAACTACCTCGTTCTCTCGGTGCCGCTGCCGCTCGAATGCGAGACGGAGGCCACGCCGGAGAAGCCGCTGCTCGGCCTGCGCATCCGCGTCGACCCGGTTGCGCTCGGCGAACTGCTGATGGAGATGGAGGACGGCCGCGCGCCGCCCGAGATGGTGTGCGGCCTGTATGCCACGCCGCTGACCGAAGACCTCGACTGCGCCGCCGTGCGTCTGCTCGAAACGCTGCGCTCGCCGATGGATGCGCGCATTCTCGGGCCGGGCTTGGTGCGCGAGATCACCTACCACGTCCTGCGCGGCGAGCAGGGCGACGCGCTGCGCGCCGTCGCCGCCCGGCACAGCCGCTTCGGGCAGATCGCGCGCGTGCTGCGCCGCGTGCATCAGGACTACCACACCGAACTCGACGTCGAATCGCTGGCGCGCGAGGCGAACATGAGCGTGTCGAGCTTCCACCACAACTTCAAGGCCGTGACCTCGACCTCGCCGCTGCAATACCTTAAGAGCATCCGCCTGCACAAGGCGCGGGCGCTGATGCGGCAGGGCGACCACAACGCCAGCACGGCGGCCAACCGCGTCGGCTATTCCAGCCTGTCGCAGTTCAGCCGCGAGTTCAAACGCTTCTTCGGCAACAGCCCGACGGGTGAGGCGGCCGAGGTACGGGGGCGGGAGGCGTAGGCGCCTGCGGCCCTTCCGGCAACAATCGGCGCAGCCATTCGCTGGTCTTTCACATGGAAGACGTTCAGGAATGGCTTTGTGCGAGCGCGCAAAAGTGCCGCCTTTTACGTCTCGCGGCGCAAAACGGTCCCCGAAAACAAGGTTTGAGCGTAAAGTCGCTACTGTGACCCGCGGGAGGCGCACGTGACAAGAACGCTCCTACGCTCCTTTTGCAGTAAATTCCGTCGTCCGACAGTGCAATCGCCCCCAAGGGCTTCGGTCCAGCGCATCAGCGCTGGCTTTGTAATTGCCCTGTGCCTGGGTTCATGCGGCGCTATTCCCCCAAGCCCGGAAAATTTCGGCAGACTCGATGTGCATGAATCTGACGACGGCTCGACGCTGGCGTTTGCCAGCGCCAGTGCGTTTGGCGGGGGATGGACCATGCAGACCCGCTACCGTTTGAGAGGACATAGGGACAAGGCTACAAACGCCATCTCGCATGAACTGTACGTCCGAATTTGGTACAACGAAGGGGGTTTGCGCGACTTCGTTACCGCCACGGTCGCTGGAAAACGGGAACTGGCCGTCACCAAGATCGGCAATCAACCGGCCTATGTTGGAAGGCGGTTTGGCGCGCACGAGGAATGGATAGGCATCCCGCTCGATGATGCGTGGCTCAGTTCCACCCGGAGTTCGGGATTCGACGTACAACTCAAGGCGCAGAGCGGTCACGAATTATTGCTCAGGGTTCCGGCCGCCTACGTAACGGCCTATCTCGATTCGGTCAGCACGCTGCGCTAGCAAGGCAAGTGGCTGAACCCCGCCAGCATGCCCGGCCGCAACCCACGTTTCGCCCCTAGCCAGGGGCGGGAGGCTAGGCGCAGGCCACGCCGCTCGGCTGCGCTTGATATTGTCTGTATGGTCCTCAGCGTCCTCAGCGGAGCACGTTGTTCAACCCTCGTTATTTCACTGAAACGATTTGCCCGAGGGCGATTCGCCCCTCTTCAAGGTTGCGGCCCTGGTTTTGTGCCATCGCACGGAAGTCTTGCCCCATCAGCAAATGAAATCCAAGCGCCGGAAAACCGTCTCGGCGGATTCTCTCAGCTACGTTGACAAACCATACGCGCGCTTCCGCCGTCGTGTCTTTCCAGTCGGAAATAGTGAATCCAGCATCCAGAAGCAGATTACGCAACTCTTCCGGCGATACAAGAAAACTCGTGTCCGGCGTACGCGCCCACGGAACCGGGTACAGGACAGGCCCGGAAGCGCCGGCAAGGACATCATAGATTGCAAGCGTTCCCCCTGGTTTCAGGACACGGTACATTTCGCTGTAAAAACGACGCTTGTCCGGAATGTTCATTGCCACGTGCTCTGTCCAGACGACATCGAATTGATTGTCCTCAAACGGAAGATTCGTGGCGTCGCCCTGGTGATAGTCAATCAGTCCATCGAGGCCAACCTTGGCGGTAAGCATCGATGCAACCTGACAATATTCGTCCGTCAAGTCGATACCCGTAACACGACAGCCAAATTCCTTCACCAGGCACCGCGAGGTTCCGCCAATACCACTCCCAATATCCAGGACGCGATCTGTCGAGCATAACCCTGCCGCCCGGGCGAGTTCGAGAGTCGCTGCGCGGCCGCGAATATGAAACTCATCGATTGGAGCCAACTCCTCGAGCGAGAGTTGCTGTATATCCGCACCCGCTTGTTCCAAGGCCGCAAGAATGACCTCCGCCAAATCCGAGCGGCCGTAATGGGTTTTTATCGCCTCGTTAACACCAGTTCGCATATTTCCCTCCACGGTTCAGAGTCGTCATGCTTGCCAGCCTCGTTGAGTTGAGACCAGTTGAAGCGTGGGAAAGTTGCGGCTTGGGCGACGTCGGCTCCGCTCAATCAACTGTCGTTGGTAAACTAAAGTGCTTAAGATCCGCTGAAGGGCCGGGAAGAGACGATCAGTAGACTGCGATTGAATGGCCAATATGGCGCGATTTCGCAACCGCCGGGATCGTGCCTCAGCCATCCACCCCACGGAGCGCACGCCTTTGCTGCGGGCCGACGGTACTCAGGAGCAACCAATGAACCGGCAGATAACGAAGGACACCACGCTGTGCATGTCGCGTCGGCTATTCCAGCCTGTCGCAGTTTAGCCGCGAGTTCAAACGCTTCTTCGGCAACAGCCCGACGGGTGAGGCGGCGCAGGGGCGCGACCGGCAAACGTAGCCGCCTGAAGGTTTCGCCCCGGTTGAACGCTCGGTCGTGCAGGCACTGGCTGGGCGTTGATATGGCGCCTGACCAGCGATGTCGGTCGCTTGACCCAGTCCAAAGGGTGACGCAGGATTAGGCAACTGGACACGAGTTGTGGACGGTCATCATTTGGAAATAGATGCTCTTTGCTGGAGGTGTCGACGCCATGAGAAAAGCACTCACCTGTTTGGCGATAGCGGGACTCATAGTGATGAGCGGGTGCCTGCCGAATGCCACCATGTATTACAGACCAACTGTTGACGTTGATAGCACCCATGAAAAGTCGCATTGCGTACCGATTGAAAAATATGTTCATTTCAGAATCAATACTGCGGCGCAGGTATTGAAAGTCAGAGGGTATGGCGATTCGTACTCGCATTCCCATACCGAGGGGACTGAGGGGCAGTACGTGATCTATGGAAACTGGAAAGAGATCAAATACAAGAACGATGATTTCTATCTCGCCATACAGGGCAGCAATGACAAAATCAAACCCAAAAAAACGTATGGGGAACGGCACAACTACGAAGGCTATTCGATGTTCAACTCGGGAGCGGTTTTCCCGAAACAAGACAGCGATAGCTTCGATGTGGTTTTTCCTCCACTCCTGGTCGATGGTGAAGAAATCGAACTGCCGATTCTTCACATCAAGAGGACAATCTGGGCGGGTATCAGTCCATTCAACTGCTAGCACGATTTTTGCCGAATCATGTGTAGAAATATTGTCCGTTGCAGGTCGGTATTCAAAGTTGCTGCCGGTATGAGCATTGCGTTTGCTTGCACCATTGCCTCGCTGATTCCTTCTCCCGTATTCGCGCTGGATACGGCGAAACTGACCGAGGCCGTCCAGGCCGAGGAGGGCGCATTGCAAGCCCGGGTCGGCATGGCCGTGTTCGACGCCAACACCGGAACGGTCTGGCACTACCGGGGCGACGAGCGGTTCCCTTTGAACAGCACACACAAGGCATTTTCCTGTGCGGCGTTGCTAGCGAAGGTCGATGCGAAGTCCCTGTCTCTGGATCAGTCCGTATCGATCAGCAAGGACATGCTGGTCGTCTACTCGCCGATTACGGAAAAGTCGCTGTCGCCCGAAACCATTACCTTGCGCAGGATTTGTCAGGCCGCGGTGAGCTATAGCGACAACACAGCAGGAAACGTCGTCGTCGAAGCCATTGGGGGACCGAGCGGATTCAACGCGTACATGCGGTCCATCGGCGACGGACTGACCCGGCTCGATCGCAAGGAACCCGAGCTGAATGAAGGCACGCCGGGTGATGTGCGCGATACCACCACCCCGAATGCCATCGTCGGTAGTCTGAGAAGCATCCTTCTCGGCGACGGGCTGTCGGCCCGATCCCGAACCGAACTGACGCAATGGATGCTGGACGATCAGGTCGCCGGTGCGCTGCTGCGCGCGTCGCTGCCGTCGGACTGGAAGATTGCCGACAAGACCGGGGCGGGAGGTTACGGATCACGCTCGATCGTCGCGGTCATCTGGCCGCCAGCCAGGCAGCCGCTGGTGGTCGGCATCTACGTCACGCAAGCCAAGGTGTCCATGCAGGCGAGCAATCAAGCGATTGCGAGACTGGGCGTGGTACTGAAGGATGCGCTCGACCGATGACCGACGATATTCAGGAGCAACCAATGAACCGGCAAATTACGAAGGACACCACGCTGTGCATGTCGCTTTCGGCGCGGCCCAGCAATTTCGGCACGCGCTTCCACAACTTCCTTTACGAAGCGCTTGGCCTCGACTACCTCTACAAGGCCTTCAGCACCACCGATCTCCCGGCAGCGATCGGCGGGGTGCGCGCCCTCGGCATTCGCGGATGCGCGATCTCCATGCCGTTCAAGGAAGCGGTGATCCCGCTGGTCGATGAACTCGACGCGTCGGCGCAGGCGATCGGTTCGGTCAATACCCTCGTCAACACCGCCGGCCATCTCAAGGCCTACAACACCGACTATATCGCCATCAGCCAACTGCTGCGCGAACACCGCGTTCCGCCCGGCTATTCGTTCGCGTTGCGCGGCAGCGGCGGCATGGCCAAGGCGGTGGCGTGCGCGCTGCGCGACGCCGGTTTTCACAACGGCACGATCGTGGCGCGCAATGAAACGGCCGGGAAACGGTTGGCCGAGCTCTACGGATTCGCTTGGCGTGCGGACATGGGCGGCGCGACCGCCGATCTGCTGATCAACGTCACGCCGATCGGCATGGCCGGCGGACCCGAGGCGCAGACGCTGGCTTTCGACGATTCCGCCATCGACGCGGCGCGCGTGGTCTTCGACGTCGTCGCCATGCCGCCGGAAACGCCGCTGATCCGCGCCGCCCGCGAGCGCGACAAGCCGGTGATCAGCGGCGCGGAAGTCTTCGCCATCCAGGCCGTCGAGCAGTTCGTGCTTTACACCGGGGTTCGGCCGGACGACGCGCTGTTCCGGCGGGCAGCCGCTTTCGCGCGCCAGCCGGACTAGCTCACCTCGCTCCGTTCGACGAGGTGGCCTTTCAATTTGTCCCAATCGAACGTCACGCCGATGCCGGGCGCATCCGTGGCGACGGCGCGGCAATCTTCAACCATCAGCGGCCGCGTCGTATACGCGTCGATCGGGAAACTATGGACTTCGAGCCAGCCGGCGTTCGGCTGCGCGGAAAGGAGGCTGACATGCAACTCCTGCATGCCGTGGGTGCAGACCGGAATCCCGTATTTTCGTGACAGTTCGGCGACCTTCAGCCACCCCGTGATGCCGCCGCAGTTGGAGGCGTCGGGCTGGATGTAGGAAAGCCTGGCCTGCTCGAACGCGTAGCCGAACTCGTGGATCGTGTGCAGGTTCTCGCCCATGGCGAGCGGCATCCCCGTTTCATCGGCAATGCGCGCGAAACCGCGATAGTCGTCGGGGAGTGTCGGCTCCTCGAACCAGGTGATGTCGTAAGGCGCAAACGCCCGGGCTGCGCGGATCGCCTGATCGACGCTCATCGAATAGTTGGCGTCGACCATGAAGGTCACCTGCGAGCCGATCAATTCGCGCACCGCCTTCACGCGCGCTGCGTCCTCGGCGAGATCGCTGCGCCCGACCTTGATCTTCACCCCGTCAAAACCGCGATCGAGATACCCCTGGATGCTCTGCAACAACCGCTCCTGCGTGAAGCCGAGATCGATCCCGCCGCAGTAGGCGCGCGTGCGGTTCGCTGCGCCGCCCGCGACCTGCCACAGCGGCTGCCCGAGCGCCTTGCAGCGGATATCCCAGAGCGCGATGTCGATGGCCGATATGGCGAACGACGCGATGCCGCCGCGCCCCACGTAATGCACGTGCCACTCCATGAATTCGGACAGGGATTCGATCTTTGCGCCGTCCCGCCCGATCAGCGCCGGCGCCAGATCGTGGCGGATCATAGCCAGGATGGCATGCCCGCCCTTGCCGCCGGTGTAGGTGTAGCCCGTGCCCTGTTGCCCGTCGTTCAGGGCGACGGTCACGGTGACGAGTTCGAAATGGGTGTGGTCGCCGTGCTTCGCGTCCGAGAGCACTTCGGGCAAGGGGATCGCGTACAGGCAGGCTTCAATGCTTTTGATGGCGGTCGGGGTCATCGCTCCTCCTCTAGTATCCACGCCGCCGGTCGACAACGCCCGTCATCGGCCGCCCGGCAGCCTGCGCGCGCAGGTTGGCGGCGATCTGGCGCGCCGCCTCCTCCGGCACCGTATCTGCCGCGACATGCGGCGTGATGATGACGTGGGAATGCGTCCAGAACGGGTGGCTTTCCGGCAATGGTTCCTCGGCGAACACGTCGAGCAGCGCGAAGCGCAGCCGCCCCGCGTCGAGCCGCTCCAGCAGCGCGGTTTCGTCGATCAGCGAGCCGCGCCCGGCGTTGATCAGCGCCGCGTTGTCGGGCAGCAGCGCGAGCGTTTCGGCATCGAGCAGGCGGCGCGTTTCCGGCGTCGACGGCAGCACGCAGCACAATACGTCGGTCTGCGGCAGCAATTCGCGCAGCCCGGCTTCGCCGTGCAGGCAGCGGACGTTTTCAACCCAGCGCGGCCGCAGGCTCCAGCCGCTGACGCGATACCCCAGGCGCACCAGATCCTGTGCGACGCGTCCGCCCAACTCGCCGAGGCCGAGCAGTCCGACCCGCACGTCGCGGGCCAGCTGGGTGTCCAGCGGCTTCCACTGCCGGTCGCGCTGTTGCTGTGCGTAGCGGTCCATCTGCCGTTGGTAGCGCAGCAGGCCGATCAGGCAATACTCGGTCATCTGCTGCGCCATTCCCGCGTCGGTGAGGCGGACCAGCGCCACATCTTGCGGCACTTCGTTGCGCTGCAGCAACTTGTCCACGCCGGCGCCCATGACGAACACGGTCCGCAGGTTGGGAAAACGGGAGAAGAAACCCGCGGGCGGCGCCCAAACGGCGGCGTGCGTCACCGCAGCGGTATCGACTTCCTGCGGCCAGCAAGCGATAGCCTCTCCCGGAAGCGCTTCCTGCAGCAGGCGCGAATAGAGTTCAGGCTGGTCGGGCGTGTAGAGATAAAGCATGGCGGTCCTTCTGGATCAGGAGTCTGTTTGTGTGATCCACAAGGATAACGTATCGGGTGGCGTTGCCCATTGACAGCCACGCCGGAGATGCAGCAAATAATACGGAAAGGGCCGGAATCTCCGGCCCTCTGCATCAACCAATAGTGATGGTTTCAGCGTCTGCGCAACCTGGCGGCACCTAACAGGCCCAGGCCAAGGAGCACCAATGTCGAAGGTTCTGGAACTCCGTTGTCCCCGCCTCCGGTGACATCAAAACTGATCGTCCCGTTGAAAATCGGAATGCCTCCAAATTGCAGGGTATCTGCCCCGAAAAGCGACAACTCGTTGGCGCCGACCTGGAACAGCGCCTGCATGCCGCCCGTGAGCAGGTACTCCAACTTGCCCCCCGACGTATCGACCGCCGTGCCGGCGGCATTCAGGCTGAACCCTGGCAGGGGATTGAAGAAATTGTCCGTGCCGGTCGAGCTTTGGATCGCTACCACCGTGTCGTTGAGATAAAGGGCAAAGATGTCGTTGACCACCGTTTCAAATGTGAAGGTCAGGTTGGAGTAAGCGGCGGGCAGGTTGAAGTTATAGCGCAGGAACTTTCCCTCGAAGTTTGCCAGGTAATTGACGCCGTCCGATGGCACCGTAAATGAGGCATCCGCAGGCAGCGCCGGCGCCGACGACGGCAAAGCGGAAAGGAATACAGAGGAAGTCGTGACATTGCTGAACAACACATCGTTGATGTCAAACGATAGGGTGGCCGCCGACACAACGTTGGGTGACAGCAGAGATGCCGACATCAGCGCTATTGGTATGAAGCTGTTGTGTTTAGGCATGTTGTTCTCCCGAAATCACCGATGAAATTGCNNTTTTTTGGTAATTAATTCAGTGTGTTGCGTTTTTGCCGAGTGGGTTTCGGATTTCTGCCGGAGGTTTTCATTGCGTCGGTGTAAAGGTGGTCGACACCCGGAGTGCGGCTGCTGCTGTTGCGGTTGCCCTCCGGCGTTTTCGTGCCGGGCGAAGGACGCGAGTTCGAGACAGGCCTTGCTTCCGGGGCGCCGACGATTGATTTCGACAGGCGGGGAGCGGACGCTCGGTCCATCCTCTTCGCAATTCTTAGGTTTGATCAGATGTTTTGCAGGGATAATTGGATCAGAAAACCCTGTTCTTACATGGGCGACGATGAATCGTTATCCCCCGGGCGCTCCTGGATGACGGATTCGTGCATGAACTCGCGCTGCTGTTCTTCGCAGGCGAATTTCCTTACGGCATCGGAAAGCGAGTCTTCGACGACGGGGTTCCATGGATGTCTTCCCGTGTACTGGGTCGGGATGACGTTGCCGCTCCCCATATTGCCGGCGTAGAACAGAGTGTGAAGTCGCTGTGTCTTGTCGGTACTGCAGTCGTAGCTGTCGTTTGACTTCATTGACCAGTAATTCCTGCCGTGAAGGGAATCCGGTTTCCGCAGGTCGTACAACACCCACATTTTCACGACATCCCCAACCTTGCGGATCGAGGCGGGGTTCGCGTAAACCGTGGCCTCCTCGTTTGATTCGATCTCCAACCAGTCCGCACATGCACTCGCACTTGCCATTGCCAACATAACCGCCCACAACGTTTTCTTCACAGCCACTCCCTGTTGCCCAAGTCTGATCGCGTTACGTCAGTCTAGTGGTTTGCTTGACTCGACTACAAGGAGAACTTTGTCAACGACGTGAAACCGGCGTCCTGTATCAGCTCGCTTTCGTCGCTGATACCGGTTTGCTTTCAGTATCGTGGTGAACAATACTGAATGAGCCAGCATGATTCGGCACTTTCTTTATCGGTCATCGCTGGTTAAATCCGGAACAAGAACAAAGGGCTTAATCATGACCACGTTAACTCTCGAACTGACTAACAACGAAGTCTTCTCGATTTTGCAGGTGCTTGGCAAACAACCCTATGAACAGACTGCAGGTTTGATCACCAAAATCGAATCGCAACGCAGTGCCTCCAATGAGGAGGTTCTGTCGGAAGAAATCGATTATGAGGAGTTGTTCATGAAGCCGGTCTAGGCTTCCGATGGGATTCTAGTTTCGGCCATCAGGCCGCTGAAGTCGATTCGCCATCAGGCGATCCGTGTCAAATACTCCAAGGTTGCCGTCGTAATTCCAAATTGCCGGTGATTGCTGTTGCGAAACCAACCGTCGGATGGCGGGCCTCGCGCGGCGGGTACCTCGGTCACATGCTTTCAACGGCCGTTCAGGCCAAGCTTCTGTCTCAACTCTTCCAACATCCACCGCTGGCCTCGGAATGACTCGCGGGTCATTCGCGTGGGTTGATTTTCCTTACGTCGAATGACCGGCGTTGCCCGATCGTGGCCGGATTGGCGACAGGCGCCTGGCGCTCAGTCGCGATTACGACATTTCCGACCATTCCGACCACAACTTGCCGCCGGTCGCCCAATTGTGGCGTTCGACATCGATCAGGATGATGTCGACGGCGTTGGGTTCGCAGCCGAGCACGCGGCAGGTTTCCCGGGTGATGGCTTCAACCAGTTCGCGTTTTTGTTCCTGGCTGCGGCCGGCGAAGAGTTCGATGTGCATGGTAGGCATGTCTGAGGCTCCTTATTCGTGAATGACGGCGAATTCGGCCAGCGCGGCGCGTTCCGAGCGCAGGGTGTTTTCCGGCACGGCTGGATCGGCATAGCCCAGGGCGATGCCGCTGACCAGGCGTTCGTTCTCCGGCCAGCCGACGGCTTGGGCGATTGTTGATTCGTAGTGCACCCAGAAGCCCTGCGGACAGGTGTCCAGCCCCTTGGCCTTGGCGGCGAGCATCAGCGACTGCATGAACATGCCGGTGTCCAGCCAGCTGCCGCAGCCGAGCGCCTTGTCGACGGTGACGAAGATCCCGACCGGTGCACCGAAGAATTCGAAATTGCGCCGGCGCTGGGCGTGCATGGCCGCCGTGTCGCCCTTGCCGATGCCCATCAGGCTGTACATGGCCTTGCCCAGGGAGCGCTTGCGCGACAGATAGGGCTCGCCCTCCAAGTTGGGGTAGATGACGGAATCGCTTCGGCCCGGCTCCGCGTCGTAAGCGGCGCACACGGCTCGCACGACGCGGTCGAGCGCTGCACCGGTGAGAACATGCACGCGCCACGGCTGGGTATTGGTGCCGGACGGCGAGCGGGAGGCGAGGCTGAGGATTTCCTCGATGAGGGCGCGGTCGACCGGCTTCGGCAAGTAGCCGCGCGTCGAGCGGCGTGCGTTGATGAGCTGGCTGAAGGCTTGCCAGGCGGCGGGATCGTGTGGTGCGGGCATTGCTGCGGGTGCTCCGTATCGGTGGAAACCGGCATTTTACCGGCTTGCGATGTCAGCAGATGTCCACCTGGTAGCGGAAGGTGTCGGCCGCGCCATGCGAGCGGCGCCATTCGAGCGGCTTGCGGTCGAAGCCGAGGGCGAGGCGTTCGATGACGACGACGGGCTTGCCTTCCGCGATGCCGAGCCGTCGCGCGACCTCGGCATCTGCCGAGTCTACCGTCAGGGTTTCCTTGGCGGATGCAACCACCTGGCCGCAGCGCGTTTCGTAGAACGGGTAGAGCAGGTTGTCGAAATCTTCGATGGGGATATCCAGCAGGGCGGCGAAGCGGCTTTTTGGCAGCCAGATTTCTTCCGCGAGCACGATGTGGCCGTCGATCAGGCGCAGCCGCTCGAGCCGGATGGCCTTGCCCTTGGCCGAGAGGCCCAGCGCGGCGGCGACGTATTCCGGCGGCGATTCGAGCGTGCGCGCCAGGACGCGTCCCTCGGGGATCTTGCGGCCGCCTTCGCTCGTCAGGTGACGGAAGAAGCGGAATAGCGAAGCGTCGAAGCTCGGGCGGCGGATGAAGGTGCCGCGCCCCTGATTGCGCTCCAGCAGTCCTTCGGCGACGAGGACGTCGACCGCCTTGCGCACCGTGCCGACGGCCATTCCGTAGGTCTTGGTCAGTTCGGCTTCGGTAGGGATTGGCTGGTCGGGGCGCCATTCGCCGGTGGTGATCTTTTCCACCATTTCGTCGCGCAGCCGTTGATAGAGGGGAAGGCGCTCGTCGTGCGCCAGCTTGCCGGAATTCATACAACCATCCAGATGACCAGGAGGGTGACAACTCTATCCGCATGAGGCGGATAAGTCCATGCTGCAGAGGGCGTCGCTATGAGTGTTGCAACTAGTTGACATCGGCGCGCAAGGTCAATACGATATTTCATACAATCATATATATGTGTATATGAATTGGTGTTGCCGCCGGCGTGCTTCCGACGGTGACGGGCGGGAACAATAAAACAAGAACCGCATTTGCTTCTTGGTGGTAAAACAGGTTGATTTCGTGGTGGTCATGATGAGATCAACCATCCGTGCGTGCATCTCTACAACAGGGGAATGGTCATGATGAGTTTGATCGTCGTAACCGCGATCGTCGTTTCGATCGTGCTGGGCTACAAGACGAAGATAAATACCGGGTTTTTTGCAATTTCCTTTGCCTACATCATCGGGTGCTTCGTCCTCGATCTGAAGGCGCCGGACGTGGTGAAGATGTGGCCGATCAGCATCTTCTTCGTCATCTTTGCCGTCTCGCTGTTCTACAACTTCGCACTGGTCAACGGCACGCTGGAGAAGCTGGCCGGTCACCTGATGTACGGCTGCCGCAAGTTCCCGCACATGCTCCCCTTCGCCGTGTTCCTGGCCGCGACGCTGATCGCCGGGATGGGCGCCGGGTTCTACACCGTTCTGGCGTTCATGGCGCCGATCACGCTGCTGCTGTGCGACAAGACGGGCATGGGCAAGATGATCGGCGCGATGGCCGTCAACTACGGCGCACTGGCCGGGGCGAATTTCATGGCCAGCCAGAGCGGTCTTATCTTCCGCGGGTTGATGCAGAGCGCGGGCGTGTCGGCGGATGCCGCGTTCGTCCATTCGATCGGCATCTTCGCCAGTACGATGGTGATTCCTTTCCTGGTTCTCGGCGTGCTGGTGTTCTTCACCGATCACAGGAAGACCATGGGCAGCAGCGTCTCCCTCTCCGAGCGCCCGGAGCCGTTCGACAAGAACCAGAAGACGACACTGGTGCTGATTGCCCTGATGATGGGCATCGTGCTCGCCGCGCCGCTGCTGCACCTGGCCATCCCGGACAGCAAGACCATCACTTTCATCAACTCCAAGATGGACATCGGCCTGGTGGCCAGCATCTTTGCAGTCATCGCGCTGCTCATGAAGCTGGGTGACGAGAAGAAAGTCGTGGCCATGGTGCCGTGGGGCACGCTGATCATGATCTGTGGCGTCGGGATGCTCATCTCGGTGGCGATCAAGGCGGGTACGATCAAGCTGCTGGCGTCCTGGATCGGCTCCAGCCTGCCGGGTTACCTGGTTCCGCTGGCCATGTGCGTGGTCGCCGCGATCATGTCGCTGTTCTCCAGTACCCTGGGTGTCGTCACGCCGGCATTGTTCCCGCTGGTTCCGGCGCTGGCCGCGTCAAGCGGTTTCGATCCGATGCTGCTGTTCATCTGCATCGTCGTCGGGGCGCAGGCTTCGGCCATTTCGCCGTTCTCCTCGGGCGGCAGCCTGGTGCTCGGCTCCTGCGCAACCGATGAAGGGCGCAATGAACTCTTCCCGAAACTTCTGTTCCGTGCGGTCCCCATCGGCTTTGCCGCGGCGTTGCTGTTGACCGGCGTGCAAACTTTCATCCTGTAGGACACGAACCATGAATGAAACCGAAAAATTGCTGCAGGGTGTCATCGATATCCACATCCATACCAACCCGGATATCCGGGTGCGGCGCCTCTCCGATCTCCAGCTCGCTGCCGAGGCGCGGCGGGTCGGCGCGCGGGCCATCGTCATCAAGTCGCATCTGGTCACGACCATGGATCGCGCCACGATCGCTCGCGAAGCGGTTCCCGGTATCGACGTCTTTGGCGGCATCGTCCTCAATCCGCACGTCGGCGGGCTGAACGCCATCGCCGTCGAGACGGCGATCAAGCTCGGCGCGAAGATCGTCTGGCTGCCCACCTCGTTTTCGGCCAACGAAAGGAAACGCCAGGGCAAGAGCGACGGCGTCGATACCGTCGCCGACGGCAAGGTGGTTCCGGCGCTGGTCCCGATTCTCAGGATGATTGCCGAGGCCGATATCGCCCTCGGCACCGGGCACGGAACACCGGCTGAAACACTGGTCGTCGTCGAAGAGGCGCGGAGGCTTGGCGTCGGCAGGATCGTGGTCAACCATCCCGAGTGGGCGACGATCGATATGTCGATCGACGACCAGAAGCGCCTCGCCGCATTCGACGTGTTCTTCGAACGCTGCTACGCGCGCAACGTCGGCGGCGCGTACGACAAGAACTTCCGGCGCAACCTGGAGGCCATGGAAGCGATCGGATTCGACTCGACGATCGTGGCCACCGACGGCGGCCAGGTCGAGAACCCGATCTGGAGCGAGGCGCTGGCGGAATACGTTGGTTTTCTGTTGCAGGCCGGGGTTCCGCAGGCGGCTGTCGACCGCATGACCAAGGTCAATCCGGCAACGGTTCTCGGGCTTTAGGCTCTACGGTGTGCGGACATGGCCGTCGCCCTGGGCGACGGCCGGAACCCGTGCGCTCGAGGTGCTGTCTGAAGTCCGGTTTCACCGGGACGACGGTATCTGAATACGTGTCCCTTGATTCTCCTGGCTAGCATGTGCCGTCGAAGACGGGCGCGACCTGATCCTTGTGTTGTGTCTGGAGAAACGTCGACAAATCGTCAACGTTCTAGGCTGGATTTTTCAATACTGCTATTATCGTGACACGGGGGGCTTGTTTGCGGAAACGGGTCCAAGGGATACCAGAACCGAATTGGAGTGAATATGAACGTCAGGGAAATACTCGAGCTAAAAGATACCACCTTGTTTACGGTTAGCCCGAATGCGCCGATCGCAGAGGCGATTTGTCTCATGGATGACAATGATGTCGGCGCCGTGGTGGTTATCGACGGCGGTGAAGTTGTCGGCATGCTGACGTTCCGTGAAGTCATTGCCATTCTGGCCCGGCGACTCAAGGAGCGCTATACGGGTCCAACGCCGCCGATTCTCGAGATCTTCGTGCATGAGGCGATGTTCCGCAATCCACCGACGGCGACACCCGACATGGACGTCGATGAACTGCGCCGGCTGATGCTCGACAACAAGGCGCGCTATGTCCCGGTCATGGATGGCAAGACCGTGATCTGTGTCATCTCGCTGCGCGATATCGCCAAGGCGGTTCTGGAAGAAAGAACCCTGGAAAACAGGGTTCTGAAGGCTTATATCAAGGACTGGCCGGAAAAGGAGTCCTGATCCGGAAGGCGCAGGGACTGCGCCTTTTTTTATGGCAAGACGGCTGGATCGAGCCCGGCCTAGTCGGCTTTGGGCATGACGCAAGTATCCGGCCACTCAATCTGCATCTCGTTATCCTTGGCAAAGTTAATAACGAAGTTCCACATGGCCGGGTTGGAGTCCTTGAGCGACCCGTCGACATACACGGCCTTGCCCAACTCGTGATGAATGGGCATGACCTTCTTTGAATACTGAAGCTTGCCCTTGTCGAACAGGGAAAGCGCGCCACACAGACGATGGTCCCAGTCGCTGGGCCTGAACGGCTTGCCTGATGGCGTTCGTCCGATGATGATGAAACAGCCGGATTCGAGAGTTTTCATGGGTGTCATTTCAAGGATTGGTGACAATACGCCGATCCTGATTCAGCCAGAAACCGCCGCGATCACATATGCATATTGGTCTGACCGGTGCTTGCTGGCGATGACCTCGGAAAGGCCGTCAATTCAATCCGCGGAATTTTACCCTTTTCGCGACTAAGTCGGAATCGGCAAGAAGCACTCTGGCAGGAAGCGCTGAAAAAACACAGCGGAGTTGCGCGTTTGCCTTCAATGCGAGGGCGCATCCACAGACACCAGCGCGTCGACCTTCGCCGCGCAGATGAAATCGTTCTCCGATAACCCGCCGATGGCGTGGGTCGAGTAGCGCACGCGGCATTGCCTGTAGCCGACTTCGAGATCGGGGTGATGGTCTTCGCGGTGCGAAATCCAGGCCGTGGTATTCACGAAGGCCATCGTCTCGTAGTAGTTCTTGAAGCGGTAGGTTTTGACCAGTTCGTTGCCCGAGAGCTCCCAACCGTTGAGGGTCTTCAGCAAGGTCTCCGCTTCCGCCGGCGTCAATGGCGCAACGCCGCCTTCGCAGGGTTTGCAGTGTTTGGTGGTGAGATCGCAGACCGGTGTGCTCATGTTCGTTCTCCTGTTGGTCTGCGTTTGATTGCGGAACGGTAGGACAGTTCGGGGGTTCGGTGTGCGCAACCGATCAGAGGGATGTTTTTCCGATGATCTCGGCCAAGGTGGCGCGCAATTCGGCAACCTCTTGTTCGAGACGCGCGATGCGTTCCTCGAGCGCCGAGTTTCCCGGGCTTGCAGGGGCTTCGGCCGCCGGCAGGCCGGCTTCGCCGCACAGCAGGTGCGCCCAGCGGTGTTCGCGCGATCCCGGTTGTATTGGCAGCTTGACGGTCAACGCGCCGCTGCTGCGTGCGGCGAGTTCTTCCAAATAGCCTTCGACGGTTGATGCGTCCTCGAAGCGGTACAGGCGCTCACAGTTGGCGCGCAGTTCGCTGACCGTCTGCGGGCCGCGCAACGCCAGGATGGCGAGCAGGCATACGCTGGCCTGCGGCAGGCCGTAAACCTTGCCGAAATTCTGCGTGTAGCGCAGCACCCGGCCGGAGGCGCCGTAGTTTTCCAGTACCAGCGAGCGGCTGCGCAACTCGTCCAGTGCCGCCTGGATTTCGGCATCTGCCAGGTTCATCACCGGATCGCGCGAAGTCTTCTGGTTGCAGCCCGAGGACAGGCTGTTCAGCGTCAGCGGGTAGGTGTCCGGAACGGTCTTTTCCTTCTCGACGAGGACGCCGAGGATGCGGGCTTCGATGGGGGTGAGCAGGGGCAGGGCGGTCGGGGTCATCTCTTTCTCCTTCAGCGAATCAGCAGCGACAGCAGCAAGGGTAGCAGAACCGCCGTCAATACTCCGTTGAGCCCCATGCCGAGCGCTGAGAACGCGCCCATTTCCTCGCTGACCATGAAGGCGCGGGCGGTGCCAAGACCGTGCGCCGTCAGGCCGACGGCGAAGCCCTGCATGGCGTGATTGCGGATGCGCAGCAGGCGAAAGAACGCCGGAAAGCCCATCGCGCCGAGGATGCCGGTGAGGATCACCAGTACCGCCGTCAGCGACGGGATGCCGCCGATCTGTTCGGCGACGCCCATGGCGATTGGCGTGGTCACCGATTTCGGACCGAGCGAGAAGATGGTTTCGGGCGAAGCACCGAACAGCCAAGCCAAACCCATTGCCGAAAACGCAGCCGTCGCGGAACCGGCGAACAGCGCGACGACGAGCGGCAGCGCCATCTGGCGTAGCCGCCTCCAGTAGGCATGCAGCGGCACCGCCAGCGCCACAGTGGCCGGGCCGAGCAGGAAATGAATGAATTGCGCGCCGTCGAAATAACGCTGGTACGGCGTGCCGGTGGCCCACAGCAGCAGCGAGAGCAACACGATGGCGATCAATACCGGGTTGCACAGCGGTTTCTGCCCACTGCGCTTGAACAGCCAGACTCCAGCGAGGTAGGCAAGGAGCGTCACGCTCAACCCGAGCAGCGGCGAGGCCGTGAGCTGCGTCCACAATTCAGCGGGCGGCATCGGTTTCATGCCTGCTCTCCCGGTGCGTGGTCCGCCCCCTTGGGCAACATGGCCTTGATAACCCAGGCCGTGACGGCCATCCCGGCAAACGTGCTGATTACCAGGGCCAGCGTGATCGGCAACCACTCTTCGGCCACGCGCTGCAGATGCACCATGACGCCGACTCCGGCGGGGACGAAAAACAGTGACATGTGCTGCAGGAAGGAACCGACGTGCTCCCGGGTTTCGTGGCTGACGTGGCCTCGTGCGAGGAGGGTCAGGAAGAGCAGGGTCATGCCGACGACCGGCCCGGGAACCGGCAGACCGAGCAGGCGCACCAACAATTCGCCGCCCAGTTGATAGAGCAGCATCAGGGTCAGGGTGTTGAGCATGGGGGATGGTGCGATGGGAAGCGGGGCCGTAAGACTACCGGAAAAGAAGGGGGCATGCCAGGACGGGGCGGAGAAGGGAAGTGCCGGGTGCGGCAAAGAGAAGCGGAAGATCGATGCGAAATCATCACAGTATTTGATATGGCTGGTGAGACAACTACTTCACCGGCAGAATTGGGTAGCTGGTCGCCGGTTAGGCCATGTAAACGCTAACATCCGAAAAGAATCAACGGCCATGCCATTCGTTTCTGCTGATTGAAGGTACTGGCTGGAATTTCGTCTTGCGGAGTCTTTATGAAATATACACATGCAGCACTGGGGCGAGTATTTGTCGTCCGACTGGAGGACGGGGACATTGTTCACGAGTGTCTGGAGCGCCTGGCTCGCGAGCAGGCTATCCGCGCGGCCGGGTTGATCGTTCTCGGCGATGCCGATGCGGGAAGCCTCTTGGTTACGGGGACGGAGGCGGGGCGGGCCGAACCGCTGGAATTCGTCGAGCGGGTGCTCGACGAGGCGCACGAGGTGGCCGGCGTCGGGACGATCTTTCCCGACGAGGCAGGCAACCCGATCGCGCATGTTCACCTGGCGTGTGGTCGCAAGGATTCGCTCGTCGTTGGGTGTATCCGTCCGGGCGTGAAAGTCTGGCACGTGATGGAGGTCCTCGTCGTCGAATTGGTCGACTGCACGGCGGTTCGCCGATTCGAGGCCGGGCTGCCTGGATTCAGACTACTCAATCCGTGATCGCCGGTTGTCCGAAGCGTCCTTGAGATTCGTTTGCCTAAACCCCGAGAAGGCGCCTGCAAGGTGAAGTGCGGACGGGTCTGATTGCGCTATCATCACGGTGAAATGACGGGGCGGGTTATCCGCCCCGTTTCCTTGCCGCCATGCGATGCGCGATCCTTTTGAATTGCCTCATGCCGTGATGCGTACATCGCAGGCTGTCCGAGAACCACGATGAAATCCGACATTCATTTGAACGGTACCCTGGCTTGCCTGATCGGCGTACAGGTTTGCCTCAATGGGTCCATGGCCGGCCTGCGCATGGCTGCGCCCTTGCTTTCCCTGCGGCTGGGCTACAGCACTGCGGCTGTGGGCATCCTGCTGGCGCTGTTCGCGTTCATCCAGTTGTTCCTGGCCATTCCCGCCGGTCGTTATGCGGATCGGCATAATCTCAGGCGCCCCATCGGTTTCTGTACGGGAGTGTCCGTTCTCGGGGTCGGGCTGGTGGCAGTCTGGCCGACGTTTCCCATGCTGTGCGCGGCGGCCTTGCTTACGGGCGGCGCCAACGGCGTTTCGGTCATCACACTGCAACGGCACGCGGGCCGGCTGGCCAATGACCCGGTCCAACTCAAGCAGGTGTTCAGCTGGCTGGCCATCGCACCGTCGATCGCCAATTTTGTCGGGCCGTTCCTTGCCGGGTTGGTGATCGACCATGCCGGTTTCCGTGCCTGTTTCGCCACCATGGCGGCGTTGGCGCTGCTCTCGTGGTTGCTAGTCCGCAATTCGACGGAAGCGCCCAAGGCCAATCGTCCGGACGAGGCGGAACGGACGAGTTCCTGGGACTTGCTGGCCGAGCCGCGTATGCGCCAGTTGCTGCTGGTCAATTGGTTGCTGACATCGTGCTGGGACGTTCATACCTTTGTGTTGCCGGTCCTCGGATACGAGCGGGGGATCAGCGCATCGGTCATCGGGGTGATTCTCGGTGCCTTTGCCATCGCGGCCACTGTGGTTCGGCTGTTCATCCCGGCCATTGCCGCCCGATTGCGGGAATGGGCGGTGATCACGGCGGCCATGGTGAGCGCGGCGGTGCTTTACGCCATCTATCCCCTGCTGCAATCGCCGCTGGCGATGGGCCTGTGTTCCGTCATTCTCGGGTTGTCGCTGGGGTCCGTGCAGCCGATGGTCATGAGCGCCCTGCACCAGATTACGCCGCCGCATCGCCAGGGCGAGGCGCTCGGCCTGCGCCTGATGTCGATCAACGTTTCCAGCATCCTGATGCCCATGGTCTTCGGAACGGTCGGCGCGGCGATCGGGGTCGCCAGCGTTTTCTGGGCGGTGGGGGCCTCGGTAGCGTGCGGGACGCGCGCGGCGTGGAAGCTCAAGGCCTGGACGACACGCGGCTCCTATTGAGCCCTATTTCGATCTTGCGAGATAGGGAAAGAAATCGCGATCTGCGCCAAGCAAGTGCCGGGCGATGAGTTCGTGGGCCATGAATTGGAACAACTCGCCGGAAGTCAGTCGCCCCGAGTGGAAGTGTTCGGCAATGTTCGTGGCGTCGGCAATGAGCCGGCGATGGATCGCGGCGTGTTCGGCTGCATCGGGAAAACCCATAGCGTTCAGGATCGTTTCCTCATCGTTGAAATGCTGGACGATGTCCCGCATTACCGTGTCGATCAGGTTGCCCAGCTGTTCGGCCGAGGTACCCGCGAGAATGGACCCGAGCAGGGCATTGGCGGTTGCAAACAGGGCGCGGTGCTGCTCGTCGATGAGCGGATTGCCGCATCGGTAGGCCGGTCTCCAGGTCAGGTGCAAGAACGTGGAGGGAGACTTCTCGCGTTCCTCGCCCCATTCGGGCATCGACGGCGCGAAGCGGACCGCATTGCGTCCGGACTCCTTGGCGTCGTACATGGCAGTATCGGCCCGTTTGATGACATCTTCCTGATGTACCGCATGGTCGCGGAACAGCGTCACGCCGATGCTCGCCGTGCAACGGTGTTCGATGTCGGCCGAAGGCTTCCCGCGGCGCTTGATAGTCAGCCGGTAGGGTTCGGACAGCGAGGCGCGGATTTTTTCCGCAATGTTTTCCGCCTGCGAGGCGGATTCGTCCCTGTCCGTGCTCAACTCGGCGAGCATGATCACGAATTCATCGCCGCCGAAGCGCGCCACCGTGTCCATGTCCCGCACGCAGGCTCTCAGCCGATGTGCCACCTCGACCAGCAGCATGTCGCCGGCGGCGTGGCCGTGCGCGTCGTTGAGCGGTTTGAAGTTGTCCAGATCGAGAAGCATCAGCGCGCCGAAGTATCCGCTGCGCTTGCCGGCGGCCAGGGCCTGACCCAGCCGATCGTTGAGCAGGCGGCGGTTGGGCAGGGCGGTGAGTTGGTCGTGAAAGGCGAGCACGCGGATCTGTTCTTCCATCAGCTTGCGTTCCGTGATGTCCCGCCAGACGCAGTAGATCACCTGCCTGCCATCGAGTTCGATGCTCGAAAGCGTGACCTCGGCAACGAACTCCGATCCGTCGGCCTTGGAGTGTGTCCACTCGAAGCGATGAAGTCCCTTGGCCTTGGCCATCTTCATCATCCGCTCGGCCTTGGCGAACGACGTTTGCCCATCGGGCTGCCGGGCCGGGGAGAGCCGGGACGGATGGACGTTCATCAGCGCTTCCCGGTCGGCGTATCCCAACGTGCGAACGGCCGCGTCATTGCACTCGACGAAATGATTGTTCTCGATGATCCAGGTCGGGTCCGGCGATAGCTCGAAGAGGTGTTTGAACCAGCTATTGTCGGCGTCGAGGGGAGGGCGGGGCATTCGGCTACTCCGTTGATATCCTTGAATGATGCCATCGCGGAGAGCCGGAATCAATTTGGAATAAACGGGCTTCCCCGACGTTGCCCTGATTCTTGCAGATTGACCGGGAGCTTCTCCGTAGCAACGCGGCTACACGCCATCGACTCCGCACAGGGCGAGAATTGCCCGCAGGCCGGAGCTGAGATGCTTGTCGCGATGCAGGACGACCTGGAACTGCCGTTCCAGGTCCAGGAACGGCGTGGCCACCGGCGCCAGCCAGCCGGCATGGAAGGCGTCGCGCAGTTCCAGTGTGGACAGGCAGCCGAGGCCCAGACCATTGCGCACGCACTGGCGAATGGCTTCCGGTTGCTCCAGTTCGAAGGCGATCGTGCAGGGTAGCGCCGCGCTGGCCAGGGCGCGGTCGAACACTTCGCGCGTGCCGGAACCCTTCTCGCGCAGAATCCACGGCACGGTTTTCAGGTCGTCGTGTGTCGCAGTCCGGCCTGCCAGGGGATGGTCCGGGCGGGTGAATACGTTGAGCCGGTCCTGGTGCCAGACGAAGCGTCGCAGCCGCTCATCCTGCACCGGTCCTTCGACGAATCCCAGGTCAATGCGGTAATTCAACAGGTCGGCAACGACCTGCTCGGTGTTCTTCAGTGCGAGGCGCACCTGGCCATGCGGGTGCCGGCGGCCCAGTTCGGCGAGCAGAGGGGGCAGCAAGTGATTGCCGATGGTCAGGCTGGCGCCGAGGTGCAGGTCGAAGGCGAGATCGCCGCTTTGCGTGGCGGCCTCGATTTCGCGGATTCGGTCGAGCACGTCGAGTGCCTTCGGCAACAACTGCCTCCCCGCCTCGTTGAGCAGCAGTTGCCGGCCGATGCGGTCGAACAGCGTTGTTCCCAGTTGCTGCTCGAGTTCGGAGAGTGCCGTGCTGGCCGCCGATTGGGTCATGGCGATGGCTTCAGCCGCGCGCGTGACGTGTCCGTGGCTGGCGATGGCGGAAAAGATCTCAAGTTGGCGCAGGGTGATTTTCATCTAAAAAACAAATCGAAATTATTTAAATTATCTGTTTTACAGATTGTATAGCCTGCCGTTACTGTTCGCCATGTCTATCGAGGAAGGTCTGGCATGGTCAAGAACAATGGCGTTTTTCCCGGAGTGCTGCTGGTTGCCGCCATCGCGGCAACGGCTTGGGGATTCATTCAGTGGGACGGGCTGCGGCAGTACGGGGTCAGCTCCCTGACGCTGGCCATCCTGATTGGCGCCGTGCTGGGGAATATCGCGCCGACGTTGGGCAAGGGGCGTTTCCGCCCCGGACTGGTCTTCGCGCAGCGCCGGTTCCTGCGGGCGGGAGTGGCGCTCTACGGATTCAACCTGAGCGCGCAGCAGATCGTCCAGGTGGGAAGTACGGGAATACTGGTGGATCTGGTCATGGTCACGTCCACGCTGCTGGTCGGCTGGACCCTGGGACGCCGACTGCTCGGGATGGATCGCGAAACGGTCCTGCTGGCCTCCGCCGGCAGTGCCATCTGCGGGGCGGCGGCGGTAGTGGCGACGGTGCCGATGCTGCCTTCGGACCGTGGCGCGGTGGCGGAAAAAAGCGCCGTGGCCGTGGCAACGGTGGTGCTGTTCGGCACGCTGGCAATGCTCCTCTATCCTGCAATCCACGTCTGGTTGGGCGACGGGGTCTTCGATTTCGGCGTCTATGTCGGGTCGACGGTGCATGAAGTGGCGCAGGTCGTGGCCATCGGCAGCGCGATTGGCGAGGACGTCGCCGGCAACGCGGTGATCGTCAAGATGATCCGGGTAATGCTGCTGGTGCCGTTCCTGATGATGGTCGGACTGTTTTTCGGCGACCGCGGAGGTTTCGGAGAAAAGCGCTCCGTGCCGATTCCGTGGTTCGCCGTGATGTTCGTCGTGCTGGCCGGCGTGAATTCCTTGCACATACTCCCGGTTCCCCTGGTCGATGCGTTGCGTCTCGCCGGAGTCCTGTTGCTGACGGTGGCCATGGCTTCGCTGGGGATTGATACCAATCTGGCGCGCATGGGGCAGGCTGGCGTGAAACCGCTGCTGCTCGGTGCTGGCTTGTTCGTCCATCTCGTATTTACCGGAGGCCTGGTCAACTGGCTCGCTGCCTGACGACATGCCGGCCGCGCAGGTATCATGTCGCCATGATCCACGACGTGAAGCGGAGAACGGGACATGCGGTTGCTGCTTGTCGAAGATGACCCGATGATTGGCGCCGGCGTCCAGCGCGGCCTGAAGCAGGAAGGCCATACCGTCGATTGGGTGCGCGACGGCGCGGCGGCAGAGCTGGCGATAGCCGATGGTGTATACGAGCTGATCCTGCTCGACCTGGGTCTGCCGCGCAAGAGTGGACTGGAGCTGCTGGCGGGCCTGCGTCGAAAAGGGGTGGCGACGCCGGTACTGGTGATCACCGCGCGTGATTCGGTGGCTGATCGGGTCAAAGGGCTCGATGCCGGCGCCGACGATTATCTGGTCAAGCCGTTCGATCTCGACGAGCTTTCGGCGCGCATCCGGGCGTTGACGCGCCGGCAGGGCGGGCGGGCTTCGCCCGTCATCGAGGTCGGACCACTTGCGCTCGATCCGGCGAAGCACGTGGTGACACTTGGCGGTTCGCCGGTTGCCTTGTCCAAGCGTGAGTTTACGCTGCTGCATGCCTTGATGAAGCAGCCCGGCATGCCTCTGTCCCGCGCCCAGATCGAGGAAAGCCTTTACGGCTGGGACGAGGAAATCGAAAGCAACGCCGTCGAGGTGTACATCCATTCCCTGCGCCGAAAGCTGGGTGCGGACAGGATTCGCAATGTTCGCGGCGTTGGTTACATGGTTCCTTCCGAATCATGACTTCCATCCGCCGCAATCTCCTCCTGGCCCTGCTGGGAACTATGTGCTTCGCCATGCTGCTGGGCGGCTGGGCGACCTACCAGGCAGCGCGCGACGAGGCGGGTGCGTTGTTCGACTACCATCTGGAGCAGATCGCCCTGTCGCTACGGGATCAACGGTTCCAGGGGTCTGCCGAAGCGCTGGCCAGCGACGCAAGCCTGGATTACGTGATCCGGGTGTGGGATCAAAACGGTCTCACGGTTTTCTTTTCCCGGCCGCACGACACTTTGCCCGAACTGACCCGGCTCGGGTTTTCAACGACTGAAACGGATGAAGGCGCCTGGCGTCTGTACACCATCCAATATCACGGCCAGACGATCGCCGTGGCACAACCGATGCGGGTGCGCGACCAGCTTGCCGCAAGGGCTGCCTGGCGCACGCTGATGCCCTTCTTTGTGCTCCTGCCGGTACTCGGCTTGCTCATCTGGTGGATGGTCGGGCGCGGACTGCGACCGCTCGGCCGGCTGGCGCAGTCGGTGCAGGACCGCACCGCGGATTCTCTGGACCCGTTGCCCGCAGAGGAGGTGCCGGAGGAGGTGCGTCCGCTGGTCGAGTCCTTGAACGACCTCTTGACTCGCCTGAAAGCGGCGCTCGATGCGCAGCGGGCATTCGTTGCCGACGCGGCGCACGAATTGCGTACGCCGCTGACCGCCCTGCAACTGCAGACGCAATTGGTGGAACGTTCGCTGTCGGATGATGAAAGGCATGCGGCGCTCGGGGAGTTGCGGAACGGCCTGCAGCGGGCGACGCATACGGTCCAGCAGATGCTGACGCTGGCTCGGCAGGAGCCCGGCGCCACCGAGTCGAGCTTTGCCGAGGTCGGCCTGGCCGGGCTGGTGCGCGAAGCGGTGACCGAACATTCACGGCTGGCGGATGCGCGGGGAATCGACCTTGGCGTGGTTCATGCCGATGACGCAGCGGTTGTTTCTGGCGACGCTGGCGCACTGAGGATACTGCTCTCCAACCTGATCGGTAATGCCTTGCGCTATACGCCGCGCGGTGGGCGCGTTGACGTTTCATGCTCTGTCGAGAACGGGCAGGCGGTCCTTGAGGTGGCCGATACGGGACCGGGTATCCCTGCCGAGGAACGCGAGCGGGTTTTCGACCGGTTCTACCGACGAGGCGGCGAGGCGGATGGAGAATCCGGCAGCGGACTGGGATTGACTATCGTCAGAAAAATCGCCCAGCGGCATGCCGCAACGGTTGATTTGGGTGACGCGGCGTCGGGGGGGCTGCGGGTGCGGGTGGTGTTCTCGAAATCATTCGGTCAGAACTCTTAAGTTGTTTTTAAGTCTTCAGGTTGTACGCTTCATCCATCGCAAAGTGGTTTCTTTGCCCGAATGGAAAGGAGAATGACGATGAGACTGCAGCTATTGAAAAAGGGTGTGATCGTTGCCCTGTTAACGGCGGCGTTGTCCGGTGCCTATTCGACGGTCTTCGGTTCGTCGCCCTGGCTGGCACATGCCCAAGCCAATCCTTCGTCCTCAAGCCCCGCTTTGGCACTCCCCGACATGAGCGCGATTGTTGCCCGCAACGGCCAGGCCGTCGTCAATATCAGCATGTCGGGCAAGGTCAAGGGGTCAGACGGGGCGGATTTCCCGGGACTCGATCCTAACGATCCGTTCTACGAGTTCTTCCGCCATTTCCGCATCCCGCAGCAGCGCGGCGAGCGGCAGATCCGCGGCCAGGGCTCGGGGTTCATCTTGCGCGAGGACGGCCTTATCCTGACCAACGCGCACGTCATCGATGGCGCGGACGAGGTGATCGTCCGCCTCAACGACAAGCGTGAATTCAAGGCCAAGGTGCTGGGTGCCGACAAGGCCACCGACGTGGCCGTGCTGCGTATCGAGGCGCGCAATCTGCCAACGGTCAAGATCGGCAGTTCGGCCAACCTGCGCGTCGGCGAGTGGGTGCTGGCGATCGGTTCTCCCTATGGCTTTGAGAGTAGCGCCAGTGCTGGGATTGTGTCGGCCGTGTCGCGTTCGCTGCCAGATGACAACTACGTTCCGTTCATTCAGACCGACGTGGCGGTGAATCCGGGCAATTCAGGCGGTCCGCTGTTCAACATGGCCGGCGAAGTGATCGGCATCAACTCGCAGATTTACAGTCGTACCGGTGGTTACCAGGGGCTGTCCTTTGCCATTCCGATCGACGTGGCCATTTCTGTGCAGGACCAGATCGTCAAGCACGGCAAGGTGCAACGCGGCCGGATCGGAGTTTCGATCCAGGAAGTCAATCAGTCGCTGGCCGAGTCCTTCGGGCTGAGCAAACCGGCCGGGGCTCTGATCAGTTCGGTCGAGAACGACAGTCCGGCGGCCAAGGCCGGTCTTGAACCCGGTGACGTGATCATGTCCCTGAACGGCAAGGAGATCCTGTCATCGAACGAACTGCCGCCGCTGGTGGCTGCCATCCGTCCTGGCGAAACGGCCAAGCTGCAGATCTGGCGAAAAGGCAGCATGCGCGAGATTTCGGTCAAGGTCGGCGGAGTGAAGGAGGAAAAGGTCGCCAGCACGGAGAGCAAGGAAACTGCGCAGGGCAAGCTGGGCTTGGCTCTACGCGCGCTCACCGCGGAAGAGCGCCGTCAACTCGACGGCAAGGGCGGCCTGTTGGTGGAGAACGTATCCGGAGCGGCGGCCCGGGCTGGGATTCGCCCGGGCGACGTGGTGCTCTCGGTCAATGGTGAAGCCGTGACCACCGTTGACCAGTTGCGTGCCCTGGTAGCCAAGGCATCCAAGCGCGTCGCCCTGCTCATCCAGCGGCGCGACGCCAAACTGTTCGTGCCGATCGATCTTGGTTGATTTCTGTCATTCCGGCCGCACCCTGTCGGCGGCCGGAGCACTTGCTCAATACATGCGGTGCCGGAACAGCCAGCTGGCCAGCGCCAGCGCGGTTGTTCCGATCAGCGCCATCGGCCAGAACTGGTGGGCCAGCACGTCGAAGCCTGCCCCTTCCAGGAAGACCTTGCGCAGGATGACCATGAAGTAGCGCAGCGGGTCGATCCGGGTAATCGCCTGGACGATCGGCGGCATGTTGGCGATCGGCGTGGCGAAGCCGGAAAGAGTGATGGCCGGTACCACGAACAGGAAAGCGCCGAGGAGCCCCTGCTGCTGAGTGACCGCCAGTGAGGAGATCAGCAGCCCGACGCCGACACCGGAAAGCAGAAAGAGCGCCAGGCCGCAGTACAGCGCGGGCAGACTGCCGAGCAGCGGCACCTTGAACCACAGCGTGACAATGAGCAGGATCACGGTGCCTTGCACCATTCCGATCAGAAACCCCGGCAGGGTCTTGCCGAGGAGTATTTCAGCGGGCCTCAGCGGAGTTACCAGCAACTGGTCGAACGTGCCCTGTTCGCGTTCACGCGCCACGGTCATTGCTGTGACGAGGATGGTGGTGATCAACGCCAGCATGCCGATGATGCCGGGAACGAAGAACCACCGGCTTTCGAGATTCGGGTTGAACCAGGCGCGCGATTCCAGGTAGGCCGGCATGCCCGCCTGGCCGCGCTCGCGCATCCATTGCCGGTTGAACTGGTCGACGATGCTGCGCACGTAGTTCATGGCCACCATTGCCGTATTGGAATTTCGACCGTCGATGATGACCTGCATGGGGGCTTCGACCGGACTGTTTCCGCCTGACAGCAGGTGGTCGGAAAAACGCTGGCCGATGTGGATGACCAGCAAGACCTTGCGGCTGTCGATCAAGGGCGCCATTTCCTCTTCGGACGAGAGCGTCGCCACCCGGCGAAACGTGGGGGCGCCGGCGAACGCCGCCTCCAGGGTGCGCGAGATCGCGCCGCGGTCTTCGTTGTAGACGGCGTAGGGGATGTCCTTCAGTTCAAAGGTCGCGGCGTAGCCGAAGACGATCAGCTGGATGAACGGTGGTCCGATCAGCACCGAGCGGCTTTTCGGATCCTTGAGCAGTGCCAGGAATTCCTTGACGATGAGGGCGATGATCCGGGTCAGGGCAGGGGTCAGCATGGGCATCTTTCCTTCATTCCAGCCGCTTTCTCGACTTGCGCCAGGTGACGCCAAGGAAGAGGACTGCCATCAGCAGCAGCGCCAGCGCGTTGGGTAGCACCACCGCCCACACGTCGCCGGCCAGGAACAGCGTCTGCACGATCGAGACGAAATAACGCGCGACGACCACATGGGTGATGGCCTGTACCGCGGCTGGCATGCTTTCGATGTCGAAGATGAAGCCCGAGAGCAGAAAGGCCGGCAGGAATGTACCGACGATGGCGATCTGGCCAGCGACGAACTGGTTGCGCGCCAGCGTCGAGATGGTCAGGCCCATGCCCAGCGCAGCGAGCAGGAACAACGAAGCGCAAGCCCACAGCAGCCAGAACGAGCCGCGCAGCGGGACGCCGAACAGCCACACGGCCAATCCGACGGTCATCAGCATGCCCCCCGTTCCGAGGACGAAATAGGCGATGATCTTCCCCAGAAGGATTTCGGTCATGGTTGCCGGTGTCACCAGCAGTGCCTCGAGCGTGCCGCGTTCCCACTCGCGGGCCATGACCAGCGCGGTGAGCAGGGCGCCGATCAGCGTCATGATGATCGCCACCAGTCCGGGGACCAGGAAGTTCCGGCTCTTCAATTCGCTGTTGAACCAGATGCGCTGCTCCATTATGACCGGCGTATTCAGCTGCTTATCGTTGCTGGCAGCGCGCCGTGTCAGCCAGTTGCCCCAGGCGCCTTCGAGATAACCCAGCGTCAGGCGCGCCGTATTGGCGTCGACGCCGTTGACGATGGCCTGGATCGGCGCGCCGTCCGGGCGACGCAGACGCTCGCCGAAGTTGGCACGCAGGCGCACGACGGCGTTCACGGTGCCTTCGCGCAAGGCCTGCTCGGCTTCCGGCATGGAGCCGTGGTGAACCACCGAGAAGTAATGGCTGCCGAGCAGGCTCGCTTCGAAATCGCGGGTGTCCGCCGAAGGCTGCTCGGCGACGAAGGCGATCGGAACGTGGTCGGCATCCAGCGATACGCCGTGACCGAACAGCAGCAACAGGAACAGCGGCATCAGGAAGGCGATGGCGATGCTGCTCGGGTCGCGCACGATCTGCAGGAATTCCTTGCGCACCAAGGCTCTCAGGCGCATGGAGCCGTTCTTGCGGAATGGTTTGGTCTGGAGGATCAAGGGGCGTTCTCCACCAGCTTGATGAACGCATCCTCCATGCTCGGCTGAGGATGTTCCGGGCTGCGGGCTGCTGCCTTGATTGTCGCCGGGTCGCCCATGTTCAGGATGCGGCCCGCGGCCATGATCACCAGGCGGTCGCAGTATTCGGCTTCTTCCATGAAGTGAGTCGTCACCAGGACGGTAACGCCGGCCAGCGCGAGGGCATTTATGCGTTGCCAGAACTCGCGCCTGGCCAAGGGATCGACCCCCGACGTCGGTTCATCGAGAAAAAGGATATCCGGACCGTGCATCAGTGCGCACGCCATCGCCAGCCGCTGCTTGTAGCCGAGCGGCAGATCGCCGGCAAGCTGATTGCGGTAGCGGCCGAGGTCGAATTCCTCCTCCGCCCATTCCAGCTGCTCACGATGGCGCTTCCCCGCGAGGCCGTAGGCACTGGCGAAGAAGTCGAGGTTTTGCCCTACGCTCAGGTTGGTGTACTGGGAGAATTTCTGCGACATGTAGCCGATGCGCTCGCGTGCTGTCGCGGCGGCGTGGCGGAGGTCGTGGCCGGCGATTTCCAGATGCCCGCTGCTGGCGGGAAGCAGGCCGCAGAGCATGCGGAATGTCGTCGATTTGCCCGCGCCGTTGGCGCCGAGGAGGCCGAAGATCTCGCCTCGCCGGACGTCGAAGCTGACTCCGTCGACGGCCCGGAAGTCACCGAATTTCCGTACCAGTTCGTTCACCTTGATAACAACCGGGGCCTCGTCGCGCGGCGCGTGGTCACCTTCGATGCGAGCTGTCGGACGGAGGCGCGGATGTTGCGGGTTTTCCGTCCGGCTTCTCAGCATGTCGACGAAGACATCCTCGAAGCGTGGCGCTACCGGAGTTATTGTATTCCCGGCCATCTCCGGCCGGCAGGCGAGGTCTTCCGGAAAGCCGCTGGCGGTCGTCACGATGCGCACTTGCTCGCCCTGCACCAGGGCGTCGACGACGCCGGGGGTACCCGTCAGCGTCATTTGCAAGGCCCGGAGAGACCGTGTGGGGGCGAGCACGGACCACGCGCGCCCGTCCATGCGCGCGCTCATTCGCGCCGGCGGTCCCCGGTCGAGCACCTTGCCTTCATGCAGCAGGATGACGTCCTGGCAGCGCTCGGCTTCGTCGAGATAGGCGGTGGACAGGAGCAGGCTCATGCCCGATTCGGCCACCAAGCGATTGACGATAGCCCAAAGCTCGCGTCGCGATACCGGGTCGACGCCGACCGTCGGTTCGTCGAGCAGCAGCAGGCGTGGCGGGCGGACCAGTGTGCACGCCAGGCCGAGTTTCTGTTTCATGCCGCCGGACATGCGGCCGGCCAGCCGGTCGACGAAGGGCTGCAGGCCGGTCATGTGCATCAGTTCAGCGTAACGATCCTTTCTGCTTTCCTTTGGAACGCCCTGCAGGTCGGCGTAGAGATCGAGGTTTTCCTGCGCGGTCAGATCCTCGTAGAGGCCGAAGCGCTGGGGCATGTACCCGAGGGCGGCCTGCACTGCGAGCGAATTCCGGGTGGCGTCCAGGCCGAGTGCGGTGACCGTGCCGCAATCCGGAACCAGCAGGCCGGCGGCGAGACGCATCAGCGTGGTCTTGCCGGCGCCGTCCGGTCCGATGAGTCCGGTAATGACGCCGGGGGCGACGGCAAAGCTCACGTCGTCCAACGCTTGTATGCGTTGCTTGCCCGCAGCGAATGATTTCGTCAGGCGGTCGACGACGAGAATCGGTGGCTCCGAGTCAGGCATGTTCAACGAGCCGGCGAGTCGCCCCGGCATGGTTTGTCGTCCTGTCCCGGAGGCGCCTGATCGAGTGCGATCCTGACCGTCGCAGGCATGCCTTGGCGCAGTTCGTTCGCTCCCGTGCAGACGTAAACCCGGGTCTGGTAAACGAGGCTGGAGCGGATGTCCGCGGTTTCGACCGACTTGGGAGTGAACTCAGCGCTGGGCGAAACATGTCCGATCCAGCCCGGGTAGGCCTTTCCGGGATGGCTGTCGGTCTGGATGGTGGCTCCTGCGCCGACAGGAATCCGACCGAGGAAAGTTTCGGGCAGCCACACGCGTACCCAAAGCGGATCGGTCAGAGCGAGTGTGAAGGCGGTCTTTTGCGGCGAGGCCATGTCGCCGACTTCGAGGATGCGCTTGTCGATAACGCCATCGGACGGCGCGCGCAACTCACCTTCGCCGATGTCGCGGCGAAGCTGTGCGGCCGCAGCTTCATAGGCGGCGAGCGTGGCACGCGCGGCGGCGATGTCTTCCTGTCGCGGGCCAAGTTCGGCCAGGCGCGCTGACTCGCTCGCCGCTTGCCATTGGGCGCGGGCCTTGTCGAGGGCGAACCGCGCGTTGTCGGCTTGCTGTTGCGAGATGAAATTGCGTTCGACGAGGCTCTGCTGTCGCCGGTAGAAATTTTCTGCTTCGTCCATCGTCACGCGTGCCGCATCGCGTTGCGCCCGGGCCTGCCGGACCTCCTCGGGGCGCGACCCCGCTTCCAGGCGCCTGACGGCTTGTTGTTGCGCGGCGGCCTGGGCCTCGGCTTGCCGCAACGAAAGGGCGAGACGTTCGGTGTCCAGGCGCGCGAGCAACTGGTTTGCTCGAACGGTATCGCCTTCCCGCACCTCGATGCTCGAGATCCGTCCGTTGGCGTTGAAGGCCAGTTCGACCTGACGGATGTCGACATTTCCGTGCAGGGTCAGGTCGGCGGTGGGCTCGTTGCCGTTACGGAAATAGGCGACTCCCCCGACGGCCACTGCGATGACAATCACGATCGGCAGAATGATCCTGGCCTTCATGGCGTGTTCCTCCCGACAGGCACTTCACTAGCGACCAATCCGTGCGCCAGCATGTCGAGCTGGCAATCCAGATAACGATCGAAATCCAGCCCGTCCGGCTCGAAGGGCTGGAACGTGTGTTTCCATAAAACGCCGAGGACCAGAGGTGCGACGATCATCCGCCAGGCGTAGTCGGGGTCGACCGGGCGGAACTCACCGCAGGCAATGCCTTGGCGCAAGATGTCAGTGATCAGTTTCCTGGCCCGCTGAATCACCTCATCGAAGTAGAACTGCGCTATTTCCGGGAAGTTTCCTGATTCGGCAAGGATCAGCTTGGGTATGCCGGAAATGTTCGTGCGCGAAATTCGTCGTGTGAATTCCCCCAGGAAGTAGTTGAGCAGTTCCCGGAAAGTGCCGCTGTGTGCACTGGCCAGCGTTTGCGCCTCGGCGAGGTTGCCGAGCAGCGATTGGCGGACCACGGCCTTGAGCAGTTCGGCTTTCCCGGGGTAATACAGATACAGCGTTCCCTTGCTGACGCCGGCCCGACGGGCGATTTCATCCATGTTGGTCGCCGCGTAGCCGCGTTCGACGAATGTCTCCAGTGCTGCGTCGAGCAGTTCCTGGGGGCGGGCGTCCGAGCGCCGGCGCCAGCGCGGAGCGGGGGGCGTTGTTGGCATATATAACTGACTGGTTAGTTAATTAACAAATGCTAGCACCGATCGGCTCTTAGTCAAGGCAGTTTGTCCGGGATCGGTGGGTTTTGCGGGGCGACTCGACAGCAGTCGGCGCTACTTCCGTCCGCCGCGCGATCCGCCCTTGTCCCAGCCGTAGCGCACCGTGCGCTGCCAGCGAGTGTCAGCCTGGCGCAGCGGATTCGGCAGCGGCTGGTCGCCCGGCGGTGTGCCTGGTCGCAATGGTTGTTTGGCGGGTGGTTTTGGCTTGTTGCGCATGGGCGGGATCGTGGTCCGACGTAAGGGCGTGCTAGACTTTCCGCCAATTCTATAGCCCTACGGAACATCATGTCAGGCAATACATTCGGAACTTTATTCACGGTCACTTCCTTTGGTGAATCGCACGGCCCGGCCATCGGCTGTGTCGTCGATGGTTGCCCCCCCGGGCTCGAGCTTTGCGAGGCGGACATCCAGGCCGAACTCGATCGGCGCAAGCCGGGTACGTCGCGTCACGTGACCCAGCGTCGCGAACCGGATACCGT